>JAADGO010000213.1 GCA_013152355.1 Chlorobiota bacterium
GTTCGACCCCGGCCGGGGTCGTATTGTCAACCTCAAATGCGTTTCCTATAAATATATGATACCTCCGGCATCAATATTGCCGTTGCCCCGGCCCAACATGCTCCGGCAGTACATTCAAGAGGCTGCTTCTCCCCTCCGGGGCTCGCGAGTCCTTTAGTGAGGGCTTCACTTAGAGTGAAACCCTCACTTTTTCCGTGCCGGGTATCCGAAAGCTTAGTTGTTTGTATTCCGTTTTAACCGCATCTTGAGATTTTCCTCAAACCCGGAGGGTTTGCATCTTTATAGCAAGATGGTAAATGTTGCCAAATGTTCGACCCCGGCCGGGGTCGAATACCTATGTATTTGCATGTTTCTATAAATATATGATGCCTCCGGCATCGATATTGCCGTTGCCCCGGCCCAACATGTTCAGGTAGTACATTCAGAAGTCTGCTTTTCCCCTCGGGAGTTCGCGAATCCTTTAGTGAGGGCTTCACTTAGAGTGAAACCCTCACTATTGCCGGGCTGGGTATCCAGGTACTTGGTTGTTTGTATTACTTTATTTGCCAATTGCTTTTATTACTCTTTCCTCCTGAATCAATACATCTCTCATTAGTAAATTATAAGGGAATTGCTTATGTTTTGTGTTTTTAAAACATTCAAGGATATTAATAAGTGTTGAAGCGGTTATCAATGATAAATTGAGTTCATAATCAAGTCCACAGTCCTTTATAAAATCATCTGAAAAATCGGGTGCTATCAGAAGCGATTTGATTACTCTAAATTTATTTTTTGTTGCTAAAGATGAGTATGCTTTTAATTGCCTGGAAACAGAGCTGAACTTATTGTAACCACTTTCTTTGATTGTTTTACATTCAATGAGTATTAAATCATTATTTTCGAGATTTATAACAACATCTATTTTGTCCTTATTTGTATTGAGTTGTTTTCTTAGTTTCTCATCAACATTAAATCCAAGTTTGCTGAATATTTTTTTTGTTAATTCCTCAAATTTTGATCCCAGTTCACTCTCCTTAATAATAATTCTATTGTCTTTTAAAGCATGTAGATTACGAAAACCAATGTTTTCAAAGTTCTCAAGATAAAGATTTTCAGAATCCTTATATGCATTTAAAATATTGATTACTAAATCTCCTCTAAGTTTAATTTCTTTTTTCTTACAGAAAATTTCAAGATCATTTTTTGGTACAACTTCCAGGATATCTCTAGGTTTAATATTATAATCAAGTAAATTATTGCTTATTAGAATATTTTCCTCCTGAAGTTCAAATTCATTTTTTAACATTTGGTTCAGTTCTGGAAGGATTTCACCCATTTCAAGCAATAACTTTTCATATCCATCAATCGAAATTCCTACCTTTTCATCTCTTTCAATGGACTCAAAATATTTGATCAGATTATTGACCTTTTCTTCAATTGTAATACCTTTTAAAGAAGGTTGTATTTTCAGCCCTTTGTTACACAATTCATTTATAAGTTTCTTTTTCTCCGTAATTTTTGTGCCATCTTTATGCAAGTCATTTATTAGAACACTTGTAAACGAGATGCCTTCCTTTATTATATCTCTAATTTTCAGGTCAAGAGGCAGCCTCCAATCGATATTATATCTTTTACAGATAAGGTTTACTTGCGATTCTCGTAGTAACTTTAGGACACGTCTGAAAAATTTATCAGCAATCTCTTTTCCTCTTACTTTACGTAAAATCTTAACGATTTCATCTGCAATATAAATTGTACTTGTTTTTTTTGAATAAAAAATGACACCAATTGACTTCAAATCATTGATTACTGAATCTATTTCAAGTTTTCTCACAGGAATGATTAGATAATTAATCAGTTTTATTTCCTCTTGGGACAAACCTAGTTGTTGAGACAGGGTGATTAATATTGTCTGTTCATCTGTTGTTACTTTGGTATCCTGATTATTAGCGATATCATTAAAATAGGCAGTATGTAAACATGCCTTGTAAATTTTATAATCTCTTCTTCTATTCTCTCCAATATTTGATTTCTCATCTTTGAGAGATTTTTCAAAAGCTTTTAACTTTTTATCAAGATTCTTTAATTTTGTCTCATATAATCGTGCAAACCAATCTTGCTTCATTATACAATTTCCGTCACGAGTAATTATATCTGATAAGATATCAAGTTGTGAGGTAGTATTAACAAATTCTGTTTTAACATATTCAGCAAACTCATCTTCAATTAAATTAAAGACTTTTACGATATTGATGTTGTCTATGTTTTTTAAGTCTCGGCTTGAATCACTCAAAACTAAATCAATTTCTTTACTATTCTTTGGACTATTGGCAAGTATTCCGTCAATAATTTTTAAAAAAGAATTTTTCTCAAATGAGTTTAGATTATCAAGTATTCTTTCAAGTTTCATTTCTTTAATATTAGATTATCTATTTTATTTATATACCAACATTTCATGGAGGTACTTTGCTGTGCTGTTGCTGATTGTTTTAGCTTATTAATGATTCTCTGGTTAAAAGGAGACAGGATTTTTACAATCCACAGATGTTTGTGGGCCTCAGGAGAAAAACTTATTTGGGGCAAATGGTTCAAAGTCTAGTTATTTTTAAACCAAATATAAGCAATCTGATGTTTAGAATCAATTGATATGTATAAAAACATTATTATTTAGTGTCTGCCCATAAAGTCCGGCTTCTTCGTTACACTTATCCGAAATTGGCCATTTCGAGTCCTCGGAACTCCCAATTTTAGTGCTTCATAAGCCTTGAATTTGAACTTCCTGAACGAAACATCGGAGTTTATTTAAATACCAGGATAAAGCCCCTGTAATAAAAAAAAGCGCACATTCAATTGAATGTGCGCTTTTTCATAAAGGAATCTCTAATAGTTTTAAATAGCCTATTAGTTATCTTTTTTGATACTCCAGCCTCCTTTCAGCCCGAATATAAACCAGACGAGGGCAACTGTACCTGCAGCAAAAATTGTATCTCCGATTATCCTCAGCCATTTAAGTGTTATGATATATGGTTGTTGCTGGAACTCTGCCGAACGTGCATACCATAACCCATCCTGTATGCTGGCAACAGCTTGCGACAAGCCAATTGGCAGGACACTGATAAGCACCATGGCGGCCAGGCCAATATTAATGCTCCAGAACGCAAATTTTATCCAACGCTCTTTCCATACAACGTCTTTATTCATATCACGCAAAACAAAAAGCATAAGCCCGATGCCTAACATCCCGTAAACGCCAAACAGGGCTGTATGCCCATGGGCTGCGGTTGTATTTAGCCCCTGCATGTAATATAATGCTATTGGGGGGTTGATCAGAAATCCGAGTAGCCCGGCACCCACAAGATTCCAGAAAGCAACTGCAATAAAACTGTAAATAGGCCATTTATATGCTTTTATCCATTTTGAGCTCCGGCTTATTTTCAGGTTGTCAAAAGCCTCAAAACCCATTAAAACCAGGGGAACTACCTCAAGGGCACTAAAGGTAGCCCCAAGTGCCATCACCGCAGTTGGCGTACCGGTAAAATAAAGGTGGTGGAATGTACCCAGTATACCACCGGTCAGGAAGATTATGGTTGTGAATAATACTGCTGTGGTTGCTGTTGCCGCTTTAATAATCTCTAACCGTACAAACAGGAAAGCTACCACAACTGCCGCGAATACTTCAAAGAACCCTTCAACCCAAAGGTGGACAACCCACCAGCGCCAATATTCGGCAATAGCCAGATTAGTTTGACGGCCCCACATAAGGCCTGCCCCATAAAAAGCGGCAATGGCTACCGTTGAAATAGAAAATAAAATTAAAAGGTTCCTGCTTTCTGATTTTTGTTTTAAAACAGGCCAGATAGCCCGTCCCATAAGCAGTACCCATATAATAAGGCCTACAAACAGGAATATTTGCCAGAACCTCCCCAGGTCAACGTATTCATAGCCCTGGTGCCCAAACCAGAAGTTTTGTACAAATCCGAGTTTTTGCATCACACCCAGCCATTCGCCTATAAGCGAGCCTACAACAATAATAAGCAATGAAATGAACAGGAAGTTAACACCCAGCCTTTGGTATTTCGGCTCTACGCCTGAAATTGCCGGGGCATAATATAAACCTGTTGCCAGCCATGACGTGGCAATCCAGAAAATAGCGATCTGGACATGCCATGTGCGGGAAACGGCATAAGGCAGGAAATCGGCAAGCGGGAACTTGTAAAAGCCCTGCCCTTCGACACCATAGTGGGCTGTGATTGCGCCCATTACTACCTGTACCAGCAGCAGTAGCGAAACAATCCAGAAATATTTAACGGTTGCCTTTTGCGAAGGTGTTTGTTTTTCATTTTTTAAAGAGAAAGGTAACGGGGATGAATCGGCGGCTTCTTCACGCCTGCGTGCATAATACAATACCATCAGCCCGATTCCGGCTAAAAGGATAATTACACTAAAACCTGTCCATAAAAGCATTGACCCGGTTGGGTGGTTTGCAACCAGCTCTTCAGCAGGCCAGTTGTTGGTATAGGTAATATCCTGCCCCGGCCGTTCGGTTACACACGACCAGGAAATCCAAAAGAAGAATGCATTTAACAGGCGCACTCTCTCAGGGGTTTTCAATGAGTTTTCAGGGATGCTATAGGCATCGCGAAGGCCAGCCAGTTCGGGTGCATTTGTAAACAGCCCCGCATAGAATTTACTGTTTGCGGCTATTGCCTCGGCCCTTAACGGCGAAACTGTAATCGTATTCTTGCCTGCATCATAGGTATTCTTCCTCAACTCTTTTTGAAGGGTAATTTTTAACGATGCCTGTTTTTCTTCGCTAAGCTGTGAATATGGAACGCCTTCGGTTTGTTGAGCCAGTTTGTCTAAAATAAAAACGGCTTCTTTATGCAGCCAGTCGGCACTCCAGTCGGGTGCCAGGTAAGCCCCATGCCCCCATACGGTACCAACCTGATGCCCTCCTAACGATTGCCAGACATTCTGCCCGTCTTTGATGTCTTGCCCGGTAAACAAAACTGTACCGTTCGTAGTTACAACCTTTTCAGGGATAGGAGGGGCCTTACGGTAAATTTCACTCCCATAATACAATAGGACACTAAATGAAATAGTCATTACTGCAATAAAGAGTAACCATAACTTTTTTGTTTTCATAAGATTCTGTTTAGATGTTGAATATTTAATTTGCTAACTCCAATGCTTTAGGGAAAAGAATATTATTTTCAAGGTGGACATGGATGTGCAGGTCGTCCTCAAATTGCTGGAGTAATTTAAACGCAGCATGGTACGTGTTGCACCCATCGTCCGGGACAAGGTAACCTTTTGTTATCCTGTTGATCTCGTCCATTGCGCCTCCCGCAAATTCATGCTCGCCAAGCATACGTGTAATTTCACTGATTATTACCTCTTTTGCTTTTAACGACCCTGTTGATACCACTTCTTTAATCGATGGGAAAAGAACCTCCTCTTCATTTTTAAGGTGTTGGGTAAGTTCCTCGTTTAATTTTTTGAACAGGCTTGCTACTTCGATTAATTCAGGGTGGTGTTCTCCATGCACCGAAGCAATTTTTTCTGTGTAAAATACAAGGTCGGGTAAACTTTTTATAACATATTTATGATGCGTATTTGCAATATAATCACATAAGAACCCTGGTTCCCAATCTTTAAAATTCAGGGCAGGGCTTATCTGTTCCTGCTCCAGCTTTTCTAATTCTGACGCTATATCTTCCGGGTTAATACCTTTTTCATGGCATGCTTCGGACAGTGTTTGTTTGCCTCCACAGCAAAAATCAATACCAACATTTTTGAATACTGATGAGGCCCTGAAATCGTTTGCAACAATCTCGCCTACGGTTGATTCATTTAATTGTAGATGTTTCATTTTTCACTTTATTTTATCCCGAGTATTCGGGATGATACAAAAACCTAACTCCCTGATTACTCGGGGCTAAAATCAATATAATCCTCTCGAAAATCCCATTTAACTTTAAATAACTTCACCTTTTGATATGCAAATATAAAAAACATTTTTAATAAAGGACTAAAAGGTCTTTTAGTAAATTATAAATTATTGTATTTTTGTAGACTCAACAAAATTTATTTAGAAGGTGTTTAAAAAAGAGACTGAATATGCATTAAGGGGGCTGATTTATATCCAGTGCCAGAATATGAAGGGCAGGAGGCCCGGCATTGTGGAAATTGCTTCTGAGATTGAGACCCCCCGGTCTTTTACTGCCAAGATATTACAAAGGCTGGTCAGGTATGGGTTTGTTAAGTCGTTGAAAGGGAAAAACGGGGGTTTCTACTTCGCTCCTGAGAAACCCGAGTTGACGCTGAAAAGTGTCATCCTTGCTATTGAGGGAGACCGGGCTTTTTCGGGGTGTGGTTTGGGCTTAAAACATTGTGACGAGGATACCCCATGCCCTTTGCATGACTCATATTCACCTATCAGGGAGGCAACCGATAAGCTGGTTTCCGAAGAAACCATTCAGGGGCTGGCTAATAAAAAAGCAGATGTGCTTGAAATTGTGCTTAACAGGCT
>JAADGO010000143.1 GCA_013152355.1 Chlorobiota bacterium
TCTTAGTCGCAGGTGCATTTACTCAGGCATTCGACAATTTGGCTGAGGATATCGTATTTCAGGTTATAATAAGTGTTTTTACCATCGCGCTTTGAGCACAATACGCCTTTATCTTTCAGTATACCTAAATGGTGGGAGGTAGTGGATTGCTCGATCCCCAGTAGTTCGTGAATTTCGGTAACCGTTAATTTTTTACCTCCTTCAAGGTGTTTAAGTATAGCAATACGCATCGGGTGTGCAATGGCTTTCAGCATATTTGCCGCTGTTTCCAGCCTGTCGGCATTGAACTCCTTGATGTCAACCATGATTGTTAATTTAATAGATGCAAATATATAAATATTTAATCATTATTCTATCACTATGTTTGTATTTGAAATGGTTAACAATGGTCAAATCATTTCAGCCAAAATTGATTTCTAAAGGTTTTTTATCGTTGAAAAGTATCAGCTTACGGGATAATTTTTATTATTTTGGCCATCCTGAACCAGAAGGGAACGATTGAATGAGAGCATTAAATGAGATTAAGGCGCCAATTGTGCAGGAATTAAAAGATTTTGAACCCTTTTTCAAGAATTCGTTGAAAAGCGATATCCCCCTGTTAGGCACTATCCTGAATTTCATTTACCGTACAAAAGGGAAGCAATTGCGCCCGATGTTTGTGTTTTTGTCGGCTAAAATGCACGGTGATTCAAACGAAATGTCGCAACTGGCAGCCTGTTCGGTTGAACTGTTGCACACAGCCACCCTGGTTCATGACGATGTGGTGGACGAGTCGTACGAGCGCAGGGGGAGTTTTTCGGTGTATGCACTGTGGCGGAACAAACTGGCGGTTTTGGTCGGCGATTTTATTCTGGCCAAAGGGCTGTTAATGACCCTGGAAAAGAAGTGTTACAATTTCCTCCACCTTATTTCGAGGGCTGTAGAAGAAATGAGCGAAGGCGAGATACTGCAAATGAAGAAAAGCCGCAAACTGGATATCGACAGTGAGGCTTATTTTGAAATTATCCGCAAAAAAACCGCATCGTTAATTGCCACCAGCATGGCTATTGGCACAGCATCGGTGACAAACGATGAAGAGCTGGTTGAAAAAATGTACCATATCGGGCAGGATGCAGGGATAGCCTTTCAAATCAAAGACGATATATTTGACTACCAGGGGAAAGGGGTTATCGGCAAACCCACCGGGAATGATATTAAAGAGAAAAAAATCACGCTTCCGTTGTTGTATGTTTTAAAAAATTCTGATTCTTCGGAACGGAAACGGATTTTACGGCTGATAAAACGGAAAAACAGGGACTCGGCTGCTGTACGCGAATTGGTAAAGCTGGTTGTTGAAAAGGGGGGGATAGAGTATGCCACAAAAAAGATGGGCGATTTCCGTGAAAAGGCAATAAATGCACTACTTGAATTCCCTGAAAGCGAAGCCCGCCAGTCATTAATCGGGTTGATGGAATTCATTACTACCCGTAAAAAGTAGGCAGTTTTTTAGAAATGCGTTATCCCTTTTTTGTAAATGACTGATAACAGGTTGTTTGCCAGCCTGCTTGCGCCAATCCTGAACAAGCGGTTATTCAGCCATTCATCTCCCAGTACTTCTTTAACAATTGAAATATACAATAGTGCCTCGTCAGGAGTTGATATCCCCCCGGCAGGTTTAAAGCCGCGTTTTTCGCCTGTTTTATTGTACCACCATTCAATTGCCCTGCACATGGTATAAGCAGCTTCAGGGGTTGCTGCTTGTGGCAGTTTCCCCGTAGAGGTTTTGATAAAATCGGCACCGGCTTCCAGTGATAAAAAGGACGCCTGCCAGATTCTTTCGATATCGCCCAGTACTCCGCTTTCCAGGATTACCTTGAGGTGCGCTTTGCCAATTGCTTTTTTGACTGCCGCAATTTCATCAAAACAATAGTGGAGGTTGCCATCCAAAAAAGCCCATAAAGGCAGGACAATGTCTATTTCTTCGGCTCCGTTAGCTACAGCCAGCCTTGCCTCTTCGGTTTTCAACTCCGCAAAAGTCATTGATGACGGAAACCCACCTGCCACCGATGCAATTTTTACATCCGGGGCTGCCAGTGTTTCCCTGACTGTTGAGACCAGGTTCGGGTAAATACATATTGCAGCTACATTGGGTACCTCGGGGTACGCTTTCGCAAACTCATTTACTTTTTGTGTAAACCCTGTAGCCCGGGTTATGGTGTCGGTAGGGTTTAGTGTTGTCAGGTCGATGCAGGAAAAAGCCAGCTTTAAATTACCAGGTGTTTTTTGTGCCTGGGCTTTTTGCCGGATCAGCTTCAGCTCTTCCCTGACTTGTGCATGGCTAAATGGAGCAGGAGGGATATTCATGATTGGTGTTTTTTACTAAAAATCTTTGTTTTTAGAATCAATAATAATGGTTACCGGGCCATTGTTCACCAAGGCTACATCCATCTGCGCACCGAATTCCCCGGTTCCAATTTTTTCCCCCATAGAAATTTCCATTGCCGAAATAAATTTTTCATACATGGGGATGGCAAATTCCGGGCGGGCAGCCCTGATATATGACGGGCGGTTCCCTTTTTTTATGTTGGCATGGAGTGTAAACTGGCTAACCACAATTATGCCTCCGCCAATATCTTTAACTGATAAATTCATAACGCCATTGTCATCATCAAACACCCGCAACCGGACTATCTTTTTTACAAGCCAGTCAATGTCTTCCTGCTTGTCGCTATCTTCAATCCCAACCAGGATAAGCAACCCTTCGTGAATGGATGAAACGGCCTTTTTGTTGATGGTAACTGATGCTTCTTTGACTCTTTGAATAACTACACGCATTTTCAGCAACTTTGATTCCTGAGCCAAATATATTGATATTCTGTAAACTATTTAAAAAAAACATTTCTTTGATTAGGACAATAATCAATTAAACAGAAATGGCGACCATTTACCCATTAATCATTTTTATTGTGAATTTTATTCCGAAAAGCAGCTTAAAATTTCACAATATGTGAAATGTATTTTGTATATTGCAATTTGTGAAATGCAATTTGTGAAAAATGAAAAGAAATAGGCCAACTACACCCTTTCCAACAACAGGGTACTATGGAGAAGAATTTTTCTGCAATCGTGAAGAAGAAACCTCAATGTTAATAAACAATGTGAATGGAGGTCAATCTACTACATTAGTTGCTCTAAGGAGAATTGGCAAAACAGGTTTGGTAAAACATGTTCAAAACAAATTGGAGAAAGAACTAATTTGTATCTATGCAGACATATTACCAACTGAAAACAGTTCAGATTTATTAAATGCACTTGCTACTGCAATAGTTAATGCTGTTCCTGAAAGGACAAGCATAGGGAAAAAAATTTGGAGTTTTATTAAAACATTACGCCCTGTAATTAATTATGATGCATTATCAGGCCAACCAAACATTTCTTTTAACATACACCCAAATGACAGTGCATACCACATAGAGTCACTGTTTACATTTCTTGAAAAACAGGAAAAACGGGTATTGTTTGCAATTGATGAATTTCAACAAATAGTTAATTATCCCGAAAAAAACATTGAGGCCTGGTTAAGGAAAACTATTCAGCAACTTAAAAATGTAGTTTTTATATTTTCAGGAAGCCAACAACATTTAATGAATGATATTTTCTCAAATCCTTCAAAACCTTTTTACAGGAGTACTTTATTTTTACAACTTAAAAAGATCCCCTTTAATGAGTATCAGGATTTTATACAAGAAAAGTTTTCAGATAGCAGAAAAGAAATTAGCAAGGAGATTGTTGCAGAAATATTAAACTGGACTGATGTATACACATACTTTGTACAACTTTTGTGCAACAGGGTTTACCTAAGTTCAAAGAAAAAAATAAGTTCAGTTGGATGGCGTCAGGAGGCTTATAAAATATTAAAAGAACAGGAATATATATTCTTTGAATATCGTGATTTATTAACGAGCCAGCAATGGAATTTACTAAAAGCAATTGCAAGGGAAGGGAAAGTGAAGGCTCCTACATCAAAAGAATTTCTAATTGAATCCGGAATTGGAAGCCCTGCTACTGTTAGAAGGTCATTAGATTCACTATTGAAGAAAGAAATGATTTACAAGGATTATGACCATGAAGGGAAAACGTTTTACTGTGTATATGATGTCTTGTTTCAGCGTTGGATACAGGCTAATTAATTAAACTATTATGCTTTGCATTAACCTGAAAGATACCAGCCCTTTTTTTTGCCTTGCCGCCGAAGAGTTCCTGTTAAAGAATTTTGAGGAAGATATTTTTATGCTGTGGCAAAGCCACGATACGGTTGTGGTTGGTAAGCACCAAAATGCCCTGGCAGAAATTAATTATCCGTTTGTAAGAAGGAATAACATTACAGTAGCCAGGCGTATTTCAGGCGGAGGTACCGTTTTTCACGACAAAGGGAATGTAAACTTTGCATTTATTAAGAGTGTCCGAAGCACGCAGGAGATCAGTTTCCGCAAATTTACAGAGCCAATTGTAAAAGCGTTGGCATCAATTGGCGTACCGGCAGAAACTTCGGGCAGGAACGACCTGTTGGTTGAAGGGAAAAAGGTTTCGGGCAATGCCGAGCATGTTTTTAAAAAGCGTGTTTTACACCATGGCACCTTACTTTTTAATTCTGACCTGAAAAATTTAGGGGAAGCCATCCGGGCGGAGGAGGGTAAATATATAAGCAAAGCTATCCGGTCGAACAGGAGTGATGTGGTGAACATAAGTGATTTCACAGAGGCTGATTTGGATACCAGGGGATTTATTCAGCACCTGTTTGAATTTCAGATGAACGAAGGCAACAATATTCATTATTCATTCGGCAATAAAGAAAAAGGGGCAATAGAAGAGCTGGCTGGTAAGAAATTTTCGACGTGGGAATGGTGCTTTGGGTATTCTCCGAAATACTTTTTTCGAAATATTTTCAAGGAGGCAGGGAAGGAGTTGCAGATTGAAATTAAGGTTGAAAAAGGGATTATTCGGGATTGTAAGCTGGGCGGGGATTTATTCTCTGATATAATCAAAAATAAAATTGCCGGCAAACTGCCAGGCAGGCAGCATCGGTTTGAAGAAATAAGCAGCATTCTTGAATTGGCTGTTAAAAATCCTTCAGAAGAAATGGTTTATGCGTTTTTTTAGAAAGAAAAAACCGTCAGAATGCAGATTCCTCATCTGCACCCTTAACGGTTTTCAGCACTTATGTCAGGTAATAAAAATAATAAAAGAGGATCTTAACAAATTGGGTTTAAGAATTATAGAATCAAAGGGGATTCACTTGGAATAATTTATTTATATTTGTTAAAAAAAAGGGATGGATAGGAAACTGATAAACAGGATAACCATTAATTATGAAATATGCCAGGGTAAACCAACTATTCGAAATACCCGTTATACTGTTGATTTAATACTTGATTTACTTTCTGCAGGTATGAGTGAGCAGGAGATTATTGATGATTACCCGGCTCTTGAAAGTGCAGATATAAAAGCTTGTTTAATTTATGCCTCCCAATTATCAAAAGTTAAATCAATAACAAGGATTGTTGCATGAGGTTTTTTATAGATGCAAACCTTCCTTTCAAATTATCGAAAAATCTGAAAGATAAAGGTAATGATGTTTTGCATACCGATGACTTACCAAATCAGGAAAAAACTTCTGATAATGAAATCAGACGTGTATCATTAAATGAAAATAGAATTATAATAACTAAGGATTCAGATTTTCTTGACTCCCATATATTACAGGGAGTTCCTCAAAAATTATTGTTAGTTACAACTGGAAATATTACAAATAAGGAGCTTTTTTTATTGTTTGAAAGGTATTTTGAGGATATTACGAAGTTGTTCGATATTTATGATTTAATTGAAATAAATAATGAACAAATTATCGGGCATGAAAAAATGGATCGATAAATAATCGTACCACGGTTCAAAGCCGTAGTACGATTACTAAATAGAAACTATTTAGGCAATGGGTATCCGTCAAGTAATTTCAGGTTTTTCCCAATTTCTGATTCCGGGTATTCATAATCATGCAATTCTCCATGCAGGTATTTATTGTAACCAACAAGGTCCATCAGGCCATGGCCGCTAAAGTTGAACAGGATAACTTTTTCTTTTCCCTCTTCTTTCGCCTTTTTTGCTTCGCGTATAGTGGCTGCAATTGCATGGGTTGTTTCAGGAGCCGGGATAATCCCTTCAGTTTTTGAGAACAGCAACCCTGCTTCGAAACATTCGCTTTGGTGGATGGCCTGTGCTTCCATTAACCCGTCTTTTAAAGCTGCACTAACCAATGGAGACATCCCGTGGTAACGTAAACCGCCTGCATGGATAGGTGCCGGTATGAAAGTGTGCCCTAAGCTGTACATCGGGAGGAGCGGGGTCATTTCGGCAACATCGCCATGGTCGTAAATAAACGGGGCTTTTGTTAATGTCGGGCATGAGAAAGGTTCTGCACCAATGATTTGAATATTGGCGCCATT
>JAADGO010000117.1 GCA_013152355.1 Chlorobiota bacterium
AGTAAATTGCCCAGGTATACTGTCCCGCCGGAAATAATCCCCGACTTTGTGCCGTACCCCGATGATGCACCGATTGTTTTTTTTGGGCATTATTGCAAGGCTTTAGGGCCACATATTATCAAACACAATGTATGCTGTGTCGATTCATGTGTTGCAGGAAGCAAATCGTTAACAGCTTATTCGTGGAGCGGAGAAAAAAAGTTAAAACCAAAACATTTGGTTACCACCTATTGATAAGCCGAGCCAATAAAAAAAAGATGGTGCTAAATATTGTACTGCCTCATTTTATTGAACAGTGTTTTACGGCTAATCTTCAAATATCCGGCGGTTTTTGTACGATTATAATTACAACTGCGCAGAGCATCCAGGATAATTTCTTTTTCAACCTGCGAATTAAACTTTTTCACTTTCTCATCTAAGCTGCCTTTGACCTCCGTGGAGTGGCCTAAACTTCCGTAGCCCCTGATTCTCAAAGGTAAGTGCTCTTCCCTTATTGAGTCCCCTTGTGAAAGTATGCCTGCCGATTGTATCGCATTCTCTAAATCACGAATATTCCCGGGCCAGTTAAAGTTCAACAGGCATTCTATTGCCTTTTGGGATATGGTTTTTACATCCAGGCCAAGTTGCCTGTTGTATTTATACATAAAATGTTCAGCTAACAATGGGATATCGTCTTTTCGTTCTCTTAAAGGAGGAATGGTTATGGAAAAAATATTTAACCGGTAAAAGAGGTCTAACCTGAATTTCCCCTCCTTAACCCGTTTTTCCATATCCTGGTTTGTTGCTGAAATAAGCCTGAAATCAACAGGGATAACTTTTTTCCCTCCAACCCTGGTAATTTTCCGTTCTTCGAGGATGCGAAGCAGTTTCACCTGGTCATCAAGGGGTAATTCTGATATTTCATCCAAAAAAAGGGTACCTCCGTTTGCTTGCTCAAACTTGCCCGGCTTAACCTCCTTTGCATCGGTAAAAGCTCCTTTTTCATGCCCAAACAGCTCACTTTCAATCAGATGAGTGGGTATAGCCCCACAATTAATAGCAATCATGGGTTTATCTTTTCGTTTACTGTTATAATGTATTGCATTAGCTATAACTTCCTTGCCCACACCGCTTTCTCCCAATAACAATACTGTAGCATCGGTCTCGCAAACACATTTTACCTGCTCAATCACCTGATTCATTAACCTGCTTTGGCCAATTATGTTTTTAAATGAATATTTATCGTTGATGGAATTCCTTAACCTGCTCAATTCTGAAGACATTTTGCAATGCTGAAGCGCCCTTCTGATAAGTATCAGTAATTTATCATTATCAAAAGGTTTCTCTAAATAATCGTATGCCCCTTTTTTTATCGCATCAACTGCAAAAGACACTGCACCATGAGCCGTCAATATTATTATCGTTTGATCAGGGTATTGCTCCCTAATTTTAACTGTTGTGTCAATTCCGTTTATCCCGGGCATTTTTTGGTCCATTAACACCAAATCTGGCCGAAACTCATTGACAATCTGAATAGCTTTATATCCATTATCTGCAGTACGTACAAGATATCCTTCATCTACTAATAAATGTTTTAATATAGTCCTTATTTGTAGTTCATCATCAACAACTAATATTTTTTCATTCATAGTGCAACTTTTATTTGGGTGTAATGGGTAAGGATATAATAACTGTCGTCCCTTCGCCAATTTTACTTTTAATTTTTATATCACCTCCATGGCGGTTAATAATCCCATAAGAGATAGATAGCCCCAATCCGGTCCCTTCGCTTTTTGTTGTATAAAACGGGTCAAATATTTTATCAATGTTATCACTGTCGATGCCAGTTCCACTGTCTGAAATAACAATATAAATTTCCTCTTTTATTGCATGTGAAATCGACCTTGTACTTTCATTATCCTCTATTGATATATTTACCTCTCCCTTATTATTAATTGCCTGTATAGAATTAATTAAAATATTCAGGAATACTTGTTTCAACTGTCCGGGATCTGCCTCAATAAGGCTTAATTCAGTATTTTTGTTATAAATTAATTCAATATCTTTTTTGTTTGCCGTATTTGAAATTAATTGTATGGTTTGCTGTATAATGCTATCTAAGTCAATAGTTTCTATCTGTGGCAGATTGGGCCTTGAAAAAGAAAGTAACCCTTGAATGATTTCATTTATCCGGTCAACTTCTCCTATTAGGTTATCAACAAGCTGTCCTTCTTCCGGGTCGGTAATATCACGTTTCAAAAACTGGATCGTACTTCTTATGGAAGTGAGGGGGTTCCTTATTTCATGTGCTGCCCCGGCAGCCAGCTGCCCCATAATCGACATCCTGTCTGCCTGGTACATCCTCTTTAACCTGTCGACCTGTTGCTGGTATAACGATGCATTTTCCATTGCAAAAGAAGCCTGGTCGATCAGGGTACTTAATAAATCGATCTCCTCATTCTTAAACCTGCTACCTTTCAATTTATCAGTTAGAAAAACCATTCCCCGGGTTTGATTCATAACCCGCAATGGATAAATGAACTTTATTTTTAACTTTTCCAGGATTTTGTTTTCCCTTTCAGAAAGAAAACTTGTAATATCAGGATGTTTAATAAGATTTAAGTAGGTTTCATTTGATGATAACCAGAATATTAACCTGTCGTTGAGTGTAAAGTATAATTCCCGGTCAAATTGGGGGTCACCATTAATAAAAAACCTATTCAGTTCATTATTCAGAAGAAAAAAATATACCTGCTCAACATCTACAACCTGCTTAATTTTTGATGACGTATAATCTTTCAACAAGTCAATATCAACAATAAGTTTCAACGACCTGTTAAATTCAGTCAGTGCCTCTTTATAAGTTTGCTGTATGAGCTGCCTGTTTTTTTTGAACTGCATAAATTATAATTTATTCTTAATCAAATTTAAATAAAGAAAAGAATAATTAAAAACACGGTGTGTAATCTGTTACTCAAAGCAACCAATGATTTACCCACACCTGGCAAACCTAATTCAGGAAGCACAAAACAAATCTACGGCATAACCACCACATAACCATCATATTGCAGAATACATTGAGTTTCAAACATTTATTCTGGCATTCTGTTTGCCTAATAGTATTGCCAATTTATTTTAGCGTATGATGAAAAAAAATTATATACTTTCATTTTTCTCTTTTCTTTTAATGATAAACTGGTCATTTGCACAGCCTGTTGTTTTATCTTATGAAGATGCAATAAATATAGCTCTGAAAAAAAGTTATACAATCCAAACTTACGATAACAGCAGGTTAATGACCAGTTTTTGGTATGACTATTATAAAGCAATGTTCAAACCGCGGTTAGATTTTGATATTTTTACCCCTTCATGGAATGAATCGGTTCAAACAATATACCGTGCCGATGGATTACCTGTTTACAATTCAATGGGCAGTTTACAGGCAGGAGGGAACTTACGTTTTAAATATGTATTACCCTCCGGTGGAGACCTTTCCCTTTCTGCCCGCTCCTATTATGACAAGCAACAAACAATACTTACGTTGGATGACGATAAAAAACTGAATAATAAATTATTCTATAACCGTTTCGCGCTAAGTTTCTCCCAACCTGTTTTTACAAAAAACACATTGAAAGAGAACCTTTCGAAAGCTGAACTCGAGTTCCAGAAATCCACTAACCAGTATACACGAGGGCAGATGGATATTATTTATGAGGTTACCAAAGGCTTTTACGCACTTTACCGGGCAACACGCCTTGTTGAGATCGCTGAAGAACGTTTAAGAAACTCGAAAGAGACTTTTAGGGTCGCAAAACTAAAATCAGATGCAGGGAGGATTCCCGAAGGAGACCTCCTGACAGCAGAAGTTGAAGTTGCCCAGGACCTGGCAGGCCTATCAGCAGCTAAAGGAGACCTGGAGAGAGGGAAAGACATTTTTAAACAGTTAATTGGAATCGACCTGGATGAAAATATATCTATCCGCACGGAACTAAAAAAAGAAGTTGTGTTAATTGATTTAGATATTGCCCTTAGGGAAGCATTAAAAAACCGGCTTGAACTTCAGGAAGCAAAACTGGATGTGAGCTTACAAAAAATTGAAATTGACCGCGCTAAACGGACAAGGGAATTAAAAGGGAGTATCTCCGGGTTCTACGATTTTACCGGAATTAGTACTGCCAACTCAGGAAATTTACACACCCTTTTCAATTCATCGATAGAAAATCTTGGAGAACGCCCGCCTAACAGAGGGATCATGTTTACAATATCGTATCCTATTTCGGATTGGGGCAGGGGTAAAGCGCGGGTACAACAAGCGATAATCGGACTCGAAGACCGGAAACTTAAATTAGAAAATATGAGAAATACCATAGTTAAGGAGGTAAGGGATATTGTCAGGACAGCTGAAGAAAGCCAAAACAGATTGCAAATTCATGAAAAAAACCAGGAATTGGCACAACGCAGCTATAAAATATATACGATACGATATGAAAATGGTGATATTTCGAGCCAGGACCTTGCTATTGAAAGGGAAAGGTTATCCTCTATTCAGCTAAATTACCTTGATGCTTACATCGATAATAAACTGGCACTTGCAGACCTTAAAAGGAAAACCATGTGGGATTTTAAAAATAACAGGTCTTATAGAGTTGATTGGAAACCTGAAGAAAAATAAATTAAACAAAGCCTATAGATAAAGAAAATTATTGGACATGAAAATAAAAACCATAACATTAATTGCAGCCTTGTTTATTTCAGGCATAATTATTTCAAATGCCCAGGGCCAGGCATCATTAATCCTTGATTTAAAAAAATCCAGAGTTGCCTATGAAATGGCAAAAAATAAGTTTGAGAACGACACAAAACTGTTGGATGAGAAAGCCATTTCGCAAATGGAATATTCAAAATCGAAGAATGAATTACTCAGTGCCGAAGTTGAATACCAAAAGCTCATGCTGAAACTAATTTCAGAACAGTCTTATATTATTATAGAAAAGGCAGTAAAGTATCAAACTCCCGATGGAGATAAAAGGGTACGTGTTACGATACGCTCTTCAATGGAGGGGAACCAGGATTACCTAAGTCAGTTTAAAGAGCATTTTGACCTGTTCTCCCCCCAAATGCGGTCGGGCAAAACCTATAATATTTTCGTTTCCCTTATTAACCTTACCGATAAAACGATTATAGGCTCTCCCTACGAAATAAGGATCCCGTCTATAGAACTTGGTAAAAGTGTTAATGTAGATTTTGGGCTACTTAAGGACGTAGAAAGCCTCCAGGTTTTATTAAACTACAATAATAAAAAAGATGAAAAAAATATTTTCCTTGAAAAGGATGCGTCTGCGAATTACATAGATATAACTTCGACCCAGTTTTCGCAGGAGGCCGACCTCGGATCAAATACAAGCTACGACCTTGCTCTTGAACGTTTTTCTTCTTCCGATGATGTTTTTAAATTGCTGGTGGTCAATCTTCCCCGGCAAATCAGCTATAGTTTTGAAGATTCTGAGACCAAGGCGAGGCTTTCAAATATAAAATTTAACCAGGGAATAAATTTACGTAAACTTTCACTTAAAACTTTCCTGCCCGAACGTGACGATGAAAGAGTGGTTCTTGACCAACCGATTATTTTTTATGCATTGGTAATTTCAGGCGACAGTTATAAACGATTTGAAGAAGACCCGTATAAAATTTATACCGAAAAGGAATTAGAAAATATACAAGGTGGGAAAATCAGGCTTGAACTTATCCCAAGGGGAATAGGTAAATTAGAGGTAAGGGCTACCAACCTGTATCACGAAATTACAATTGGAGATACAATTAAAATGAATATCACCATAAAAAATTATGGGACCAGGCGCGTTGACAATATTAAAATTGAAACTGATAATCCATTAAATTGGGTGTCTAAAATCAATCCGATGTTAATCAGGTCTCTAAATCCGGAGCAGGAAGAAATAGTACAGCTTACGATTACGCCTCCTAAAGATGTTAATGTTGGGACACAGGAAGTAAAAATAAAAACGGAAGCTTATGCTAATAATAGAAGAGTTGAAACAGATGACAAAACGATAAGGATACAAATTAATGCCAAAACAAATATCTTAGGGACTGCCCTGTTAATATTTTTGTTGATTGGCATGATTGTAGGAATTGTTGTATTCGGGATAAAAATAAGCAAACGTTAATTCAGAATCGATTGTTTTAATCCTTGATTTTTCACTCTGGATAGTTTAGTTAGTATTTAAGAACTAAACCAATGGCAAGTACAAAACAACAAATATCTACATAACCAAATTATGAAACTATGCTACAGGCTATAGAATTATCAAAACGATACGAAGATAATATCCTTGCCCTCGACACCCTGAACCTGGAGGTTAAACCGGGGGAGGTATTCTGTTTGCTGGGGGCTAACGGGGCAGGGAAAACAACCACCATTAACC
>JAADGO010000098.1 GCA_013152355.1 Chlorobiota bacterium
TTTTGGGTAGCAATAAAGCGTAGCATCCCTTTGTAAACAGCCCTTGAAATATCGAATTTAAATTTGGGGTGCAACCCATAACGCATATCATTAAGGTTCTGGTGCGACAACAGTTCGAGTAACATAGTCGGCACATTTGGGCGGTAAGCCTCACTATATTGGGCATTCCACATACCCCGCCTGGCCCAGTTGCATTTATAGATTGAATTTATATCGCCAACAATCTGCGACTGGATTATGTCAGACAAATCGCGAGAAGCATATTTCGATTGCCCATCGGGGAATCTAGTTTCATCCCTTTCTGTAGAATATATAGCCAAAGTACCAACAACACTGCTGTCTGTTGTAATGCCTGCATCGGTGTGGAAAGCAAACGCCAGGTCGATGGGAATCCCCAGCCCTTCAAGCTCTCTGTTTTTTGTAGGGCCAAAGGGTTTCCCTATTAACCAGTCAACCCATTCTCCCCGGCATTTATAGTCATCTTTATAATCATCGCTACCATTACTTAGATCCCAGGTTAAGGTATCGGGGGCACCGGCATATTGCAAATAATAACGTGCCCCTTCAAAAAACTTTGCCCTGCCACTTAGCCTGCCATTACGGCGGACAAGCCCCATACCTCCGCCAAAACGTACGGCATCGGCAGTAACAATTTGTTCTTTATTTCCGGGCATTAACAAAACAACTTTCCCGGTTTGCCTGTTTCGCCCCTTTTTAAAATGGAATTTATCGAGGTAAATCCATGTTCCGAAACCAATACGCTGGTCGACTTCAAAATCGGTAAAGCCTCCTGAGTGGTAAACCCGGTAGGTTACCTCCCCGCTACCTTTGGCATAAGAAACATAAACACCATACCAGCCTTCCTCCGGAATCTCGGGAAGGTAAACAATATCCCTGTTTTTACCGCTTGCCGCGATGGCTGTGCCTGACAGGAATGGGTTTTCATTATCAAGTATCCTGTCGCCCAGTGCGAACCCTGGTAGAATCTTCTTACGCCTCCCTGGTTTATAAAATTTACTTTTCCCGCTTGAGCCATCGTTATCTACAATCACTTCATTCTCCTGCCAGTCTCGCTCACGGGGTAAAAATGTATTGGCGCCTGCATTTTCAAGCATCGGCACAAGAAAAGGGATGACAAACGATGCCGGGAATATATCTTCAACTGTGGTAAATAACCGCGCACGCTGCCACTCCCAACGGTCCTGTTTTAATTCATAATACCACCCGTGGCTATGCCATAACGCAATATTGGCGTTTGCCAGCCCTGCTGACACCTCAAAGGGCCTGTTTTTTTTAACCACAGCCTTACGCTTTTTATCGTTTAGTGGCAAACGGGCACTATCCAACACAGTTCCGCCTGAGCGGTAGTAATTGGGGACAAGGCTTTCAAGCAATGCCTTATTCGTAAAAATTTTGAGGGCCGGGGTTCCCAAAGACAAAGGCAGGTGGGAATATATGGAGCTTTTAAATTGCTGAATAAAAGAATCACGGACAGGCATTTCTGCCAACGCTTTATTAAAGAATAACTCCAAGGTATCGCCGTCCCGGCTTAAGCTTATTGAATCGATAAAAGCTTTCTTCCCGCTCTGATAATTGTATGGGCCGCGGTATATTGCAGGCAAAGGCTTTGAGAATACCGTGTTCAGCGACTCTTTCAGTCTCGGCAAAGTTAATATGGTATCATTTTGCGCTGTAACGGGTGCCGATAATTGAGCCAGGCAAAATAATATAAAAATAAACCTATGCACAACGATGCGTTTATGTGGGGAATATGCCCTAACGATCAAGTTTGCCATAAGATTATGGTTTGCCGATTAAATTATTCGAAACAAATATATGAATAATTTGTCATACATATTATAAGTTCAAATTTTTGAACTACTTTTGTATAAAAAGAAAACAGTTCTTTATAATATATTTAAACAATGATATTGATTGCAGATAGCGGCTCTTCAAAAACCGACTGGGTACTATTGAGCAGCCAAGGCCAAACAGAAACTTTTGAAACACCGGGCATAAATCCTTTTTTTCAGGAAAGCCGGGAGGTAAAGGCTCTGCTGGTAAATACTTTCCCTTCCCAAACCAGGGCATCGGTAAAACAAATCTTTTTTTATGGGGCTGGCTGTATTAAAGGAAAAACAGACAAGGTTGTAATAGATGCTTTGCAACAGGCGTTTCAGGGGCCGGCAATTGAGGTTGCCGATGACATGCTGGGGGCAGCACGCGCTTTACTTGGCAACCGCGAAGGCATAGCCTGCATTTTAGGCACCGGCACAAATTCATGTTATTACGATGGGCATGGGATTGTGGATAAAGTACCTCCCCTTGGCTTTATCCTGGGCGATGAAGGAAGCGGGGCATACATGGGCAAAATGCTTTTGAACAGCTATTTTAAAAGGGCATTCCCGGCCGGCCTTGAAGAAAAAATCAGAAGTGAACTTAAATTAGAGTTATCAGAAGCATTAAACCACATTTACCGGGAAGAGTACCCTAGCAGGTACCTTGCCTCATTTTCGCATTTTATTGCTGAAAACCAAAAACACCCGGCCATAGCAAACCTGATAAAAAGGTCGTTAACCGATTTCTTTGAGAAAAACATAGAGCACTATGCCAATCACAACTCACAGGAAATCAGCTTTGTTGGCTCGATTGCCTATTATTACAGGAATTTCATTGAAGAAATTGCCCGGAAAAAATTATTGGTAATTGGCAAGATACTCCCAAAACCGATAGGGGGATTGAAAGAATACCACATAAAAAATTTATAATACAAAAAAATGAAGGTTACAGAGTCACCATCGCTATACCAGAACCTTGAGGACATGCCGGTAAGAAAAATATTAACCGGGATAAACAACGAAGATGCCAGGGTACACCTGGCAGTTCGAAAAGAGATACCCAAGATTGAGGTACTTGTCAAACAGCTTGTTGAGCGAGTCAAATCCGGGGGCAGGCTGTTTTACCTGGGAGCAGGCACCAGTGGCAGGTTAGGTATTATCGATGCATCTGAGATACCCCCTACTTTCGGCATGCCCGATGGAGTCGTAATTGGGTTAATCGCAGGAGGCGACAAAGCGATCAGGAAGGCTGTTGAAGCAGCCGAAGACAACATAAATGGCGGATGGAGGGACCTTCTGAGATACCAGGTAAACAGTAAAGATACAGTGGTTGGCATAGCTGCATCGGGAGGTACTCCTTATGTTATTGGCGGCTTAAAAGATGCACGTGAAAACGGGCTCCTAACCGCCTGCATCACTTGTAACCCCAACTCACCTGTTGCCCTGGTATCAGATATCTCCATTGAGCCTATTGTGGGCCCTGAATTTGTTACCGGCAGCACCCGTATGAAAGCAGGGACAGCCCAGAAACTGGTGCTAAACATGATTACAACTTCATTGATGATAAAACTTGGCAGGGTTAAAGGCAACAAAATGGTTGACATGCAGCTAACAAATAAAAAACTGATACTCAGGGGAACCAACATGATTGTAGAAGAACTCAAAATAACCCCGGAAGAGGCAAAAAGGTTATTATTGCTGCATGGTTCGGTCAGGGCGGCAATCGACAGCTATAAAAAGTAGGGCTTTTGCCGAAAGATACCATATAAAAAAAGGAATCCCAAAGGGATGGAATGTAACAGTGCAGGGCGAAGTGTAACGTAGCCCTGTGAAAACCTGAAAACCTGAAAGGTAATGACTTCTAAATTTTCCGGATACCTATCCCCGGCAATTCATTCAGTGTAATCTTCCCGTCAACAACCTTCACCCCGTCAAACAGGTCATTGCTGATTAACAGATTGCCATCAAGGTCGGCCCAGTCGGCTAACGGCGAAAGCTGTGCTGCTGCCGATACGGCACAAGATGTTTCGGTCATGCAGCCAATCATAACTTTCATCCCCAAAGCTTTGGCAACGGTAATCATTTTCCGGGCCTCGTGCATCCCGGTGCTTTTCATCAATTTAATATTAATTCCTGAATACACACCGTTTAATTTGGGCACATCATCCAGCCGCTGTAATGCTTCATCAGCAATAATTGGCAACGGGCTGTTTTCGGTAAGCCATGCAATATCTTCAACACCTTCTTTGGGCATGGGCTGTTCAATAAACAACACCCCTTTTTCTTTTAGCCAGTAAATAAGGGACAGTGCCTCCTGGCGGCCTTCCCACCCCTGGTTTACATCCACGCAAAGTGGCATATTGGTAACCGAACGAATTGCTTCTATTATTTTTTTATCGTTGCCTCTCCCCAGCTTCACTTTTAAGATTTTCATAGCACCGGCTTCTTCCACTTTTTGCCGTACAACCTCCGGCGAATCGATACCTATTGTAAATGATGTATTTGGCGTATTTTCTGGTGAAAGCCCCCATAGCTTATACCAAGGTTGCCCAACAATTTTACCAACCAAATCATGCAGTGCAATATCGACACTTGCTTTAGCTGCCTCATTGCCCGGCGCAACCGAGTCAATATACCCCAGTATCTCTTCCATCCTGAAAGGGTCGTGGAATTGCGATAACTTCAGCTTCCCAAGGAAATCTGCGGCTGTTTTTTGTGTCTCGCCAAGGTACGGAGGCATTGATGCCTCTCCATAACCTGTTACCCCGCCATGTGTAAGCTCAACCAACATAACAGGGGTTGTGGTACGGGAGCTGTTTGCCAGGTTAAATGCATGTTTTAACCGGAGCTCATAAGGTCTAAAGGAAAGGTTCATCGTTAAGGCAATATTTTTCATCCTTGTTTTGCCGGCTACAAGAATTGAAAACAATAAACAGGCTTAAAAGGAATATAAATTTCCGCATCGGGTTATCATGTTAGTATTTTGTATTACATATTAAGGCATTATAAAGCTGTGGCTAAATAAATGCCCCATGCAGGTACTTTTTATAAATATCAGTTGTACGTTTTAAATGCTCAGCCATAAATTCTGTAGCAGCAGTTTCATTCTGTTCATTAATTGCATTGAATATTTTAATATGGTATTCGAGCGTATGGTCTTTTTCTCCTTCAACATTTGCGTATATCAGGCTACGCATCCGGGGCAATAATGAATAAATCGGCTCCATTGATATCTGTACAATGGGATTCCGGGTTGCTTTGGCAATGGTTAAATGGAACTTGTTGTCCAGGTCGGCTTCCAACTGTATATTATCCGGGTCGCACAATTTAAATTTTTCAATGTTATCCTGTAAATCGGACAAGTCGTTCTGGTTTCGCTGAATGGCAGCAAGCCCTGCTATATTAGGTTCGAACAGCCTCCTTACCTGGATTATTTGTGCAATCAGGTTTTGGTCAAACTGCATGTCGTAGTATAGGTCCAGGTTCCTGATGGCATCATCAATTTTCAGTCCGGTTACATACATCCCGCTCCCTTTAGTAATTTTCACCAACCCCCTGGCACTAAGCCGCCTCAGTGCTTCGCGCAGAGCAGTCCGGCTCACTCCAAACGATGCGCACAACTCCCTTTCGGTAGGTAATTTCGAGCCAATCGGCAATTTCTTTTCCCTGATGGCTTCTTCCAGCCTGCGCTCAATTTTTTGGCTTAGCGTCAGTTGACTTCCTATTTTCCTAAAAACATCATCCATTCTTTTATAGTTGAATAGTATAATTCTTTGGTAATCCTGATTTATTCATTGATATTTGTATTACAAATTTATCAAAAAACAGTTTAAATCAACATCCTTTAATATATTTTTTATGAGGCTAAAAATATTATATGAAAAACAAAGGGAAAGAATATGCAGGGGTTCAAATATATATTACTGATTATACAAAAGTCAACCTTACCGAAATCCAGTTTAGGTTTGTGCGGTTGGTTTTTCGAGCGACTTGTCAACGTGTATGACTTTTTAGCATTGGCATTATTTTGCTCCTTTCTTTAATTCCATTATTTCAGGCATTTCATCATAAGTCCGTCCGTTTAAAAGTCGTCCTGCCGCTTTTTTATTTTTTCCACCCCATTGTTTAAAGAAGAATGCAACATCTGCTTTTTGGCATTCATTACTCTAAAAACATCTTTTATAAAGTCAAACGGAATGTCTTTGTGGAACATATCGCCGCTCATTGAATTTACAAATACGACTTTTGAAGTTTTCCATGTATAAGGAATTTCCAAGGATTCCGTTTTTCTTTAATTGTTCTTGCCTGGTTAAAGTGTAATTAAGTTTTAATTCGTTTGTATTTAATTTTTCCTCATAGGCAAACAGGTCTGGCATTAACTCTTTCCGTTTCTCCAAACGTTCTTTGTTCCAATCGGCGATTTGTTTTCTAAAGGATTATCCTTATTATTTTTTGTCATTATCGAATTTTTTCAATGATTTGTTAGCAATAAGTGATTTCATCTGTGAAATAGCCAATTCATTTAGTTTTATCAATCTTTCTTTTTGTGACAAATTTTGATGAATCAGCA
>JAADGO010000096.1 GCA_013152355.1 Chlorobiota bacterium
GATGAAAGTGCCGGTTTCCCAACTAACGACCCTGAAAAATGCCCATTATTGTGGTCAATAGTTACATTTTCCACTGCCCCCAAAACATTAGATTTAAAAACAACATCGTTCCCGTCATAATCGGAGGCAAGTTCTACTTCCCACGCAGCAAGTGCGCCGGGCCCGTAATAAGGGGTTTTGTATAAGCTGGGGTTAGCAGGGCATACAACGGGTCCGATAAATTTTGTGGAAATCACAAAGTTGTCAAACCAACGCCCCTGGGTTTTTAGCGAACCACTATTCCAATACGATTCCAGGAATACTGCATTGATACCGTGCTTGGTATAGCTGCCCCTGAGGTTTAGGTTTCTCCTTTCAGCTTCAAGCCGCCCGTCTATCCAAAGCTGGTTGATACCATCATTTTCACCGGGGGTGTTTAACTTCACCCTTGATTCCACCAAAACCCAGTACCCCGATTCTTCAGTAGATGAGATCCTGAAATTTGAGTTGGGTTTATTCCCCAGCCAGGCAAGGTTGTCGAAATCGTTGTACCTGGTTGTTTTTATTCGGCCTGTTTGCCCGTCAACACCGCGTGCGGGGTCAAGGGTCAGGGTATTGCCGGAGCCGCTCCATACATGTGCAATCATTGCCTGTTGCCAGTTGCCGGAAACGATACTGGTAGCCCTCGACATTTTTGCAGGAGAGCCTTCCCAGCCGTGTTCGTGTTTTACATAGATACGCCAGAAAATTTCGTCATACTGTTGCCCCTTATTAATAATAGGAGGATTTCCCGGGAAATCGCCAAATGCAACTTTTCTGTTCCCTTTACCATTAACATCGCCTTTGTTGAACCCGGCCTCCATTGACCCCCCTTTGGTGCCGAAATTTACTTTGGTGTCAATCCCTCCTTTTGAGTCCATATAACTCTTTTTTGTGGAAAAATTATCGTACCAAATGGTATGTGGGTCATTCTCATGAGGTTGCAACTCAGCCATTTCAATAAAATCTATCCGTGGCACTTCCAATATTTTACTTGTACCTTCCGTGCCTTTTGGCCCTTTATTTATTTCATCGCCTTTACAGCCTGACAGAGCTATATTCCCGCCTATCAAAGTAAAAACAATTATAAAAAGTAGTCTATCCATAGTTTTAATATTTTAGCCAATAAGAAAAATAATTTCCTATTTGTGTTTCCAATATGATATAAAAGTAAATAAAATTTCATATAATTATAGTTTGAAACTTTTTAGTTGTAAAGACTTATATTTTACAGAATGAGTTATTGACGGTCTTTCATTTCATAGGATTGCCTGCAAGCACTAATTTAAACTATCTCTAAAAATAAAGAGTATGAGAAAATATAATTGCTTCCTGATACTATTCCTTCTACTGTTTTCAGTAGCGTTCGGGCAACAAAAAAGGAAGGCTAAAATTGCATTGGTACAGGCTACAGCCTTACCTCACCAGGATCTGTTCATGGATAGTTCCGACCTGGCAAAAGTACGCCCTCAAATGATGGCAAATTTCAATAAACTGCTGGGGTTATTTACTGAAGCCGGGGAAATGGGCGCTGATTTGGTTTGTGGCCCCGAGGATATGCAGAATATTGGCGCTTATGGGCTGCATATTGATGTAAAAGACCCCGAAACAGGCAAAATATTAGCCGATGCACTGGCAGTGCCTGTCCCAGGGCTGTTAACTGATATGGTGGCGGCAATTGCCCGTAAATATAATATGTACATTATTGCACCTATCTATGAAGCTGTGGGTAGTAAGGTATATAATACGGCTGTGATATTCAACAGGCAGGGGGATATTATGGGGAAACACAGGAAAACAGTTTTGCCTGTGCTCGAAACGTGGCTTGTATCAACCGGTGATGAATACGAAGTGTTTGAAACTGATTTTGCCAGTATTGCCGTGGCCACTTGCTGGGAGATATTTTATCCTGAGATTTCATCTATATACGCATTAAAAGGAGCCGATATAATTTTCAACCCTACGATGGCAAAGGATAACAAACCCGGGCAAAGCCTCGAAACGGCTTCCATGTTTATTACGCGGGCTAAAGACAACTCGGTTTATATTGCACCTGTCGTACGGGGGTCGGATGGGAATGGGGTTATTGATTTTAATGGGGAAGTTGTTGCAGAGGCAGTTGGTAAAAAGGACTGTGTAATTATGGCAGAAATCGATTTCTCAAAAGAGAGGGTATCGGACAGTAAATGGTGGGAAACCATCAATGGCACAAACAATATCAAAGCGATGAGGCTGAAATCGCGCCGTCCTGAAACCTACCGGCTCCTGGTCGACCCAAACCCGCCTGTCCTTGAAAGGTATAAAAATATCCACCTGACGACAGGCGACAGGGAAAGGCAGCTAAAGGCTGTTGAGGAGGTTGATTACGGGTCAAATTAATATGTGGGCGAGCGGTATTCCCCGTGAAGTTTTCTTTGTGAATTAATTGACTTTATAGGTATATAAAATTATTGAATATGGATTTAAGATTAGCCTGTTTAACAGCCTTCATTTTTGCATCTTCCACTCTTTTGGGGCAGCCGTCCATTGAAACCCCTGTAGATGATATTGAATACCAACGTATTGTAGAATATTACAATTATGATGAAGGCATTCCTTCCGACCCGGTTTCTTATGGCGAATGGCCATGGCGCGGGCCTCATGTCTTATACAAAATATCGTATAGGAGTGTGCGGGAACAAAGGGTGCCGGCATACCTGGCAATTCCGAAGGAGAAAAAAAGTAAAAAGTTGCCTGTTGTTATCCTTATGCACGGATGGAACCTGTTTTGGGGTAAAAATGAAGATTGGGTACAGCAATGGATTCCGATACTCACAGCACAAGGGTATGCTGTTTTAGCTCCCGACCATTTCCTGTTTGGAGAAAGGAAAATTGAAGGAGGCTTTGATGTTGGCAGTAACCGTGGCCCTTATTATTACAGGGACTGGATGTGCCAGTCGGTTGCCGACCTGAGGCGGGGCATCGACTACCTGTTGACGCGTCCCGATATCGACCCGGAACGAATTGCTGTATTCGGTGGAAGCCTTGGAGGTTGGATCGGCTCTATCCTTTCGGCAGTGGAGCCCAGGATTAAAACATCTATCCTCAGTGTTCCCGCAACCGAGTTTATTACAGCCCAGACTCCACCTGGTAGAGTTATTAATTCCAGTAATTTTTTCCCCAGGTATAAAGATCTTTCCTTATTAGTGGTAGTAGCAAAAAAAGACCTGGCTTTGCGGACAGCCCGTGCAAAAGAACTGTTTGAGCTAGCCCCCGTACATAAAAAATTGATTGAATATGATGAAGGGCATTTTTTAGACCCTCAGAAATATAACAAAGATATATTGGAGTGGTTGAGAACGGAATTATAAATGTTTAAGATGAAAAAATTATTGTTTTTTTTAATTACCCTGTCTTTTGTTATTGGCAATTCTTTTGCCAATATAAGGCTTCCCGGGATTTTTGGTGACAATATGGTTTTACAGTGCCGTATGAAGGTGCCCGTATGGGGTTGGGCCGACCCCGGTGAAAGAGTTGTTGCCAGGATTGGCGGGCATGTAGCCGAAACAGTAACCAATACCGGTGGCAAGTGGGAATTATACCTTGGGCCGTTAGATTCAGGCGGCCCTTTCGATTTTACTATTGCAGGTAAGGACTCTGTTGTCATTAAAAATGTATTGGTAGGAGAAGTATGGGTATGCTCCGGGCAGTCGAATATGGAAATGGAAGTGCAAAGGAGCCTGAATGCCCAACAGGAGATAGAAACGGCTGATTACCCGGACATCCGGTTTTTCCAGGTGAAGAGGGCAAAAGCAGCCCACCCATTGGAGGATGTATCCCCTGTTGGCAGTTCAAAAGCCAATTGGTTGAACAAGTGGCAGGTGTGCAGCCCTTCCACAGTTGGGCATTTTACCGCTGTGGGCTATTTCTTTGGCCGTAACCTGTACGAAAAACTGGGTGTCCCGGTAGGGTTAATTAGTGCATCGTGGGGAGGTACGACAGCAGAAGCATGGACACCCCTGGATACATTGGAAAATAACCCGGAGTTAAGCCTGATTATGAATAACTGGCCTGATTATAATAACGATGAGGAATGGCTTAGGTCTAAATATGAAAAGTATGTGGAGTCCGTTGAAAAAGCAAAAAAAGAAGGAAATATATTGCCGTTGTATTTCAACCAGCCTACGGTGCTTTATAACGGCATTATAGCACCAATCACCCCATTCGGCATCCGTGGTGTAACATGGTACCAGGGTGAGTCGAATGCATACCGTGCATACCAGTACCGCAGCCTGTTCCCGGCAATGATCGGGCAGTGGCGTAAAAACTGGGGGCAGGGTAATTTCCCTTTCCTCTTTGTACAGTTAGCCAATTACCATTTCGAGCCACAGGTATTCCCTGAACTTAGGGAGGCCCAGGCAATGGCACTTTCAGTGCCCAATACTGCCATGGCAGTGGCTATAGACATTGGCGATTCGGCTGATATCCACCCTAAAAACAAACAGGAGGTGGGCAGGCGGCTCTCACTGGCAGCCCGTAAGCTGGTTTATGGCGAAGAGTTAATTTATTCAGGCCCTGTTTATAAATCAATGCACATAGAAAACGGTAAGTGTTACCTGAGCTTTAACCATACAGGAGATGGTTTGGTTGCAAAGGGGCATGTGCCTTTAAAAGGGTTTGTTATTGCCGGGCCTGACAAGGTATTTGTTGAGGCACAGGCAAAAATTGAAGGAGGCAGGGTAGTTGTTTGGAGTGGAAAAACCTCTCGGCCTGTGGCAGTAAGATATGCCTGGGCAAACCACCCCGGAGGCTGTAACCTTTATAATAAATCGGGCGAACTGCCCAACCTGCCGGCCTCGCCATTCCGTACAGACGATTGGAAAGGGATTACGTTTGGTAGAGAATAGGGAAGGACGTTGGCAGTGTTTAGTCGTAAGGCAATGCCACATTCATAATATTTTGGTGACAGGCAGTTAATAATAAAACATTGATGTTGTGGGTGTTGGATCTAAAACTTGCAATTATAATTATTTTTCTTTGTGCCTTGTATCTTACATTTTGCAAACATGGACAAAACAGGAATTTGTAAAACATTAACCAGTTTCGTAACAGTAATTGTTTTGTCAGTTTCCTGCATCGAGCAATTTACCCCTGACTTAAAAGATGGATATCTTCAACAATTATTGGTAGTAGAAGGACAAATTACTAACGAAATAGGTCCTTTTAAAGTACGTCTTACCAATTCCGTCTCAGTTTACTCCGACCCAAATATCTTAAATAAAGATCATCCGGTTTATGGGGCTGATGTACAAATTTATGATGATAAAGGGAATACATTCGACCTTTATGAAGGTGAAAATGGTTGGTACGAGACCGAAAATAAACAATTGAAAGGGATTATAGGCAATACTTATACTTTGAATTTTGCTACATCAGATGGCAAGCAATATGAATCTTCACCAGTAAGAATGCTAAATACTCCAGATATCGAAAGTATTCACTTTGATGAAATTCAGCGCACGCATTTTGATGAAAAAGAACCCTATGATGAAAATTGGCTTAATATTTTAGTGGATTGTAAAAGACCGGTTGATGAAAATATATACCTGAGATGGGAGTTTGAGGAGACGTGGATGTTTGTAATGCCATTATATATATCGGTTGACCATGGAACGGGGCCGGGTGCTTCACCAGCTTCAATGGAAACAATTGATATTGACGACAAAAAGAAGACTTGCTGGGTAACCGAACCTTCCCGTGAAATCCTCGTGGAATCTCCTGTCGCCTACCAGGGGAATCGGGTACGGAATTTTGTTTTGCAAACCATTGGGCCATCAAGTGATAGATTGAACATAAAATACAGCATGCTGGTAAAGCAATTTGGTATTAGTAGAGAATTTTACAGTCTATTCAAGAAGCTACGTGAAGCAAATAAAGAATCAGGGGGTATTTATTCAAAAATGCCAGGGCAGGTATTTGGGAACATAACATGTTGCAACAGCGGGGAAAAAGCATTGGGTTACTTTTTTGCATCAGCTGTTAAAACAAGAAGGGTTTTTATCGACCGTTTTGAACACGATGTAAGCAAAGGCAGCGCTTATGGAAGTTGTGGATGGACAACTGATCCATCAGGAGTAGAAAAAGTATACCTTTATGGAATATATGAGGATGAAAATGGAATTGATCAAAAAGTATGGAGTACAAATTATTGCACTGACTGCCGCAAGAGGGGTGCAAATGTGAAACCGGATTTTTGGGAAGATTGAGCAAAGGGCATAGAGTGGAGAATAGCGAGTAGAAAGTGAACAATTGACAGTAAACAGTAAACAGTCTCAGAGAGTTCAGTCATTTAGTAATAAAATATCCATAATAGTCGCAAACACAACGAAATGATTTTTATATG
>JAADGO010000101.1 GCA_013152355.1 Chlorobiota bacterium
TATTCCTGCTAAAGACATTGATTTATTATTGGCTATCTTCTAAAGGAGGCCTATGAAATATTTATCCTATAATGGCTTTTGAAAAGCTTTTAACACCAGAATAACCATCGAAATTGCCGGCACCTGCATCTCAGAACCTGTAAACCGGCCGATTCCATTTTCACTGATTTCTTTGCCTCTGGCTATAATTGTGTAATTACCCTCAGGGATTGAGACAGTTTTGCTTTCCTTGTTGCCGTTGAACAGGACAACAATAGAGCCCCATGGGTCGCCAACCTCTTTCCCGTCCAGGCAATAGGCTACTATCCCCAACTTATATTGTAAACAGAAATTAAGATTCCGGCGTATCTGTTCAGCCATCGGCATCCTGAAAGCAGGATGCCCCTTCCGCAGTTGAATCAGGCTTTTAAAATATCTGAAAACATCATTGTTTGTATTCCGATTTGCGCTCCCAGTCGATCCTGTTTACCGAGTCGGGAGACTTATACGAATTATTATCGCCGTTTTTTGTGCGGCAAAACTCAATCCCCGAATGCAAAAACGGCACTCCCTGAGAAGTCAGGATGATCGCACCGGCTAGCTTCACCATTTTACGCATCTCTTCATCCGGTGCATTCGGGTTGCTTAACCGCAATTTGTCCCAAAGGGTATAATTGTCGTGGCACGACACATAGTTGATACACTGGGATGGCTCAACAGCCCAGGGAGCCGGAGATGATTCAACGTATCCGTAAACAATTTGCGGATGCCTGATAGCTGCCACAATGCCAAACCTTACCGACTCTTCGCGAAGTGCCTGCCCGCTAACAAACCCCTTGCTTTTTTTATTGGCCCAATTCCCTTTTAACGCATCGCGCATATCATCGCTAAAGGCAGCAATACCCGGCAACTTGTGAATGTTGGCTTTTACCGCCCGCAATTCCTCCCGCATAGGGCTTGCCGCTGCTGCCCATCCTTCGCCATACAAAAAAATACCGCTGTCAATTTCATCCACCTTTTTACGGATAACCTGCATTGCCTGTACATCATGCACCCCCATCAGGTCGAAGCGGAAACCATCGATATGGTACTCCTCGATCCAAAACGTTAAAGAGTCGACAATAAATTTTAGCACCATTGCCCGCTCGGATGCTATTTCGGAGCCACACCCAGAGGCATTGGCAAATGACCCATCAGGATTTTGGCGGTAAAAATAACCCGGGACAAACTGGTTGAACACCGACCCCTTTACCAGCCCCGTATGGTTGTAAACCACATCCATTATTACACCTATACCATTATCGTGTAAAGCTTTAACCAGTTGTTTGAATTCCCTGATCCGTACGGTGCCATCGTAAGGGTTGGTTGAGTAAGAACCTTCAAGGGCATTATAGTTTTGCGGGTCGTAACCCCAGTTATATTTTTCAAATGGCTTTTCTTCATCAATAGAAGAAAAATCAAAAACCGGCAACAAATGGACATGGGTAACTCCCAGTTCATTCAGGTGGGACAACCCTGTTGGCTGCCCCGATGGTGAAACTGTACCCTCTTCCGTAAAGCCCAGGTATTTCCCTTTATTCTGAATCCCCGAATTTTTATCAATTGAAAAATCACGGATGTGCGTTTCATAAATAATTGCTTCCGTAAAATCTTTATAGCGAGGCCGCTTATCATCCCCCCAACCTTCAGGGTCTGTTTTCGAAGGGTTATAAATTACTCCGCGTTTACCATTTACCCCAACACAGCGGGCATACATATCGGGGACTTCGTGCAACCAATTGCCATCGTTCACCCGGAAAGTATAAAATACCCCTTCATAGTCACCTTCTAGAGTAATTGCCCAGGTGCCAACAATTGAAGGCTTCAGGAAGACCTTCAGGTATGGATTCCCATCCTGCCAGCTATGGTACAGCCTAAGCTCAACTTTTTGTGCAGTCGGTGCCCATACTTTAAAAACAGTCTTCTCCTTTTGCCATCTCACCCCCAGGTCGTCACCATTGTAAAAAGGATAGGTAGAAAAATCAATGTGGTTAAACCTCCAGCTCCGCATCACCATTTAAATAAAGTTTTACGCAAAAATATACTCCTGCTCCCAAATTTCTTCCCTTTTACATCGTAAATCACAATTTTTGATTTTGGGTATTTTTTGAGGCTTTTATCATGCCTGTAAAAACGATTTAAATCAATCTCCAGTTTATGTGTTTTGCCCGCTTCAAGGTAAAGTGGGTAAATTTGCCTGTTGTGCATCCCTTTTAACCGGAAGTTACGCTTTGTCCATAAGTTACTGAAGATCAATAGTGGTTGATCCAAGTCTACAGCACGGTTACCTATATTCTGAACACTCAGGGTAAGAAAATCAGGGAAATATACCCTGTTTTTCTCAAGTTGGATGGAAAGCCTGCTACGTTTAAATACGGGTTTCTTTTTTGCCCCTTCCTTTTTCTTTTCCAAAAGCCTTCCGGCCAGGAAAACAACCGAAAGCAACAATATTACCAGCAGCAGGCCCCATAAAAGCTTAGGCCCCTCCGGCCCTACCTCTGTTTGTGCAAAAACAAAAAAAGAATTGATAAAAAGTATCAAGAAAATAAACCCTCGTTTCATCCAAATAGAATTTGTTATAAAAGTAGAAGTTTTTACATGGTAAACAAAAGTGATTTGTTGTGTATTGAAGTTGTTTAAGGTATTTGGGGTCACAAATATTAGAATGCCATAATAATCTATGCCATAAATTTGCAATCTTTGTTCCCTAAAATTAACAGTATGACTTTTCAGGAACTTATTTTAAAACGCCAGAGTGTGCGAAGGTATCAGGATAAACCTGTTGAAAGAAGCAAACTGGAATTATTAATTGATGCCGTCCGAATTTCGCCTTCGGCATGTAACTCGCAACCCTGGAAACTGATTATTGTAGATAACCCGGAGTTAAAAGGGCAGGTTGCCAAAGCGACTTTTAGCAAAACGATGGCATTTAATAAATTTACCGTTGAAGCTCCGGTAATAGCAGTGTTTGTTATTGAAAAACCCAGGCTGGTAGCTCAAATCGGAGGAAGCCTTAAAAACAGGGAGTTCCCTTTAATTGATATTGGCATTGCTGCCGGGCTGTTTTGCCTTCAGGCTACAGAACTGGGGCTGGGCACCTGCATGATTGGCTGGTTTAATGAGAAGAAGGTCAAAAAACTGCTGAATATCCCACCTAAGAAAAGGATAGGGCTTTTAATCTCGGTTGGCTACGAACCCATAGATTATAAGCAGAGGCAAAAAATACGGAAACCCAAAGAAGAAATGAGTAGTTTTAACTCTTACTGATTTGATTATGGAATTAATACCTATTTCGGCCGGTAATTTAAAAGGAGACGGAGGGGCACTTTTTAGTGTCATCCCAAAAGTATTGTGGAGCAAGGTAATGCCCTGCGATGAGAATAACTTTGTAAAGCTTTCGCTACGTTGTTTATTGATCGACCTGGGAGGACGGAAGATACTGGTTGAAACAGGAGTTGGAGAACATTACAATGATAAATTCCTGAGGAACCAGGGGTTGGAAAAAGGAAACCACCTGATAAATTCATTAACCCAAAATGGGTATTCCGCAGAAGAAATTACAGATGTATTTCTTACCCACCTCCATTGGGACCACTTCAATGGTGCAATAACCAATAAGAATGGGGAATTAAGCCTCACTTTCCCAAATGCTACCCATTGGTGCAGTAAAAAACAGTGGGAACATTCCAAAATTTCCAATATAAGAGAAAAGGTAGCATATCATAAAAAACTGCTGGAGTTTATATCTCTTTCCGGCAAGATGCAGTTGGTAGAAAAGGAAGGGTTGCTTTACCCAAATATCGAAGTCCGTTTTTTCGATGGGCACACACCCGGGCAAATGATCCCTTTTATTCATTATAATGGCAAAACGTTGGTTTATATGTCCGACCTGATTCCAACTACCGCAAATATCCCGGTAGTATGGCTGGCATCGTACGACCTTTACCCTGTAACTTCCCTGCAGGAAAAAGAGGCATTTTTAAACGAAGCCGCTGAAAATAACTACATCCTTTTTTTCGAACACGACTATTACAATGAATGTGCAACCGTTGAAAAAACAGAGAAAGGGTTCAGGTTAAAACAAAAATTTGCTTTACAATCGGTTTAAAAGATAAACAGCAATGACAGGTTATTTTCTTTTGAGTTTGCCGTATTTCCATAAATCCAGTCACCAAACTTGCCAAATTTCCAAGAATTTGGACATAAAGGTTGCCAAATTTTGCTAAATTCAGCAACTTTATGGTTATGAATTTAAATGGGGGAAAGGAAAGGCAAAACCTCCAAAAATCTGGGTTGACACATATCAAAATGCGTCATACGAAGTTATTACAAAAGAGAATTTCCTTCAATTTATCACCTAACCTGCATTGCATATCAAAAAAAACAGAATAAAGTATCTACACATATACAATCCTGCATGCATAATGTATTGATTCTCAAAAGCTGATATTTGTTACTATTAAGTTAAAAACTTTATTGTTTTCGCTTACCACAAATGAAAAACCACTACTTTTGGCCTCTGATTTCAAAAAACGTCTAATTATGGCAGAAAAGAATCAATCCCTGTTTGGTGAATTTGCCCCGGTTACAACCGAGGAATGGGAGGCAAAAATTATTGCCGACTTAAAAGGAAAAGATTACGAAAAGGTTTTGGTCTGGCGCACACATGAAGGTTTTAATGTACGTCCGTACTACCGCCAGGAGAATATTGATGAATTAAACTACTTAAATACCTTACCTGGTGAATTTCCGTTTGTCCGTGGAAATAAAAAAACCGATAACGACTGGTTGGTCCGCCAGGACATATTTGTTAAGGACTTTGAGGAGGCTAATAAAAAAGCCCTCGAAATACTAAACAAAGGTGTCACTTCGCTGGGTTTCTATTTTGATTGCTGCACTGAGGTTACAAAAGATAACCTTGCCGTATTATTAAAAGGCATCTGCCTTGAATCGTGTGAGGTAAATTTTGTTTGCCCCTGCAAAAAATGCAACTGCGCAACCGTATTTGCGGAATACGTGAACGAAGGGAAGTGGGAAAACAATAATGTTGTTGCCTCCTCTTCAATCGACCCGATTGGCACATTTGTATTGAAAGGGAAATTTGAAGAGGCTTCGGAGGCTGAAGCTTTTACAAACCTTAAAACTGTTATTGAAAAAACGTCAACCCTCCCTAAATTCCGCCCGGTAGCCGTAAACGGTAAATTTTTCGGGAACAGTGGTTCTTCCATTGTACAGGAATTAGCATTCGCATTGGCACAGGGAGCTGAATACCTTTCACGTTTGACCGATGCCGGGCTTTCTATCGATGATGCGGCAAAAGCCATAAAATTCAACCTTAGTATCAGCAACAACTATTTTATGGAGATTGCCAAACTCAGGGCAGGGCGTTTGTTATGGGCACAGATAGTTAAGGCGTACAACCCGGCAGGCGACTGCCCGGCAAAAATGATTGTCCACAGCGAAACCGGGCGTTACAATAAAACGGTGTACGACCCTTATGTAAATATGCTCCGCACACAAACCGAGGCAATGTCTGCGGTACTGGGTGGTGCCGATTCTGTTACTGTTGCTCCGTTTGACCAGGTATATCAAGAAAGCTCCAAATTTTCTGAAAGGATTGCACGTAACCAGCAAATCTTATTAAAAGAAGAATCGCACCTGGATAAAATTGTTGACCCGGGCTCAGGGTCATACTATATTGAAACCTTAACAGCCTCCATTGCCGAGCAGGCCTGGGGTTTATTCCTTGAAGTCGAAAATAAAGGTGGATTCATTGCCGCTTTCCGCGAAGGGTTTATCCAGGCACAGGTAAAAGAGGTAGCAACAAAACGCGATAAGAACATCGCTTTTCGGAGGGAGAACCTCCTTGGGACAAACCAGTTCCCTAATTTCAATGAAAAACTTGACATCACTCTTTCGGAAGATATCCTGAAACCAATGGACCTGGCCGTTGAGGATGCTGAAGTTGAGACATTAAAACCATACCGTATTGCACAGCCGTTTGAAGCACTCCGCTATAAAACTGATGTTTTTGCAAGATCGAACAAACGCCCGGTAGCATTTATGCTTACCATCGGAAATCTTACATTCCGCAAGGCCCGGGCTCAGTTTAGCTGTAACTTTTTTGCGGTTGCAGGTTTTGAGGTAATCGACAACAACGGCTTTGCAACAGTTGAAGAAGGCGTTGCTGCTGCCAAAGCGGCGAATGCCGACATCGTTGTGGTTTGTAGTTCGGACGATGAATATGCTGAGATTATACCAAATGTTGCTGCCCGGCTCGACAATGAAATTTTGGTTGTAGCCGGGAACCCGGCGTGCAAACCCGAGTTGGAAGAAAAAGGCATCACCAACTTCATCCATGTCAGGAGTAATATTTTAGAAGAGTTGAAGGCATACCAGGATAAACTTGGTATTTAAAAACTTTTCAGCCACATCTAAAAATTTAATATCGAAAGAATTATGAAACCGGATTTTAAAAATATAAATATCAAAGCAGCCGTTGATCAACAAAATACGGCCGACTGGACTGCAAAAAATAATATTAAGAAAGACTGGATAACCCCGGAACAGATTCCTGTAAAACCAGTTTATACAAAAGAGGATTTAGAAGGTATGGAGCACCTGAATTATGCTGCCGGGCTGGT
>JAADGO010000034.1 GCA_013152355.1 Chlorobiota bacterium
CTCTTGCCCCCGGCAATGCCCCATACGCTTCATACACCCTGTCTTCAATGAACACCCTTTCCGACAGCACCTCAACTTCGTTGTCTGCCCCTGCCTGCCTGAAAATAAGATTGGCATCGCCCGGCTTCCAGTGTTTTTGTAGCAACGATTGAATTTCCGCACTATTTACCCCCCCGGCAATCAAGAGTTTGTTTGCCTTACGTTCAAAACCCATAAGTTCGTTCAGGTGCCGAATAGAAATGAACACATTAAAAGGTGCAGTTTGCGAATTTTTTAATGAAAACCTGCCCAGTTCATCTTTCGTGGCAATAGCTTTTACTGTGATATTCACAGCCACGCTCGATTCTTCATCCGAAACAAAAGGTGCATTCATAGGTATCAGCCTGGCTTTTTTAATCCGAAGCAGAATGTTATCGCCGGCACTAACGCTGAGGCGGGCGGCAAGATTTTCACTAATGACGGCCTCATTACGTTTCAATCCTGAATAAATATTTGTTTGTGCAACCTTTTCAAAAGAATTATCAATTCCGACAACCTGGACACGGTTAGCCCTACGTGCTCCTCCATCAGTAAGCGCAACTGCTTCCGAGATAAGGGCAGGGGCAATCTCCAGCTTTGTGTTGTTTTCCATATCCTGCGCCAGGCCCTGCCTGAAATAGCGGTCGACTGTTGAAACAACATAGGCAGTCCGGCCCAGCCGTAAATTGGTGATTTGCTCCAGGCTAAAAGTAATGGAATCGCCTATGATCAAACCTCCCGTTAAAACTGCGGTGCTGACCGCCACTCCAAAGGCAACCAGCAAATTAGCTTTCAGGTAATGGAGGAAACTTTTTAGTATAAACTGGAAACGGGTCATATAATTTAATTCAATTATGGAAATCTCCAAAATCCTATAAACATTCGTATTCTTTTGATTACTATAGTGTTATACCGTCAGGATAAAACACCATTCTTTAAATAATACACCTTGTCCATTTTGCCGGCAAGAGCCTGCGAGTGGGTTACCACAATCATTGTAACAGCTTCTTCATTGCTTAATGAAATCAGCAATTCCGTTAAATTCTCTGCATTCTCTTCATCTAAAGCCCCGGTTGGCTCATCGGCTAAAAGCAGCTGCGGCCTGTTGATTAATGCCCTGACCACGGCTGTCCGCTGGCATTCGCCCCCCGACAACTCGGATGGTTTCCGGTGGCGTTGCTCCCATATACCGACCCTTTTTAATAAATGCCCGGCCCACTCAATATCAACTTTATTTGCCTTCTTTTTAAATGGGATAGTGGGCAACAGGACATTTTCCCATAATGTACACTGTGGCAGCAGATGGTGCATCTGGAAAATAAATCCAAGCTCACTGTTCCTGAACATTGCCAGTTGCTTTGGTGAATAATCCTGCAACTCGTTCCCTTTGAAAACAACCTCCCCCGAATCAGGCTTATCCAGGGCTCCGGCAATATTCAGCAAAGTGGTTTTTCCCGACCCGCTTGGCCCGGCAATCGCCACCTTCTCCCCTTCTTCAACTGAAAGAGAAAGGCCTTTGATTACCGGATGGTAATTGCTGCTGCCCTTATCACCATAGCCTTTAAATATTTTATTGAGTTGTAACAACATTATTTAAGATTTAGAAGATTATCCATTTTCAATTTACACATATTTTTCAGAAACTGCTTTATAAACCTGAATCATTTCTCCGGTATGTTTATCAATATCAAATTCCTCCTCAACCCCTTTCCGGGCCTTCCTGCTTAATTCCTTTAACAGTGCCCGGTTGCTTAATAATCCTTCAAATGTTTTTGCCAGTTGCCCTGGTGTGTTAGGCGAATAAATCTCACCTCCCTGTGATAGGTTTACAATTTCGGGGAAAGCACCCAAAGCAGGTTGGGCTACCGGGACTCCCGAAGCCATCGATTCCAGTAAATATATCCCGAACGCTTCGCCGTTGCGTACAGGTACCGAAATAAACGATACCTTCCTGAAAAACTCATGCCTCCCTTCTTCCTCAAAGCTTTCATGGAAATCGACCTGTTGCTCTAAACCTGCCTTCCGAATACATGATTTTATTCCTTTAATATATTTTGTATCGGCACCCGTAGAACCACCTGTAACAACCAGTTGCACATCATCGAAACCAGGCTTTTGTTTTAACAGCATAAATGCATCAACTGCAATATCCAACCCGTTTTCGTAACACATCCGCGATATAAAACCTATCGCCCTTTTCTTTTCTGATGAGTTTTGATAGGTATAATCTTTGGGGTCGACCCCTAAATGGATGGCATGGATTTTTTCTTCAGGAATCCTCATACGCTTTTTCATTACATCGCCAAAGTAATTACTTACCGCTATAAAAGCATCCACTTCCGAGGCATTATCATGCATTAAATCCCAAATGTGCTTCCTGAAATTTTCGTGCATCACATCCACCCAAACATCTTCATCCTGAAGCGAACATACAACCGGCACATTCAACTTTTCTTTGATCCGTTTAACCAGCCCAAGTAATAAAGCATTAGATATATGGATAACATCCGGCTTGCAGTGTTCCTCAATCCAGTCGGCCATTCGCCCCAATTCCTCTTTTTGTTTACCGTCTTCGCCCAACAGCATCGATACGGTCATCTCTTCCAGCCCTTTGGCATTGGTTGAGCCGGCCATTGACGCAGCAAACTTCATTAAAGGTTTTGAATTGAGGAAATTATCGAACCACTTCGGGGCTTTACGGAAAACCGGGTAGAGCTGTTTAAGGTAGATACTTATGGCACCATAAAAAACCGGGATGTCGGTTATGTCGTGCTCATCGGCAAACAGAGGCAGGTACATAGGTATTTTCACTACCTGATGCCCCTGCCTGCGAAGGGTGTCTACAAATTTACTGTCGCGAAGGCAGTTTCCACAATAGAATGTGCCCCCTGAGCCTGGTATTATCTGTACAATATTCATATTACCCGTTTTCACCGCAAAGTGTAAATTAGTAGGTATCCTACCCTACACCTCCACGGCTGTGTGGTTTTATTTTAGAGACTGTTAAAAAATTAAACAGTCTTTTAATCGCCAAAACAATAAACAGAGCCATCTAAGCCACCTACAATAATTTTCCCGCCAGCTACAGCAGGGTTACCGATAACGGCACTACCAAGTTCATAGGCCCACAATAAAGCCCCGTCTCCTAAACCCAGAATAGACAGGTCGCCCCGGGTATTTGCCACCAACACTTTATCCCGGATAATAACTGCCGAGGCATCCACTTTTTTCCCTGTATTGAATTTCCAAAGCAACTTGCCGCTGTTTTTGTCAAAGCAATAGATAAATTTATCGTTGTTGCCAATAACTACCCTGTTGCCTTTTAATGCAGGCGAGGCAATAAACGGCAGGTGGGTGTTTTCATGTTCCCATTGCCAGTCAATTTTCCCGGCTGCCATGTCGACACGTGAAAAGCGGCCTTCGTAATCGCCAATATACGCCATATCCCCTTCAACTGTTACCGAACTGGCTACATACGTCGACACATCGACTTTTGCGTATAGATTCCCTGTTTTGATATCGACAATGTGTAAAAACCCATCGCAACCACCAAAAACCGCTTTCCCGTCAATGCAGGCTGCCGCACCATTCACGAAATTATCCGATTCGTATTTCCAGCGGGCCTTCCCGGTTTCTGCATCCACGCAATGAAGGAAATAATCATAACTGCCAACAATGATACTTGTGGTTGCACCATCCTTCCAGAAATTTGGCGAACCGCTGATCTGGTTATCTGTTTTGTAAAGCCACTTTTCTTCGCCGGTATTCAGGTCCAGCGCATAAAGGCTGCCGTCTAAATTCCCTACGAATACCGTTTCGTTGACAACAATTGCCGGGGCTTCAACAACGTTTCCAGTATCGAATTTCCAGCGTAACCCTCCTTTTAGGTCAAGGCAATACACTATCCCATCGGTTGAGCCAATTATAATGTTCCCCCCGCTCACAACAGGGGCTGCTTTAATATTATCGCCAGTGGTGTAAGTCCACAATAACTCAGGCTTATCAGGTATTTTTGTAGATGAAACGCCTGTTAGTTGTTGATCACCCCTGAAAATATTCCAGTCATGGTTAGTTTGGGAAAAAGAACTGAATCCCAATATGGTCATTGTAAATATTGATAATATTTGTTTCATTTCAAGAGTATAAAACTAACCTATTTCATCGATATAGCTCCTGTCGGGCAGCCTTCCACCACAATTTTTGCAGTTTTTGTAAGGCCCTCTTTAAGATCTTCGTTGAACGGGACTCCAACAACCACGTCAAAACCCCTGCCAATGAATGTAAACCCGAATTTTTCGCCATGCTTCTCAGTTAAGCGCACACAAATGCCACATTTAATACATTTTTGCGATTCATAAACAACCATATCATGGTTGATGTGCTTAACCACTTTTTTCCGCTCCCCAAACGAGAACCTGCGCTGGTTTGCCTTGTATTCATCTGAAAAATCCCGGAGCTTACAATTGTCTATCTTACGGCAGTCGCAATGCAGGCACCGGAGTGCCTCTTTTTTTACTTCTTCAACCGAGAACCCTTTGCCTGGGCCCTCTTTAGGATGGAACCGCTTACCCGGCACAGACTCTTTCAGGTACTCGGCAAATTCATCCTTCATTAACCTGCCAAACCTGGAATTAAAGGTTCCCGGCTCACCTTTGACCTTTTCCCCACTAAGGAACTGGTCGACAGAAAAAGCGGCTTCTTTCCCTTGCCCGACCGAACGTACAGCAAGCCTTGACGGCCTCAGGGCATTACCAACAGCAAAAACCCCTTCCTCTGATGTTTCATAAGTATTCTTATTTACTTTGACCCCTTTTTCAGTTGTGTCCAACCCCCATTCTTTCATGCCCACGCTTAAATTACCTGTAGCCAAAACAACCGCATCATATTCTTTCCTGGCCGCAGCAAATTTCCCGGCATCAATATTTTCATTTAGGATCAGCCTAACCCCAAGGCTCAAAATATTGTTGATTTCCCTATCTAAAACATCACCTGGCAGTTTGCCACCTGCTATGCCTGTCCGCAACAGCCCTCCCGGATACCCTTCTTTCTCAAAAACAGTACAGGTATAACCACGCAATTGCAGATTAAATGCGGCAGCTAACCCGGCAGGGCCAGAACCTATAATAGCAACTTTCTTCCCATTCCGGGGTTGGATTTCCAAATTTTTAAATACAGCTTCGTAGGCTTCATCGCCGACAAACCGTTTCAATAAACAGATAGAAACAGCTTCATCAATTGATTTCCTGCGGCAGGCACCTTCGCATGGAGCGGGGCAGATACGCCCCAGTACCGATGGCAAAGCTATGTCGTGCATTACAACCTGCAACGACTCTATGAATTTCCCTTCAGCAATAAGCCTGTTCATTTGTGGTATGTCCATGTGGGCGGGGCAGGCGATCTGGCATGGTGCTTCGCAATCGCCTACGTGTTCGCTCAACAGCAGTTCCAGGGCTGTTTTCCTGCCTTCATAAATTTCATCATCTAAAGTAATAACCTCCATCCCCTCGGTTGCCTTAACGGAACAGGAAGGGAAAAGCTTCCCGGTGGAGGCATCTTTTACCAGGCAGACCATACACGAGGTATAATGTTCCAATTCTTCGTGCCAGCACATTGCAGGGATATTTTCACCTGCCTGCTTCGCAGCACTCATCACCGATACCCCTTTTGAAACCTGTACCTCTTTATTATTTATTTTGATATTAATCATAGTCCCACTTTTTACCACCGGGGCGTTATGCCCTGCCCTCTGAAAAGCTACCTGAGAATTACGTCACATCGATTGCATCTTCAGGGCAAACCTGCCTGCACGCATCACATTTAATACATAGCCCGGTATCTATTTCATGTTTTTCATGCGGCTTAAAAGCTATGGCATCAACCGGGCATTTCTGTGCGCATAGTGTACAACCAATACACTTTTCGTTTACCGAATAGGTTATCAGTTCGGTGCACTTCCCCGTTGAGCAAACGCCATTCAGGTGCGCCTCATATTCTTCCCTGAAATATTTTAAAGATGAAAGTATTGGGTTTGGTGCTGTTTTCCCCAGTCCGCAAAGGCTGCCAATTTTTGTCCACTCAGCCAGTTTCTCCAACTCTTCAAGGTCGCCTTTTTTACCTTTCCCGGTGCAAAGGTTATTCAGGATATCCAGCATCCGCCGTGTCCCGACCCGACAGAATGTACATTTTCCACACGATTCGTTTTGAGTGAATGAAAGGAAAAAACGGGCAATATCGACCATACAGTCAGTATCGTCCAAAACAACCAGCCCCCCGGAGCCCATCATTGCCCCCAATTTGTTCAGCGACTCAAAATCAATGGGGGTATGGGATAAATGTGCAGGAATACAACCTCCTGAAGGGCCGCCAATCTGGACAGCTTTAAATTTCCGCCCGTCTGCTATACCACCGCCAATTTCTTCAACCACCTGTTTGATGGTAATCCCCATGGGAACTTCTATTAATCCGCCCCGTGCCACTTTCCCGGCAAGGGCAAAAACTTTTGTACCCTTACTTTTTTCTGTTCCGATCCGGTTAAACTTACCTGAACCATTCCTGATGATATACGAAACCTGTGCAAAAGTTTCGGTGTTGTTTACCAGGGTAGGCCGGCTCCATAATCCTTTCACTGCCGGGAATGGCGGGCGGATATGCGGAAACCCCCTGTTGCCTTCGATAGATTTGATCAGGGCCGTTTCTTCCCCACATACGAAAGCCCCCGCACCTTCGGCAATGGAAATATCAAAACTGAAGCCGGAGTCTAAAATATTTTGCCCTAAAAACCCCTCCTCTCGGCATATACTTAATGCTTCGCGGATGCGCTTCACTGCCAACGGGTACTCGGCACGGATATAAAAATACCCTTCTTTTGCACCAACAGCATAGGCAGCGATAATTACTCCTTCAATAATCCGGTAAGGATACGATTCCAGCAACATCCTATCCATAAAAGCACCGGGGTCGCCTTCGTCACCATTGCACACCAGGTACTTTAAGTCATTCTTTTGCCTGGCTACCAGCTCCCATTTTACCCCTGTCGGGAAACCGGCTCCTCCCCTTCCCCTGATGCCACTCTTTTTTATTTCATCGATTACCTGCTCCGGGCTTAACCCCTTAAGGGCTTTTTTTAGGGCCTTGAAACCCAGCCGCTGCTTATATTCCTCTATATCAAGCGGATTAATCACCCCCCTGTACTCGGTAGCCACCGGGACTTGTTTCCCTAAAAATGAGGATACGTGTTTTTCCCTGACATTCAACTCATAGCGTTGAATCCCTTCCCATTTGCTGTCGGTTTGGATTGTTTCGACAGTATTCAGCAGCTTGTTTTTTAATCGTGTAAGAATATTTGGGGCATTGAAATGGGTTTCGATTATATCTTTTACATCCTGTGGTTTTACTTTTGCATATAAAGTAGCCTCTTTATCATTGGGCACTATTTCAACCAACGGCACCTGATGGCACATCCCCACACACCCAACACTTTTTAATTTAACCTGAATCCCGCTTCCGCTGACCGTCTCTTCAATTGCCTCTCGTATTTCCCCGCTTCCACTGGCAACGCAACAAGAGCCCAGCCCTATACGGATTTCACCCTTTATTTGCGAACCATCGGCCCTACGGAACAGGCTTTTTACTTTGGTATTTTTTTGTTTCTCAAAATCATCAATTAATTCACCCACCTGGTCGGAAGCAATATGCCCGTAAGTGATATTATCAATCTGAACAACAGGTGCTAAAGTACAACATCCCAGGCAGCTAACTTTTTCAAGGGTATACTTCCCCGATTTTTCCGTATCCTGCCCTTCCTCCAGTTTCATTTCCCTGCGGAATGCATCGTAAACAAGCATAGCGCCTTTTACATGGCAGGCTGTTCCAACACATACCTTAATTATATGGTCGCCAACCGGACTAAGCCGGAATTGTGAATAAAAGCTGGCCACCCCGATAATATCAGCCGGTTTTATTTCAGTTATCTCACTAATCCGTTTTAAGGCTTCTTCAGGTAAAAAATTATATTTACCCTGAATAGACTGGAGAATAGGGATCAGGGACTTTTTAGTCGTCCCTTTCTCCCGGATTATATCGTCAATTGCCTGAAAATCAGTTATCATATTTTATTTCCCAAAACAATACAAATGTTCTTTACCCCGTATATAAATACGCCCGTCCGAAAATGCGGGTGTTGCATACCCCTCTTCACCAAGCAGGGGTGTCCCTACTACTTTTGCTTCCCGGCTCAATTCCAGGATGTGCATTACCCCATCCGTATCGAGGGCAAAAACTTTATTGTCGGCAACAACCGGCGAGGCATAAAACCCTGCATCGTACTCCTCTTCCCAGAGTTTGTCGCCCGTTACAGCATCGTAACAAACAAACACGCCATAACTGGTTGCAATAAATACTAAACCATTGGCAACCACAGGGCTGGCCACCTCCGGCATATATTCATCCTCTTCCCATTTGATGCTTCCATCAACAGGGTTTATTGCAGCCAGCCGGGCATATTCATTGGCAGCATAAACCAAGCCACCCCCAAATGCAGGCGATGGGCCTACTTCACCCATCATACAGTCAACAGCCCACAGCTCTTTCCCATTATCTATATCGTAACCGGCAACTATCGGGTCGGCGGATAAAACCAGTTGCATTTTTCCGCTTATTTCTGCCAGTACCGGGCTTGCCCATGAAATTTTTGACGCCCGCCTGGTTTCCCATACGGTTTTACCCGACAGGGTATTCAAAGCCAGTACCTTCCCTCCTTTATTCGTGTCGTACTGCACAAAAACCTTATCTTTCCAACATATCAATGATGACGAGTGCCCGTAATGGTTATCAGGCACACCCAGGTTGCGCGCCCACACCCTGTTCCCATCCATATCGAAACTAATGATATCGCCTGTGGCAAAAATTGCATAAATACGTTGCCCGTCAGTAGTTAATGTAGGAGCCGACAAACCTGTGTCGTCTGTAACTCTTGGTGGTTTAGCCGGCGACCCGGGAATATTATCTACGGGTTTCGACCAAAGCATTTTCCCTGAATTTTTATCGAAGCAATAAACTTCCCTAATCTGGGCATCGCTGCCCGTAAGGAAGAGCTTATCCCCCCATATTACAGGTGAATTATAACCCTGCCTGGGTGTTTCGGCCTTCCACAGCATATTTTTACCCGTTGCCCCGTCCCAGTCAACCGGAATATTTTTACTGAAACTAACCCCGTTCCCAAATGGCCCGCGAAAACCATTGTGGTTGGCTTTTACCTGGCCTGCATCCGGGAAATTTACCGTATTGCTTTTTTGAACAGGTTTCTTTTCTTCAACACCCTCTTTAGTTTTATTTGCTATACCGACCTCATCCCCTTTTACCACCACGCCAGTTGTTGACTGTCCTTTCCCGGCCGGGGCCCCCTGAATGGCCGACTCTTTATTTTCAGCTAATTGCCCGGAAGCCCCCCTCCCTACTTCAATTACCTCAATCTCTTCGGGTTGGACTTCTCCTGACGCTTCGGCATTTATACTTTCCGAAGAGTATACTTTTAAATAGTCGACAGTCATATATGAAGCGGCCAAAGCAATTATAAGGACTCCTGCCCCGGCTATTATTATCCATCTTTGAGACATCAGCCTGGCTACAGTTTCATTCTCTACCTGTTGCCCGAGTTCTTCAATCCTGGCTTTTACGGAATAATAGTACCGTAAAGCAATAGCAAAAACAATTGCCCCGAAAAGAAGCAGGTAGGCTCCTGTTTTCACCTGCCACTGGCTGTTAAAATAGGCTTTCCTTGCCAACAGGTCAAGGTTACGCATCTCCTGCTTTAATGCATCATTTCGTGGCTCCTGGCTCAACCGTTCAACCAAAGCCTCCAGGGCTTTACTTTCCAATGGCTCATTCCTTGAAACCTGCCAGAAATTCAATGATAAAAGCATTGCTACAACAATGCAGAAAGCTCCTGCCGTTATAACAATATTTTGCGAAAACTGTAATTTACCTCTTTTGTCCATCAAACAATTTTTTTATCTGTCAACAGGGCAATAATCCATACATCGCCCGCAACTATAACAATCTCCTCTGTTGGGTTGATAATCTTCCCTTTTCCTGTATATCACCTGGTTCAATAATGTCAGGGCTATCACTAAGCCAATAAACCCGCCAAGCAACCAGCCTCCAATATAAAACTCATTGCGGATAACCTTTGCCTCACCCACCAATGTCTCCAGCGATTTCCCCGAAGCCATAAAAGTCTGCACATCAATATTATCAGGGTCATTCTTTAACTCAGGATGAGCAATCAATAACTCAGCCAGGTATACATTGGGATTGGCTTTCGACAAAAATGTATGCGACTTTGAACCGATAAAACCCCCTGCAACAACCCATACCGGAATCAGGATGGCATAAATCAAGAATTTACGTACATTACTTTTTGTTGATATAACCTCTTTCTCATTAGTTGGGAAATCAATGGCATCGAACGGGCATGAGTTGGTGCATAATTTACATTGGATACATTTTGAAGGGGTAATGGACAAATGCCATTTTGAGAACATTGACATCCATTTCAACAGCACGCCATAGGGGCATAAAAACCTGCAATACGGACGTGCAACAAACATACCCATTAGTAAAAAACTGATACCGAGTACTACCATGTGAAACTCGGCATCCATGCGGAATATCCCAATAAACGGGTCGTAGCGGCAGATAATAAAATCGGTGCCGGTAGCTGCATAAAGTACGGCAAGCCCCAGATATATAAACGGTAATAACCCTAATACTTTGCGAAGCCAGCGAGGCAATGAAATGGGGTTGATGATTACCAGGTCCTGAATAGCGCCCAACGGGCAGGCTCCGGCACAGAACACCCTCCCAAAAAAGAGAGAATATATTATTGGCAACAGGAAAAAAAACAATGTAGTGATAGACATGGCATAAGCCGGGTCGGCAAATGCCAGGGCTACATTCTGAATAGCGCCAATTGAACAGATACACCCATTACGGTAAAACCCAAAATAGGCCACCGAAAATACCGACAGCCATAGGATGCCCTGCCTCGACCTCTTTTTAACAGCCAGGTACGATGCCAGCGACAAAGCTACAAGTAAAACTATTACATCGAAGAATTCCATTGCTGCTGCCCGGGGTTCAGGAGTTACAGGCGATGGCTGTACATAACCATTCTCGAACTCAGGCTTAGGAAACCGTTGTTGCCCAGAAGAAGCCCAGGCAAAGAGTAAAAGCGTAAAAGTGAATGATATATAGATTAGTTTTTTTACCATTTAACGTGTTTCTGTAGAGGCATGAAATGCTACGTTTTGCCCCCTTTTGAGAAATCTCCTTTAACTATGTATGCATCAGCGGCTTTTACCCTCTTTATGGCATGGGAAGGGCATACCCGGGCAATGGAACATTCGTTGCAATTGAGGCAAATATTATGCATAACCTGCAGGTGCAGCGAACCATTGCCAAACGAAGTGCATCCTTTAACACACTTTGCACAGCCAATACATAAATCTTCATCAATGACGTACTCAAAATAAGGCTTTTCAATATACCTGCGCTGGATAGCAGCCGTTGGGCAAAGCTGGTTCTCGGCTGCCGTAGACAACTTATTTGCATCGGGTTTGAAATAACCGCCGCAGAGGTTGCAGTAACCGCATAAATCGTAAGCATGGATACACTTTACTGCTGACGGCGACATTACACAATTGGTAGCACACCGGCCACACTGAGTACACTCAAAAGGGTCGATCTGCCAAACCCATTCGTCTTTGGTAACGTGCTTTAACGACAAAGCCCCCAACCCTCCTACAACCAATCCGAGCGACATCCGCATACCGCTTTGGATAAATTCCCTCCTGTTCTTAGCTTTCTTCCCCATTTCCTCTTTGTTTATCGGCCTGTGGCAACGTGCATTTCGAAAATTGATTACAACCCCTGCAAACAGGGAGGACGACACACTCCGGATCCTTCTCTATCCTCTTGTTTAGGGCCAAAAAACCTGTGACCAGGCCAATGATGGCTAACAACAACCACCTCCCGCTACTATGTATAAATTCTTTCCTGTCCATTTTCCATTGTTTTAATCATGGTTCCTATTCGGGCAAAGCCCTGAGTGGTTCGAATAACCGAATCATCTTCTTATCAAAATCCAGGGCATAAATATTCCCTGATTCATCAACTGCTATATCCGGGGCATGGCCATCATCTTTAAATTTATCAGGAGGGGCAACCACACCTGATAACTCACCTGAAGGTTTATAAACTTTTATCCTGACCATCCCTTTTTCACTGGTTACAAATGAGCCATCGGGCAGAAAGGCATAGTGAGCAGGGTTGCAACATCCGCTGAACCCCTCAATTTTCATGCTCGAATTCTCCCAGTACGCCCGAAGGTTCCCATCGAAAGTATAATTTTCAAATGCGTGGTTCCCGGGATTGACAACCCACAGCTCCCCTTCATTATTAACGGCCAAGTCGAAATACGGGCTGGGGATAATAAACCCATGTAATACATCATCGCTTGTTTTCCCTTCAAATTCATTCAATTTCTTGCCATTGGTTGAATACCTGTAAACTTTACGGTTTCCGGCATCAGCAATAAAAATATTGCCATTCCATATTGCCAATGAAGTAATAACCGACTTTTCGCCAAATGGCTCCCATACTTTACCGAGCTCCCCGGCCATGTTGTAAACAGCCAAATATTTTTTAAACCCTATAAAAATCGTATCCTTTGCAACTTCAATACATTCAGGAGCATCAGGAAGGGCTATTTCAGAAACCAGTGTCCCATCGGTTTTAATAATTTGTAGCAAACTGTCGCCAACAACAAACAAATGCCCATCATTATAAGTGATCCCTGCCGGCCTATCGAATTTAATCCTGAGGTCTTTTGTTTCCTTATACAAAATCAACGCAGGGTCAACTTTCTTAAACTCACTAACATCGTACAAGAAAGGATTCTCCCCCTGTTTCCCGGGCTTTGTAGAGGTAAAATCTGCCACTATTACAACGACAATTACTACCGCTAAGATTATCAGAAATATTATTATGCCTTTATTTTTCATTTTCCTGAATTTACCTACTAAATTTCGTTACAGGGCATCTAAAGCCGCATATCGATACACACCATCCTTTTAGAATCCCTGAGTACCAGGTAACCATCGGCAATAGCCAAAGGCGCCCAGGCATCGTGAGCATCTTCAATTATTTTCACCTGCTCAATCGGAATATACTTTTTCGTACTTGGGCGGATGATCGTTAACACCGCATCATCGCTAAGAATGAAAAATTTATTATCTGCGATGAAGTACGGGCCTAAACCAAAACGGGCCTCTTTGCCACTCGACCAGATAATTTTCTTAGTATCAGAAGGGCTGACACAAACGAGCTGATTCCTCAGTGCCCCCCCATCCTTGGGCATAATCCCAAACAAATGCCCGCTTAAATAAACAGGCGTCTGTTGTTCGCAAGCCAACCCCTGCCTAGGAGAATATTCATCCAACACCTCCACGCTAAAGACCCCATTATTTTCAGATAACTGAACGACCATTGACCCTGCTCCGTAACCGGCTGTTAAAAAAATCCTGCCATCGGGCATACAAACCGGCGAAGGAGCTATCACCGAATGAGTCCAGGCCGGTGCTTCCCATAGTACAGTACCTGCATCGGGGCCATCGGCAGCAATTCCGCATAACCCGCCAATGGCACTGTATACATACATTCTCCTCCCGCCAAACTCAAAAGGCATAATTGACGAATGCGACATCTTCCATTCTTTTGGGTTTGGAGTTTTCCAGGCTATTTCGCCTGTCTCACAATCAACTGCAATCATTAATGCATCGCCGCCCGTTGCAATAATGGCTTTACCATTATCAATCAGGGGGCATTGCCCGGTGTACCAGAAAGGCACCTCTGAATGGTAATCTTTTTCAACATCGATGCCCCACTTGAAATTACCATTTTCACGTTCGACACACATAACATGGCTACGCGGCCCTATGGTGACTATATATTTATCGGTCACTGCCGGGACAGTGCGCGACATGCCGTGGTTACGCTTGACACTTACATTGTACCAGCGCCGCCAAAGTTCAACCCCATCGGTCAACGAAAAGCAGCGAAGCATATCAGCCCTGTTTGCTTCGTCATAGTCGAGAAGGTAAACCAACCCTTTGTATATGGCTGCCCCCGAGTGGCCTTCGCCTAAATCAAGCGACCACAATATATCCGGCCCTTCTGCACCGAATTTCTCTTTTAACTTTACCGGCGACTTTGAAATATTATCAAATTCACTTCCCCTGAACCTGGGCCAGGTTTCATTTAATTTCTTGTATTCACTGGAAAATAATTTAAAATGCTCTCCTATAATAATGTTTTCAACAATGGTATCGCCTTTCCCCTGGTTGTCTAACCCGGGCAGACTCTCGGTAAATTCATCTGTAGGGTCATTGTTTAACCACCAAAATAAAAAAACAACCCCAGTAAGGACTAATATAATCTGGACTATATTCCTTATTTGTTTCTGCTCCACTTATGCTTTCACATTAAAAACCATTACAACTTCACCATGCCTGATAAATAATTTCCCATCGTATATTGCCGGATGTGCCCAATGCGGGCCTTTACCTTCATTAATCTTAAAACTACTGATAACCCTGAACTCTTCCGGTGTTGGTTCAACCAATGCCAGGTTGCCCATTTTTTCTTCGTAACAATACAAAAGCCCATCGGCACTAATAATCGACCCTTTATTAAACCACTTTGTTTCCCAGTTTACTTTCCCGGTATCCCAGTCGAGCGACACCCAGTTACCCCTGCTATTATTCAACCAGTTAGAACCATATATATTCCCATCAACTAATACAACGCCCCCATGATGGGTATCAAGGGTATCGTTTTTCCACTTTAGTGAAACAGATTTACAATCATCTGCCATTGACAACATAACTGCATAATGGTTGTACCCACTGGTAACAAATATTTCATTATCCCGGTAGAGTGGGATATTCGTATTTGTACCTTTCCCAAACGTACCCGGATGGAATTTTGCCAGGCCGAAATTCCAAAGGATATCGCCTGAATCAGCATTAATTGCTATCAGGTCTTTTGCCGTTTGAGCTAATATAATTTTTAATTGCCCTTTATTTATTAAAATTGAGGAAGCGTATGCCATCGGGCCACCTAAACTTTTTGTTTTCCATAATAGCCCCCCATTATTTTTATCAAATGCAACAACCGAGGTTAACTCCCCGCCTGTGGTATAAATCACTGCTTTATCAGTGAGTAAAACCGATTCGGCAATACCCCAGGTGAGGTATTCCCCCTTATAATTTTTAAGTGCATTTACCGACCATAAAATATTACCCGTTTTAGCATCTATACTAACCACCTCGCCCATACCTCCGGCAAGGTAAATCTTACCGTCTTCAATGGTCGGGGTAGACCTTGTATCGGGGTAAGTACGAATCCATGACCTTGCATAAACCCTGTCCCAAAGCAACCTGCCATCCATATCGTATGCCGAAACAACATCCATCGTGTCGTGTTTAATGCCTGTAACATAAATGACATTGTTATATAAAACAGGTTGTGAGTACCCTTTCCCTACGCCTTCAATTTTCAGGAGTAACTCCGGCCCCTCCTCCGGCCACGATTTTAATAACCCTGTTTCATCATAAATGCCCGTCCTGCCAACTCCCCTGAATTCAACCAGGCCCTGCCCCGAGACACCTAAACAAGTACTAATAAATAAGATAAGGCTTATAAAATATTTCATCTGTTTAAATTTATTATTTTCAATTGTAACGTATGGAACTCTCGATAAAATTTAATCATGCATGTTTGTAAAATATCGCAGATTAAATTTCATGTTCGTTTCATAACTATGCTTTAATATTATATGCCATTAAAATATCGCCATGCCTGATAAATAATTTACCATCGGCAATAAACGGGTACGTCCAGTGAGGCCCTCTGCCTTTTTTTATTTGAAATGAACTAACCACCTCAAATTTATTATGCCCCGGTTTAATCAAACCAACATGCCCTGACTTTTCCACATAAGTATACAGCATACCATCGGCATAAATAATTGAACCTTTATTGTGCCAGTCATCCACATACATGATCTCACCCGTATCCCATTTCATACAAACCCATTTCCCTTTGCCATTGCTAATCCAGTTTGATCCATAAATGTAACCGTCAACCAGGACAACACCATGGTGGTGGTTATCGAGTGTATGGTCGACAAATTTTTCAGTAACTGAGGTCCCTGCCGAATCCATTTTCAACATCACCGATTTATAATTATACCCTTTAGTAATAAATATCCCATCATCTTTAAAAAGAGGTGTATTTGTCCATATCAAACCTGTATCGTATGTCCATTCATCCGGGTCTAAATATTTATACGACCACGCAACCTCCCCTGTTTCAGGCTTCAGGGCAATCAAATGACTGGCAGTCATTGCCAGGATAAAACGAAGGCCATTGTATTCATAAATTGTTGGGGATGCATAAGACCTTTGCCCGCCAACACATTCGCTTTGCCATACCGGTTCTCCGGTCATTTTATCAAATGCTACGACAGATGTTTTTTTCCCACCCGGAGTACAAATCACTTTATCGTCAACAATTAAAATCGATTCGGAAACGCCCCATACATGCCATTCGGCTTCAAAATCCTTATCTACATTTACAGCCCATATCTCTTCACCGTTTTCGGTATTCAGGCATACTAAACGTCCCACCCCGCCAAGTACGTATACCCGGTTGCCCTCAACTGTCGGGGAACTCCTGGTATCGGAAAACGACTTTATCCAGGACCTGCCGTAAGGCACCTGCCATTTAATATTCCCCTGGAAATCAATGGCACTAAGGTAGTCCAGTGTATCAATCCTCCCCGTTATATATATAGTATTCCCCATAACAACCGGAGACGAATAGCCAACACCAATACTATCCACTTCAAGCACCATCTCCGGGCCATCCTCAGGCCACTCTTTTAACAGCCCTGTATCAGGGAATTTGCCATCCCTGTGTTCACCCCTCCATTGGGCCACCTGGCTGAATATTGGTGAATTAATCGATAAAAAGAATATAAATACTACAAACTTCCTCATGTTTATATCGAAGTTGATTTACGTTAATATGCAGGCTGAAGATAATTTATTTTACCCAATAAGGGCTATTTTATTTTATAAGCAATTAAAGCATTCCCATGCCTGACAAACAACCTGCCATTATTAATTGCAGGATGTGCCCAATGTTGCATGTTACCCAATTTAACCTTTGTTTTACCCGATACTTTAAACTCTTCCGGGGTTGCTTTAACTAATGCCAGTTCGCCCCTGTCGCTATATAAGAATAACATCCCATCGGCAGAAATAACAACCCCTTTACCAATATCCTTAGCCTTATATTTTTGCTCTCCTGTTTCCCAGTCGACACACTGCCAATAACGGTTTGTATCCCCCGAGCCATATAAATACCCGTCAACTAAAACGATCCCCCCTATCCGGCTGTCAAGGGTTTTGGAAACCCACATTTTTGAAACACTACTGCCATCCGGGCTTAGTTTAAGTTTTACACCCCCCTGTCCGTATCCGCTAAAACAAAACAAGGCACCATCAGAATAAACAGGCGTATTGGCATGTACCGACCAGGTATTGGATTGCCCGTAAGACCACAATTTGCTTCCTGTTTCGGCATCAATCCCCAATATGTGTTTCTCGGTCATGGTTACCAATAACTTCCGTGCAGGCAGTTCGATAAGCAACGGGGAGCAGTAGGCTGATTTTTCACCTTCTCCTTTAGACGTCCATATCAACTCTCCATTGTACCTGTTTAAAGCGACAACATTATGGATTTCCCCTCCCGGGGTGCAAAATAATTTGTCGCCATCAATTAAAAACGTTTCCGTAACACCCCATTGGATATTCCGCCCGCCCAACTCCTTCATAAGGTCTTTCTTCCACTTTAGGTCACCGTTGCCGGCATCCATACAGTAAACAACCCCCAGTCCGCTGTAGATATATAACAAATCGCCAACAATAACAGGCGTGGAACGGCTACCCGGGAAACTTACACTCCACTCTTTGCCGTATTCCTTTTTCCAGATTAATTCCCCATCCTGGCTGAGTGAGTAGATATAGCCGGTGCTGTCTTCCATTCCCGAAAGATAAATTGCATTATTGGCAAAGGCCGGTGATGAAAAGCCCTCTCCTACCCCATCAAAATGCCATAATATCTCAGGCCCGTCTTCCGGCCAGCTTTTTAGTAACCCTGTGTCATTGTATACTCCATTTGCATTTGGGCCCCGCCAATGGGTAGGTGCCTGTGCAAATGCAACAATACTTAATAAAAATATACCCAATGCCGTAAAAACTAATTTCCTGCTCATATTTATTTATTTATTTTCATTTTCAATTACCTCGTAAAAATATAATGTAAATAGTGAAATAACAATGAAATAAATGAATTTAGGACTTGTCTAAATAGCCAAAAACATTAACATTCCGTTTAGGTCTTATTAACAAAAAACCCTGTATGCAAGATGGCATACAGAAAGGTAGTGTTAAGAGAATCTGTTTAAAAAATACCTCTCCATACGGGGCTTAGGGTGGCATCATATTTATTTTATATCAAAACCTCTGAAAACCACTATTTTATTACGAATGGCTGAAAATCAAACAGGGCATGCCTGTCAACTCAATGTCAAATTGCGCCTGTACAATGCAGGTGAAATATTCATCACTTTCTTAAAGATTTTTGAGAAATGGTGGCGGTCGCAGAAACCACAAAGGTAGGCTACTTCATCAATACTTTTATTGTGGTGGTGCATAATCAGCAAAGCCTTTTCAACCCTCCGGTTCTGAACATATTTTTGGATAGAGAGCCCGGTGTATTGTTTAAACAACCTCAGGAAAGAGTTTGGCGACATATTGGCGACCGATGCCAATACCTCATTACACAGGTTTTGTTTTATATTATTATCAATATAACTGACCACATCGACCACCCGCTTATCCAATGTTTTATTCGTCCATTTTTCTTCGGGGATCTTTGCAATTAACTGTAAGATCAATGCCATGATGTTAACTGTAGGCTTCAACGAAAAATCTTTATATTCAGAAATAAGCCCTGCCTTTATTTCAGTTAAAATTACTTTTATATTTTCATCAACCTTAAAACAGTATATCCCGGGAGTCAGCGAATCGTGGAGTATCCCTAAGTTGAAATGAATAAATAAATGATCGACCATATTCGACCTCCCCAGCCGGCTAACCTCCGAAAAAGTGGCAATACGCTTCCCCTCAATCTTTTCATCAGGGCTAACCTCCCTCCGTGGATTTAAAGTGGTTGAGAATTGCGTATAGGGGGGGATTAAAACAATTTCCGATTCAACAAGAGGTACTATTTCTTTTTTAAATATAACCGATGCACCCTCAACCGTATTGTGGTAAAGCCTCCAAAACGGGAACGACATATTTTCACACTCCCATTCGGTTAGTTTCCAGTACCTGCAACAATGCAACCTCAGGCTAATATTTGCAAACTGTTGTTTTACGTCAGACGGGTCTTCTTTTATATTTCTCGATAAGTTACCGTGCATATCAGGCAAATGTTAATCATATACACAAAATAGGTATTTTTTAACAAAGAAAAGATAATCCTTAGTAATAACTTTGAGCTTTCGAAGGTAATACCCAATATTAATTAGGTTAAATCAGGAATAAACAGATAATTTTAAAAGATATAATTGTATCAATATTTTAAAACAACCTATTCGCCTACAAATAGATAAACAAATATAGATGGAGAAAGCAAAAAGATTGTCAGAAACTGCAACTACCGGTAAAAGCTGCCCGGCAACCATTGGTGTATGCGCAGCCTGTGACCCAAGGATTGATGAAGATTCCCGTAAAAGGACACAAATAATCATGGGGAATATTGCCGATTTCATACACAAGAATATAAAACTTCCGATAGATGAGAAAGTAAAAGTTGTTTGGTCGCCGATCTTAATTGACGGAGAAAAGCAGGCCGACATAGTAGCCCGTCAGTTTAAAAGCGAAGGGGTTAACATTATCATCTGCACCCCCGACACCTGGGCATTCCCACAACTTACCCTGATGAGCCTGATGGCTCATTTCCCCAAAGAAACGCCGCTCAATATTACCTGCGGCAACAGTGCCCCAAAACCGGGTGTTGTGTATGCCCATGCCGTAAACGGGGCTTTTGCGCAGCAGGGGAGGTTAACTCATTTAAATGTAGGCCAATGGGACGATACAGGTATGGACCCGGCAATATCAAACGAAACACTTCAAAGTTTGCTGGACTGGACTTTTGCTGCAACAACTTATGCCGGGTTAAAAGGGAAAAGAGTAGTTTGTTTCGGCCACGACTCAATGGGGATGGAAACTGCCCTCACCCATGTGAATGCAACACGTAATACTTTTGGCATTGAAGTCACCAGGCTCGATATGAAACTGCTGGCCGACAAGCTGAAAAAGAATGACTATGACAATGAGGAGTTAAAAGCACTCAGGGCATGGCTTGAAAACAACCTGGGGTCAATTGATATTTCACAACCCAATGGCAGCAATAAACTCAACCAGTCATTAGCCATGTACCTAATAATGAGAGATATGCTTGCCGACCTGAATGCTGTTGGAGGGGCTTTTATGAACCAGCTCGAATGGGCAAGCGATAACAGAGGTATCCCGTTACCTATATGCGATATGGCAGAATCGTTGCTCAACTCTACATTCGACCATAACGGCCCTAAAAATGCCATGCCTTTTGGTACCGAAGCCGACATGCAGGGCACGCTGACTATGCTTTTTAAAACATGGCTGACCGGTGGAAACCCACCGTTATTCATGGACTTCAGGAAAGTATGGGAGCCCTCTGAACTAAAGAAAAAAGCAACGGAGCTTGGGATTGAAATCACAGGCAACGAACAATGGGCACAAAAGGGCATTGTAGATGGCAACAACTCTGGTTCTGCCAGTTTGAATTGGGCCGGCTTACCAGGCGAAAGTGCAAAAAAGCTCCTGAAAAGAGTATCCATGCCGGGTGCCGAGCTATATTACTTCCCGGGAGGTGGGAACAGCGTAAGGTTTGTTTCTCCGGGCGGGATTGAAGGTATTGCCAGCCGCCTGACCTACAGCGAACTGAACGGGATGTTCAGCCTTGTATGGGACGAAGCTGTAACGGTTGACCTCCCTGAAAAATTAGCCGACTTTGTTGCCAATAGTTCCAATATAACCTGGCCACATACATGGGTAGTACCTAAATATGCAACAATGGCGGAATACAAACAGTTTGCGCCGGCCAACCATTTCCATATAACATGGGGGTTAACCCCTTCGGTATTGCAATATTGGATGGACATGGCCAATGTAATTTCTGTATCGCCCTGGCAGGCACGTCCGGGGTTTATTGAAAATACCGACCGCCCAACACCCTTGATATTCCTCATTAATGGTGGCGAAAACAGTACAAAAAGGCTCAGGTCGAAAGGGTATTAAAATTAAGCAGGACAAACCATATAAAATTTAAACAGAGTGGATACTTTTTCATGCCTGGCTATTGATATGGGAGCCAGCAACATCAGAATTATCCTGGGGGTATTTAGTGGCCGTCTTGAGTTTCGTGAAATTCACCGTTTCGAAAACAAAATGGAATTAATTGACGGGCACTACCGCTGGAACCTAAAGGCCATTCATAACGGCATCCGTAAAGGCATACGCAAAGCCCTTGAAACAACCCCCGGGGAAATCAGCAGTATAGGGGTCGATTCCTGGGGTGTGGATTTTGTAATGCTGGATAAAAACGGGGAGTTTATCGAATACCCCGTTACTTACCGTGATGATCGAATCAACGGCATGCCCGAAGAGTGGGGTAAATATATGAGTAAAGAGGAAACTTTTAAGCGTACAGGTATTAATTTTTACCCTTTCAACTCGCTGTTTCAATTCATGTCCATAAAAAATTCAACCATCCATAAAAAGGCAGGACGAGTACTTTTTATAGCAGATTATATAAACTATTTCTTATCAGGCAATGCTGTCAACGAACTCACCCTTTCGTCAACAACACAAATGTTGAATGCCCATTCATTCGATTGGGACAAAACGATTATCAAAAACCTGGGCATTAAACCGTCATTACTGACAACGCCGGTAAAAAACGGGGTTATTATTGGCAATTTGAAGGAAGAATTCGGAGGGGAAGGTATCAAAGTAACACTTGTGCCGGGGCACGATAGTGCCGGGACATTGTTATCCATCCCCAACAAAACCAATAATTATGCATTCCTCGCTACCGGCACATGGTGTGTAATGGGTACCGAATCTACCACCTTGTTTGATTCGGAACAGGCACTGAATGGCGGCATCACCAATGAAGTTGCAGCAAACGGGAATTTCCGCCCGTTAAAAAACCTGATGGGCCTGTGGCTTATTCAAAAACTCAGGGAAAGTTTCGGCGGAGGATCTTCGTTTGAAGAGATTGAGCAGGTAGCAGCAAATACCCCGGCTTCCAGGTTCCTTATCGACACTTCTGACGAAATATTTTATAACCCGAAGGACATGAAACAGGCATTTGACGAACACATCCACTCTAAGTATAGGTTTTCTTTTTCTTCGGAAGGAGAATATTACAGGTGCGCCTACGACAGCCTTGCCGTATCTTTTAATCAGTGTTTAAAAGAATTTGAAAAGCTGAGGGGCAAAAAATTTGAATGTATACATATTACCGGCGGCGGCTCGCAATCAAAATTACTTTGCCAGCTAACAGCCAATACAACAGGGCTGGCTGTCCATGCCGGCCCTGTTGAAGGAGCATCAATAGGCAACCTGCTATCACAAGCCCTTACATTCAAATTCATCCCTTCTATTGAGGAAGGTAAGAAAATAGTCGCCAATTCATTTGAAGTGCAGGAGTATAAACCGGAAGGGGTGGATTGAAAAATCAGAGGCTGTAAAAAAAAAAGGAACTGGCTGGCTATCAACCATTGACTCTTGAACAAAAAATAATTGTATTTATAAAAGTTATTTACCTGCCGGGTAGTAGTATTCCGGCTATTTTTCCTATTTTAAGGGTATTAAACCAGTAAAGCAAAAAAAATTATGGACACAACCTTAAAAGCAAAAATCAAGGAATTCATATTGCAGGATATTCACGAGGCGGTTGTTATCGGGAAGCCGGATTTATTTTGGCAAAGCCTTAAAAATACCGGTACAGAATTATGGCTGGACACGGGTGACATGCATGAAGCAGAAAAAAACTGGTCGGCAGAAATGTCTGCCCTGACCACTAACAATACATTGGTCAATAATGAAATACAAAAAGGTATTTATGATGATTATATAGCCAAGGCAAAAGAAATAGTAAAAGAGTTACCGCTGAATGAGCAAATTAAAGAAGTGGCTTTTATTCTAAATGCTAGGCACGGCCTGAGGCTGGCAAAAAAATTTGGCGGATTTGTAAGTGTTGAGTTACATACCGATACAGCCCACGATATTGAAGCCATTGTTGACTATGGGGTGCGCTATTTTGAAATATGCCCCGACCAGTTCATAGTGAAGGTACCATACACAGCAACCGGGTTACTGGGTGCCAGGAAATTGCGGGATTTAGGCATTAAAATAAACTTCACACTCGAATTCAGCGCACGCCAGAACGTTTTTGTAGCTGCCATTACGCAACCCAATTATTTGAATGTTTTCCTGGGGAGGCTGGGCGCATACGTTAAAGATAATGGGTTGGGAGACGGGCTTGGTGTCGGCGAAAAAGCAGTAATGTCTTCTCAAAAATGGGTAACCGAATTGACAAAAAACAACCAGGTACCCACTAAACTGATTGCTGCCAGTTTGCGCAATGCAGGGCAGCTTGAGTCGCTGGCAGGTGTTGATGTGTTTACCATGCCTACAAAGGTGGCAGCAGCAGGGAAAGTTGAACTAAGCGGTGACTTTTCTTCAAAACTGGGTGTGGACTACCCGGTTAATCTGAATCCTTCATCAGGCAATGCATTCGTTGAAAAGTTGTGGGAAGTATCGGACAAAGAGCTTGCGCTGGCAAAAGAGCTGGGGGCAAACCTCCCAAAAAACAGTGACGAACTGATCCAACGGGTACATGCTGCGGGATGCGGCGATATGTTCCCGTATTTAAGCGATGCCGACTTACAACATATCTCAGACGATGGGAAAATACCGAAGCACAACCGTTGGGCAGGGCGTATTGCAACCGGCGAACTGGCAATCGACACATTGCTCAACCTTGCCGGGCTGGCCAGCTTCACCAATGACCAGGCAAAACTGGATGCAAGGATTGAAAGTATTATAATATGATTAAAAAGGGATATAAATACCCGGGGGCAACATCAAAAATCACCGGTTATGCCATGAAAATCCGCTTTGCTTTAAGGAGGCGTTAAAATGAAAACCAGGACAACTGCAATATCGATGCCGGAGGCATCACATATTTATAGGAACAGGCAAATGCAAAGGAATTTGACCCCGGCTGGGGTCGAATATCTGGTAACACCTGCATAAAAGTGAGGGCTTCACTTTAAGTGAAACCCTCACTAAGCAAGTAGCTGCGGTACTTTACCCCTACCCTCTCAGCCGGGTGGCAGGCAGAAATATTCACTAAGCCCCCTGTTTATGGTTAATAGATTCTTTTTTGTAACTTAATAGGCAGCAATAAACGTTTACAAACGTTTATAATTGGATATAAGTCTAAAAACCAGACATCTAAATCGACCTCATGAAAAAAACAGGGTTGAATATATAAACAAGTTGTGCGTCATTATAAGAAATCAAATCAAACAGTATGAAAGCAATTGTTTACACACAATACGGGCCGCCAGAAGTTTTACAGCATAAAGAGGTAGAAAAACCTGTCCCTGATGATAATGAAATACTGGTAAGAGTGCGTGCAACAACGGTAAATCGCACAGATTGTGCTAACCTGAGAGCAAAGCCATTCATCATGAGGTTTTCTATGGGGCTTTTCAAACCCAAAAATCAGATTTTGGGAACTGAATTTGCCGGTGATGTTGAGACTGTTGGCAAAACTGTAACCTCTTTCAAAGCAGGAGATAAAGTTTTCGGTTTTGACGACAGTGGTTTAAGTTCTTATGCCGAATATATGGTAATATCAGAAGATAGAGCACTATCTACCATGCCGAAAGATATCACATATGAGCAAGCCGCAGCCTGTATTGAAGGTGCACACTATGCGTATAATTTTATAAATAAGGTGGACCTTAAAAGTGGGCATAAAGTGATTGTTAATGGTGCTTCAGGAGGTATTGGTTCTGCGACAGTTCAACTATTAAAATATTTTGATGCCGATGTAACTGCGGTGTGCAATACCAAAAATATTGAATTAATTAAATCATTGGGAGCAAGTAAAGTAATTGATTATACAAAAGAGGATTTTACAAAAGATAGTGAGAAATATGATTATGTTTTTGACAGTGTTGGCAAAAGTTCTTTTGGGAAATGCAAGCAAATGTTAAAACCTGGTGGTGTATATATGTCATCGGAATTGGGCTGGATGGTTCAAAATCTTTTCTTCGCTCTTATTACAGCAATATTTGGAAGCCTGCCCGGGCAAGCGGGGAAAAAAGTAAAATTTCCATATCCCCCAAATATAAGACGTAGTATTCTTTTGGTTAAAAAACTCATAGAAGAAGGAAAATTTAAACCGGTAATAGATAGATCATATCCACTAGAACAAATTGCCAAAGCTTTCAGGTATGTTGAAAAAGGTCAAAAAACAGGAAACGTTGTAATCACTTTGGAAAACAACGATTAATTTTAACAGGATGTATGCTGGATAATATTAACGAACGCACAACAACAATTTGAAAAAACAGCACAGAACTAATTAAAAGATGTCTCATTTTTGAAAAATGAAATCAAAATGGGGAAGCAAATTCATTGAACAAACAGCCCTTGAGTTAAAACACGAATTCCCTGAAATTAAAGGGTTTTCTCGCAGGAATATTTATGCAATTATACAATGGTATAGATTTTATTCAACAAAATACCAATTTGTGCCACACAGCGTGGCACAAATCCCTTGGGGGCATAACCGTTTGATTATTGCAAAAATAAAAAATGTAGGAGAAGCCGAGTTTTATTGCAACGAAACAATCAAGAACGGGTGGGACAGAGACACTTTGGAAATCCAGATTGAAAATAAATACTATAGCCGACTTGGTGCTGCAGGCAATAACTTCACACAAACACTACCCGCAGGACAGTCAAAACTGGCATCCGAAATATTAAGAGACCCTTACAATTTTGATTTTCTCGGACTTCATGACGATGCACTGGAAATTGCAATAGAAAATGAATTGACAAAAAGAATAGAACAAAAAGGCGATAACAATGCAAGCTGAAAAGAGATCATAGTACATCGTGAAAGGGTTTACAATGAACGATGATTTACTGAAACAAGCAGGAGGCGGAAACTATTTCGATGAACTATTAGCCCGAATCAG
>JAADGO010000036.1 GCA_013152355.1 Chlorobiota bacterium
ATCATTATTTGGGCTACATTTAATTTTTCCCATGTATGTTTTTTCATGATTCATAAAAACACCATGGTACCACAAATCTATCCAACCATCTATTTGCCCTCCTGCAAAAATTGTATCTATAGATTTACCCGCAAGTTGCTGGTGGGCGAAATACCAGGTTGTTAAATTTGGTTCAACAACTTTACTATACTCCTGCCCCTTTGCCTGATTTAAAATCAAGGTTAATAAAAATAGCCGCCAAAAATTTATTTGCATTGTTTATTTTTTATTTGTACGTATTTTTAAATTGACAGAATATTTTAAATAATTATTCCGTCAACATCTGTTTGGTATCAATAATCTTCCCATCGTTTACCAAACTATACAGGTACATGCCGGCATTAAATTCGTTGACACTCATTATTGCGTTGCCAGGCCCTCTTTGGTTTATAACAATGCTCTTTAAGAGTGTCCCTGCCATATTACAAATATAAAGCCGGGCACTGTTAACTGATTGGGGGATTTCAAAACGGATCGTTGTTTCTGTTTTAAAAGGGTTTGGGCTATTCTGGTAAAGTTTTGCCACATCCCCATCCAAGTCAAGCCCGCCTCCTTCATCCACAGAAGCACCTGCTTCCTTCGGTGGGTTGCAGGGGTTAATACAACAATAAAGCTAAGTTAAAGTATATAGTAGTAAAAAGCAATAGTAATATAGCTTGTTCCGATGTAAATGAAGCCATGTCCTTCCGGCGATTCCCCTAATGCGGACCATCCTTCAACCTAAAAAAAAGAATTCCAGGTATTAATTTGAGGTGCTGAGACCAATTGATGGAACTATTTTGCTATTTTTAAGAATCAGGACTTGTAGACTATGTAATATTTGTAAGAATAGTTTTCGCCACGGAGTGGCAACTTAATTCAGCCCAATGGCAACGCCTTGGGTATTAAAAATTAACGCAGTAATTATCGCCCTGAAAGGGCAGCTTAAATAAATTAATAATATGGCTCAATCCTTATCTAAATTATACGTACATATAATATTTCACATCAAGCACCAACATTCAAAGATACGCAAAGAGGACGAAAAAGATTTGTACGCATACATTGGTGCAATCATTAAAGGCAATGACTCAATTCCAATACTAATAAATGGAGTAGAAGACCATGTTCATATATTGTGTGTAATGTCGAAAAACATTGCCCTTGCAAAGTTTGTTGAAGAAATTAAGAGGCACAGTAGCCGAATGATTAAAACAATAAGTACAAATTATACTCATTTTGCATGGCAGGGAGGCTATGGTGGATTCTCCGTGAGCCCCTCGTTGCATAACAAAACCAAACATTACATTGAGAACCAGGATGAACATCATAAGAAAATGACCTTTCATGAAGAATATTTGATGTTTTTAAAAGAGTACTCAATCGAGTATAATGAGAAATATTTATGGACAGATTAAATGTAAGCTGCCCTTTCAGGGCGGCTATTCTACTTACTAATTAATTCACCCGAGGCGTTGCCACCGGGCTGAATTAAGATGGGCCTTCAGCCCGAAAAAAATATAAGTATAAAGCTTTTTTGTGTTTTATAATATGCTGTATGCAATGTTGTTTGTTTCGATGTAAATGAAGCCATGTTCTTCCGGCGATTCCCCTAATGCGGACTATCTTCAACCTAAAAACAAAAAAATCCAAAATCATTTCAGATATTATTTCTATATTCTTAAAACTTTTTTACCTTCATACAAAGTAAAAGCCAGGTATGGCTTTTCCGGGAAATGGGGAAGGCACAGAGGAACGTACAGGTATAGCCTTGTAGGATTTAAATAGTACCTGTCCATAAATAGGAAAAGAATCAAAAAAGAGTAATGGCAAGAAAGAAAAAAGGAAGGAAAGGGCGCAAACATGCGGCGTTTAATAAACAGATGTTAAAACATGCCATTCTTTCGGTTTTATCCGAAGAACCTTCAAAAACAGTTAATTACAAGCAAATATCGTCCGTCCTTGGGATTAAAGATACTGAAACCAGGAGATTGGCTAATATCGCTTTACAGGATTTATATGATGATGGCTATCTTGACCAGGTATCGCAGGGGAAATACCGGTTAAAAGCCCGTAGTGGGTACATTACGGGAGTTGTAGACCTGCAACCACAGGGATTTGCATATATTGCAAGCGAGGAGGTCGATTCGCCGGTGTTAGTTTCATCACGGAACCTGCACCATGCAATGGAAGGCGACAAAGTACGGGTACAGCTGTATGCCCGCCGGAAGAAACACGGCCTGGAAGGCGAAGTCGTGGAAGTTGTAGAACATGCCAAGAAAAATTTTGTGGGAGTTATTTCGATGTCAAGGAATTTTGCCTTCCTTGTACCAACCGGGAAAACCGGGTTTGATATATTTATCCCGCTAGAGAAACTGAATGGGGCAAAAGATGGGCAAAAAGCTATTGCCGAAATTGTAGAATGGCCGCCCAGGGCAAAAAGCCCGTTTGGGCAAATTGTTGAAGTTTTGGGCGATCCCGGCGACAATGATGCCGAGATGCATGCCATCCTTGCCGAGTTTGAGCTACCGCATAAATACCCTGAAAATGTGGAAAGGGCAGCTCAAAAAATTCCGATGGAGATACCTAAAGAAGAGTATGAATCCAGGCGTGATTTCAGGGATGTAACTACTTTTACCATCGACCCTGCCGATGCCAAAGACTATGACGATGCCCTCTCTATCCGGAAGCTTAAAAATGGTTTATGGGAAGTGGGCGTGCATATTGCCGATGTTACCCATTACGTCAGGCCCAACACCCTCCTTGAAGACGAAGCTTTTAGCCGTGCAACATCGGTTTACCTGGTCGACCGGGTGATACCAATGCTGCCGGAGCACCTGTCGAACGGAGTGTGTTCTTTACGGCCCAACGAAGACAAATTGTGTTTTTCGGCTGTTTTCGAAATGGATGAAAACGCTATGGTGAAAAACCAGTGGTTTGGGAAAACGGTGATTCATTCAAACTGCCGCTTCACATACGAAGAAGCGCAGGAAATTATTGAAACAGGGCAGGGAACCCTTAGTGAAGAAGTACTACAATTACAGGCGTTAGCTGTAAAATTACGTGAAGCCCGTTTCAATAAAGGGTCAATTGCTTTCGACCGGGTGGAGATAAAGTTTAACCTTGATGAAAAAGGGAAGCCTATATCGGTTTATTTTAAAGAGGCGAAAGAATCCAACCAGATGATTGAAGAATTTATGTTGCTGGCCAATAAGCGGGTAGCAGAATTTATCGGGAAAAGCAAAGGGAATAAACTTCCCAAAACATTTGTGTTCCGCATACATGATAAACCCGACCCGGACAAACTGGACACATTTAATAATTTCATCCATAAATTTGGATATGGGATACAACTGGCAACTCCGAAAATGATTTCCAGGTCGCTCAACAAGCTCTTAAAAAATGTAAAGGGGAAAGCCGAACAAAATGTAATTGAGACATTGGCTATAAGGACAATGGTAAAAGCAGAATATTCAACCCGGAATATTGGGCACTACGGCCTGTCGTTCGAGTATTATACCCATTTTACATCACCCATCAGGCGCTACCCCGATATGATGGTACACCGCCTGCTGGAAAAATACCTGGAAGGCGGGCGTTCGGCAAATGCCTCAAAATACGAGGATATGTGCCGCCATTCGTCTGATATGGAAACCAGGGCAGCCAATGCCGAACGGGCTTCGATAAAATACAAACAGGTAGAATTTATGCAGGATCACATCGGGGAAACCTATCAGGGGACGATCTCGGGGATTACCGACTGGGGGATTTATGTTGAACTGGAGAATAAGATTGAGGGTATGATCCCGTTGCGTAACCTGGATGACGATTTTTATATTTTCGATGAAAAAAATTATGCCCTGGTTGGCAGGCATACCCATAAAAGATACCAGTTAGGAGACCCCATTGAAATAAAAATATGGAGGACAAACCTCGAAAGGAAACAGCTCGATTTTACCCTTATTAATGAAAAAGAGTAAAACAGAGTATTTACATGTTTTAAAAAAATAATTTATATTTGCTCGGTAAAAAGTACTGAAAGAAAAAGAATTGTATGCAAAATCGTATTGAAAACGGTACAAAAAAGGATTTGAACAGGGAGAATATCCTTAAAATTGCTCAGGAAATTTTCAGCAAGTACGGTTATAAAAAAACCACGCTTGATGATATAGCAAATGCCGTTCGAAAAGGCAAAAGTTCATTGTACTACTATTTTAAAAGTAAAGAAGATATTTTCCAGGCTGTTATTTTGAAAGAGGTGGATATATTGGGGCGCGAACTGGATAAAGTGGTAAACAGGAACAGTGACCCTGTAGATAAACTTCGCGATTACATCTTAACAAAACTTACAACTTACCGAAGCCTGGCCAATTTTTATAATGCTTTGGAAAATGATATTACAGCGATAGGGTTTATTGAAGACCTGAAACATAAATACGAACAATATGAAATCCGGATGATCAAACGGATTCTTATTGAAGGCGTACGGAAAGACGAATTTGAAATATACGATTTCAACCTTGCTGCTATTGGTATTACTACCGCCATTAAAGGACTGGAGATGCCTCTTACGGCGGGTAGCTACAGTTCAATCGACCTGGAAAGGAGTGTCGATATTATCCTGAAGATTATGTGCTACGGAATTATGAAGAGGTAAATGCCCTATTTCTTCACGAAAATCAAATAATCCCAGGGGTTCATCTCAAATTTTGCATTGCCTCCCAATGAGATCTTCTTTGCATTGAAAAACTGTTTGTATTTTTGTGTTTTCCCCAGTGTAACGTCCCCTTCGATTTGACCGTCTGATAAATTCAATACCACTAAAACCGTGTTGCCGTTTTTCACCCTCTTATAAGCAAGTAATTTTTCAGGTTTTGTAGTTTTAAGGAACTCAATACCTCCGCCATATTCACCGTTCCAAAGAGCCTGGTTTTCTTTTTTCAATTGAATCAGGTTGTGGTAGAAATCCTGTTTTTTCAGATTCCCCCAATCGATTGTATCTTTTTCAAAAAATGCCAGCCGTTTATCCAACCCGGCTTCCTGCCCGCTGTAAATCAAGGGGATACCCGGAATAGTAAAGCTAAATACCGCAAAAGCATCGCCCGCTTTGCCCATTCGTTCTTCAATGGTCCCTTGCCATGAATTTTCATCGTGGTTGGTAATAAACTGCATGGGAAATGCCCCGGCAGGGTATTTATTCCCCAATTCATTAAAATAATCTGAGATTGATGTGGCATCTTTCTTTCCTTGTGCAACTTCATTCATAATATGGTGCAGATGCCAGGCATAATTTGAGTTAAAAGCCTTATTCAGGAACTCCGGATGATCTTCGTCTTCGGCAAGCATAAACACCGGTTTAATCGAATCGAACGAAGCCCGTGCTTTTTCCCAAAAATCAAGAGGTACCCCCCAGGCTACATCGCAACGGAATCCATCTATATCGGTTTCTTCCAGCCAGTAATCCATAGCGTTTATCATTGCCCTACGCATTGCCGGCTGGTCGAAGTTCAGGTCTGCTACGTCTGTCCAGCCGGGGTCGGGAGAGATGATAGCTCCTGTTGAATCGGTGGTATACCATTCAGGGTGCTCAAATATCCATGGATTATCCCATCCGGTGTGGTTCGCCACCCAGTCGATAATAACTTTGAATCCCATTTCGTGGCTTTTCGAAACCAGTGCCTTAAAATCATCAAGGCTGCCAAATTCAGGATTTATCTTTTTGTAGTCGGCTACTGAATAATAGGAGCCCAATGAACCTTTCCTTTTTACTTTTGAGATAGGGTGGATTGGCATCAGCCATAGGATGTCGACCCCGAGTTTTTTTAGCCGGGGAAGGTGCTTGGCAAAGGCATTAAATGTCCCTTCAGGGGTATATTGCCTCACGTTTACTTCGTAAATAACTGCATCTTTGAGCCATTCTTCCTGATTAACCTGTACATGATTTGTATAAGGCTGGCAAGCAAAAGCAAGTAGTAATATCAGGATTGAACCGATTAATTTTATCCTTTTCAACATGGTATATTATTTTAGATTGTTCCCTATTTATTTTTTCAATTCAATAATCACGGCACTCTTTGCAGGAATGGTTATTTGAGAGAGTCCCCGGATTTCAGAAGATGAAATTATTTCATAGCCGGAATTATACCCG
>JAADGO010000023.1 GCA_013152355.1 Chlorobiota bacterium
CTTTCACGTTTTACGAGTTCTTAATTGATTGCGCAAAAGAAATACACAATGCAGGTTTAAAAAATGTGGTGGTAAGCAATGGCTTTATTAACCCTGTACCACTGGATGAATTATTGCCGCACATTGATGCTTTTAATATTGACCTGAAAGCATTTAATAATGAATTTTACAAAAAATATGTGAAAGGAAGCCTGGAGCCCGTATTACAAACATTGAAAACAATTGCCCGTTCAGGAAAACATTTAGAGGTAACAAACCTTGTAATTACCGGCATCAATGATAATGAGGCAGAATTTGAAAGAATGGCACAATGGATTTCAAACGAATTAGGGCGCGATATTCCATTCCATATATCACGTTACTACCCGGTTTACCAGATGGATAATCCCGCAACTCCAATCCTCACACTTGAAAAATTTTACTCAATTGCTTCCCGCCATTTAAATTACGTTTATTTAGGCAATGTTTTCGATGAAAAAAGATCATCGACCTACTGCCCCCACTGTTCTGCCTTGCTCATACAACGAAGCCGCTTTTCAATAAAAATAAATATGGATAAAAATAACTGTGCAGAATGTGGTAATCAGGTAAGGATAAAAATTTGAACAGAAAAAATAAAAACATCCCAAAATAAGGAATTCCAAAGTATGGAATATAAAATAATTTTATCCCGGGAAAATGTATGAACCTGCATTCAATAATAATCTATATCTTTGCCAACACGTTACCCATTGAATTCTAACCATTAATAACGGTAGCGGTTAACACAATATGAAGTTTGAAGAACTTGACATAAGCGATGAATTGCTTGATGCAATTATTGACATGGGATTTGAGGAAACAACACCAATCCAGGAACTGGCTATTCCTGAAATCCTTAAAGGCAACGACCTTATAGCCTGTGCCCAAACAGGGACAGGCAAAACAGCGGCATTTTTATTACCCGTATTGGAGTTCATCCATAACAGCCAAAGCAAAGAAACCAATACCTTGATCATTGTCCCGACCAGGGAACTGGCTATCCAGATAGACCAACATATACAAGGGTTGGCTTATCCGTTAAACATTACCTCCATCCCCATTTACGGAGGTGGCGATGGCGATGACTGGGGGCAGCAAAAAATTGCATTGACCCAGGGAGCCGATATAATTGTAGCAACCCCAGGCAAATTAATATCCCACCTAAACATGGGGTATGTTAAATTCGATAAAATTGAACACCTGATACTTGACGAAGCCGACCGGATGCTGGATATCGGATTTCACGATGACATCCTTAAAATAATTTCTTTCCTGCCCAAGAAAAGGCAAAACCTGATGTTTAGTGCTACTATGCCGCAAAAAATCAGGGCTTTCGCATCGAAAATACTGAATAACCCTTTTGAAATTAATATTTCTATTTCTAAGCCTGCCGAAGGAGTCTTACAGGCTGCTTATTTAATCTACGACAACCAAAAAATAGATTTAATCAATAATTTACTTGCCGATAAACCCGACTACAAAAGCATCCTGGTATTCAGTTCGTCAAAAAGGAAGGTACGGGAAATTGTGAGTTCATTGAAAAAAAACAAGTTCAGTGTTGAAGGGATATCGTCAGACCTTTTGCAAAACGAGCGTGAAGAAGTTTTATTGAAATTTAAGTCGAAACAAACAAGGATACTGGTAGCAACAGATGTATTGAGCCGTGGAATTGATATAAAAGATATTAACCTGATCATCAATTTCGATGTCCCACATGATGCCGAAGACTATGTGCACCGGGTTGGGAGAACCGCCCGTGCCGACACAACAGGTGTCGCCCTTACTTTTGTGAATGAAGACGACATGTTTAAATTCCACAGGATTGAACAATTGATTGAAAGGGAGATAATCAAATTGCCTTTACCCCAGGGACTTGGCAACGCCCCGGAGTGGAATACCAGGATGAAGGGCAGACGGCCATATTATTCAAAGAAAAAAAACTCAAGAAATAAACCTTACACCGGAGAAAAAGGAAAGAGAAGAACCACTAAGTTATGAGGTTATTATGGTTCACAATTTTAATTGTTAATTGTTTTAATTTTATTGCCCTGCCGGGATTTACCCAACCCGGCGAGAAAATATGTTTTTATGATAAGAAGCCCTTTGACAGGGATAAATTAAAAAAGGAATACGTTGCCAACGATTCTATAAACAATCAGTTTTTTGCAGTTTATACACAAAAAGGGCTGGTCTCCACCAATACCTCTCCCCGTAAAAAAAGAACCCAACCAAAAAGAAACATTAAAATCCAAGATGATTTTACCATTACCGGAGGAACAATCCCATTGTTTATCTTAGATGGCGCATCGATACCGGTTTGGATAATGCCAAAATTCTCTCACCCTTTGGCAAATAGCAACCTTCATATTGGGGCAGGAGGGTTAGCCGGGACTGTTATTGGCAAGTCACATACTTTTTTTGGGATTTTATATGGCAATATAACCGTTGGGTCTTCCGACAAGAACTTTAGTATGGGCGCAGGGTATTTAACGTATGGGTACACCGACCAGGAGATGGAAAAAAGCCCTGTGTTTACAATAAGCGGAAAGGTAAGGACAAGTGACCAATGGTTTTTCCTTTCTGATAATTATTTCTTTAACACAAAAGACGGGCTGACCGGGATAATCTCGTTAAGCGGGCGAAGAATAACAAAGAAAGCAGGCTTCGACTTTGGAGCTTTTATCCCAATAGGAGGAGGTACCGATGCCTTTATTGCAATCCCCTGGTTGGGTGTAACATTCCCTTTTGGGAATGCCAATAAACGTTTATAAAATAAAAATACTCTTACTTTTTACTTTCTACTTTCTACTTTTTACTTTTTACTTTTTACTTTTGCTCCGCAATTCAATTAATATGGAACGAGTAGTAGTCGGACTTTCAGGAGGCGTTGATTCCAGTGTTGCTGCCTATATACTAAAACAGCAGGGTTACGACCTCATTGCCCTCTTTATGGTGAACTGGCACGAGCGTGTTGGTGCAGTTACCAGCCGGTGCACATGGGAAGACGATGCCCTGATAGCCGAAATGGTCGCAAAAAAACTGGATATCCCATTCCATATTGTCGACCTCAGTAAAGATTATAAGAAAAGGGTGGTCGACTATATGTTTGCCGAATACCAGGCTGGAAGGACCCCCAACCCCGATGTTTTATGCAACCGCGAAATAAAATTCGATACCTTCTTTAATGAAGCCCTGAAATTCGATGCCGATTATGTTGCAACCGGGCACTATTGCCGAAAAGAAGATTCTATTGTGGAAGGGAGGGTTGTCCACCGTTTGCTGGCAGGGAAAGACTCCAATAAAGACCAAAGCTACTTTTTGTGCCAGTTGAATCAATCCCAGCTGGCAAAAGCATTATTCCCTATTGGGCATTTGTTAAAGCCTGAAGTAAGGGAGATTGCCCGGGAGCAAAACCTGGCTTCGGCCGACAGGAAAGACTCGCAGGGCATTTGTTTTGTTGGCAAGGTAGACCTGCCCACCTTTTTAAAGCAAAAGCTTGAGGCAAAAACAGGAAACGTTATTGAAGTGCCTGCTAAGTTTATGGAGAAGAAAAAACAGTTGGGGCTGGAAGAAGAAAATTATCGTAAACGCTGTTTTGCATACCCTTATAAACCGTGGAACGGTAAAATCATAGGAGAGCACGAAGGAGCGCATTTTTATACTATCGGGCAACGAAAAGGCCTCAATATCGGTGGTTACCGGGAACCATTATTTGTTATCGGGACAGATGTCAAACGAAATATAATTTATGTTGGCGAAGGAGTGGCCCACCCCGGTTTGTTCCGCCCTGGTTTATTCATTGCTGACGGGGATATTCATTGGATACGAAACGACCTGGCAATAAAACCAGAAGAAAAAAGAACATTCGATGTGAGGATTCGTTACCGCCAACCCCTTGAAAAGGCTACCCTCCACCGAAAAGAAGAAGGTATATACATTCTTTTTGAGAATGAACAGAGAGGCATTACCTCCGGGCAGTTTGCAGCATGGTATGATGGCGAAGAGCTGATTGGCTCGGGAGTGATTGCTTAACTTCAATAAATAGTTAACTTTAACACATAAAATAAAACTATATGATAAAATCGATGACAGGCTTTGGAAAAGCCGAATTTGAAACCGGGAATAAAAAAATCACCCTGGAAATAAAGTCACTTAACAGCAAACAAATTGATATTAACACAAGGGTTCCGGTACTTTACCGTGAAAAAGACATCAACATCAGGAAAGAAATTTCGGATAAGCTGGTAAGAGGGAAGGTCGATTTTATTATTTACATTGAAAACTTAGGTGATGAATCCAGCACAAAGATAAACGAGTCGGTTGTTAAGAGCTACTATAGCCACCTTAATAAGATAAGTGCAGAGCTGGGACTTCCTGTAAACGAGGCAACACTCCATGCTGCTTTGCGGCTTCCCGATGCTGTAAAAGTTGAATACGAAGAGCTGGAAGAAACAGAGTGGGAGTTGGTATTAAAACAAATAAGGAAAGCACTGGACGATGTGGATAAGTTCCGTGTTCAGGAAGGCAAAGCACTTGATGATGATATCCGTGCAAATATATTGGAGATAAAAAACTTATTGCCTTCAATCGAGCCTTTCGAGAAACAACGTATTGAAACAATAAAGGCAAGGATTTATGAAAACCTTGGCAAACTGACGTTAAATGGGAATGTCGATGAAAACCGGTTCGAACAGGAATTGCTGTATTATGTGGAGAAACTGGATATTAATGAAGAAAAGGTCCGCCTTGCCAACCACTGTGAATTTTTCATGGAAACAATGAACCTCGATATTCCGTCAGGGAAAAAACTGGGTTTCATTTCTCAGGAGATTGGCAGGGAAGTCAACACCATCGGGTCGAAAGCCAACGACAGCAATATTCAGCGTATTGTTGTCCAGATGAAGGACCACCTGGAACGTATTAAGGAGCAACTGTTGAATGTATTATAGGTTGTAAGCAACTCAAGAAGAAGCTCATGGCTCAACGCACCGGCAAATTAATTATCTTTTCAGCACCATCGGGGGCAGGGAAAACAACCATTGTGAAGCACCTTATGAAACAGGGGCTTAACCTAAAATTCTCTGTTTCGGCAACCAGCAGGCAACCCCGCCACAACGAAACTGACGGGAAAGATTACTATTTTATCTCAGAAGAGGATTTCAGGGAAAAAATAAACAACAACGAGTTCCTTGAATGGGAAGAGGTGTACGAAGGTACTTTGTACGGTACTTTAAAAAGCGAAGTGGAGAAAATCCGGGAATCGGGGAGTAATGTTATTTTTGATGTGGATGTTGTTGGCGGTATCAATATAAAAAAATATTATGGCGATGATGCACTGGCCATTTTTGTGCAACCCCCTTCTGTGGAAGAGTTAAAAAAAAGGCTTGAAAAGCGGTCGGCCGAAACCCGGGAGGAAATTAATATGCGTATTGCAAAAGCTGAAAAAGAGCTGAGTTTTGCACCCCGTTTCGACCATATAATTATAAACAACAACATTCAGGAAGCTTTAAAAGAAGCGGAAAATGTGGTGAAAAAATTTATATCTACCTGATTTTATATATGGGCAACCTTGTAACCGATATATTACATCCAACGACAAAACTTTCATTGAAGGTAGGGCTATTCTTTGGCTCATTTAATCCGATACATATCGGACACCTTGCCATTGCCAATTATATGGTTGAATATACCGATATCGACCAGCTTTGGTTTGTTGTATCGCCCCAGAACCCCCACAAGCAAAGGACAAACCTTCTAAACGACTACCAACGCCTGGAATTGGCATACCGAGCTGTTGACGATGACAGTCGGTTCAGGGTTTCAAATATAGAATTCAAACTGCCTAAACCTTCGTACACTGCCGACACCCTGGCCTACCTTTCCGACCAGTATCCTAACCATAAATTTTTTATCCTGATGGGGGCTGATAATTTAATAAATTTCCATAAGTGGAAAAATTACGAAGCAATAATCGCCAATTACGGGGTTTATGTTTACCCCCGCCCCGGATACAAGCCTGATACGGCAAAACTAGCCCCCGGCATAACTATCACTGATGCCCCGATAATCGATATTTCATCAACATTCATCCGGAAAGCAATCAGGCAGGGGAAAAAATCAGGCAGGGGAAAAACATCCGGCATTTCCTGCCTCCAAAAACATACAAATACATCGAGGAGATGAATTTTTACAAAAAATGACAGTCTCGAACTGTTCACCCTCATATAGTTGGTGCAGTTAGTGAGCAGGTGGCTGCAAGCCACCTGCTCACTATTTTGTGTAATAAAAACCACATAAAATCAAAAGTTATCCCGGCAAATTTAAAATGGCACTTTAAATTTACAGGGATTCTTATAACTTCATTATGTATGTTTCAAGAAGAATTGAAGAAGGAAATAAAATTATTGCATGTATAGAGATAAAATATTCGGCAACATCAAAACTTACCAAAGGAAACCTAATTGCCCTTAATAGTTTTAATTGTAGGAATAATTATATTATTACGCCAAAGGTTCCTGTACTTCCTGATCTTAAATTTGAATTGACCCATTTTTAGAGAATTAATAAAGAAGTTGTTTAAACTAAAAAAACAAAAATTCACAAGCCCCTCAATTAAAATATTAACTATCTTAGTACCCTGA
>JAADGO010000188.1 GCA_013152355.1 Chlorobiota bacterium
GTTTTATTAGTTGAGTTATCTTTTGATTAAAAGTTGTTAATTATAATGAAAAGTTATATAGTTTTACCCTTGGCTAAAGAAGCTTTTTTAGTTTTGTGGATTTTATTATTATAGGTAAGATAATATGGGTAAAACCTTGACAATATTCTTTTTGCTGTTTTTATCGTTGCCGTATATTTTAATGGCCCAGTTCCGCCCCCAGCAAGGTGGGATGGTGGATGAGAGGGAAAGGGAAAATACTACTTCTGAAGCTATAAAAGTGGAATCCAGGATCAATGTGTGGAACTTAACCGGGAATGGGGCATTTTTAAAAAAAGAAGAGTTAGATACTCTTCAGGAAGATTTTTATATTTACAATCCAATTTATAAAAATGCAATAACCAATACCTTTACCGGGAATTACGGCGGGGCATATTTAAATAACGATTTTTTTGCCAGGGATTACAACAATGATTTCTATTTCCTTCACACACACGACGCTTACCTGCTTACTCCCGGGAATATTCAATACTATAACACAACAACTCCCTATACCTTACTTGATTATAGCCAGAGTGAAAAGCAAAGTGATCAAAATGAAACAAGGTTTAATGTCCTACATTCTCAAAATATAAATGATAAATTGAATTTTACTTTCCGTTTCGACCAGGCGAAATCTGAAGGGCAATACGATCAGCAGGACAGTAAAAACCACTCTGTCAGCCTTTATTCAAGCTATAAAAGCGACCAGTTGAATATTCACGGAGGGTATATCTCGAATGGAATAACTAATTCTGAAAATGGGGGGATGGTTTCGGATAATGAGTTATTGAATCCGGAAACAAAGGGTTTATACCCTATATACCTTTCAGACGTGAGCTCAGAATATAAAAGCAATTATCTTTTTGCAACAGCCGAGTATAGGATTGGGAAATATATCAAAACCAAGGATAATGACGAGGCTTTTAAACCCCTGCTAGGGTTCATTTATTCTGTTGAGGTAGCTAAAAACCTCAGGCAGTTCCGGGAGAAATTGGTTAATTATGATTTCTTCCCAAATGTTTACATTGACTCTTTGGCAACAAACGACTCAGTCCGACTCAACAGGCTGACAAATATTTTTCAAATAAAACAATATGAAACAGCCGAGAAGAAAGCTAGTTTTGGGAAGAGGGCTTTTATTGGCGTAGATATTGTCAGGACTACACACCCCAGTTTATACTACAATATGGCTTCAACAAGGAAATATACCAATTTATATGTAGGGGGGGGGATTTTCCGGAATGAAGGGGAATTCTGGAAATGGAATGCGGAAGGAAAGCTTTTTATTACAGGATACAGGAGCGGGCAAACCGAGTTGTCTGCTTCTATATGGAAGCCGGTGAAATTTTTAAAAGATTCGGCCGCATCAATTAAAATTGACGGAAGGCTTGAAACAGTTGTACCTGATTATTTCCAACAAAAATATGGAGGCAACCATATCAGGTGGGACAATCGTTTTAACAATGAACAACGCTTAACCGCAGGGTTTACATTCGAGTCTCCTGAAAGGAAATTTAAGGTGGGAGCCAATTATGCATTAATCAATAATTTTATATACAACGATACTCTTGGGATGCCTGCCCAGACAAAAAAAGAACTTCTGATTTTATCTTTTTTCCTGAATAAAGATTTTGTTTTGAGGAACTTCCATATAAAAGCCAGGGTGCTGGCTCAAAAGGCCTCCTTGGAGGATTTTATCCATTTGCCTGAATTATCGGTACATTTATCAGTATATTACAAAATGCTTATTTCGAAAGTTTTGTATACACAAATCGGAGTGGATACAAGGTATAATACTGCTTATTTTGCAGATGCTTATGAACCTTCAACCGGATTGTTTTATTTGCAAAATGAAAAAAGGATTGGCGATTATCCTTACATTGATGCTTATGCCAGCCTTAAATTGAAACGGACACGTGTATTCTTAAAATATATAAATATTGGGTCTGGCTTTTTGAATAAGGAGTATTTTACAGCACTTCATTACCCTATGAATGCTATGACCTTCCGACTGGGGGTAGCCTGGACATTTTATGATTAACAGTATCCCCTTCGTCAGGGGTGGTTTTAGGATTGGTAACTTACCAGGGGTATTTAATAATTCCCATCTGGCCCGTTATTTGCCCAAATTGGATGTTACAATCTTTTTTAGTTCCATAATTTCATCTGCTTTTTCTTTATACCCCATCGAATCGAAAGCAGCCTGTAGCGATGAAATCAGTTTCAGGACAAAAACCTTGTCGCTACATCTTTCAAAATACTTGCGTTCCTGTTTATATTTCATTTTTTTCAGGTAGTACTCCAGTTCTTTCCTGCCTGTAATCGACCCCTTATTCGAAGGGTTGATGTAAAAAAGGATATCCGAATTTATTTTAAAACCGTGGGCTTTAATAGCAATATGCCGGTCGAAGTACCCCAATAACGGGTTTTTAGGGAAATTAATAAAATAGACGGGTAGGTCCAACCTCCGGGCAACAACCGTGTACAACATGGCCAGTGCTACAGGATGGCCCTTTTTTGTTTCAAGCACCTGGTTTAAAAAGAAATTTTGCGGCGAAGACAGATTGGCGTGGTTAACGGAGAAGCCATGCACATCAAAAAAAATGTGGTTTAAAACGGTTATTTTCTCCAGCGATGTAAGTGAATTGTTTAGTTCCAGCCAAACATCTTTCCTAATCTGCTCAATTTTTATTTCGATACTTGTAGCATTCAAATCCGGGTATTGATACCTGTTTGTTATACTAAACCCTTCTACTAAATCAGGGTTTTTAAGCCCTATCCATTCAGCCATCTCCCTTTTAGTTTCTTTGAATTGAAGGTATTGTATCAGGTTTTCAATTCGTTGCTGGCAAATCTCGTCCAAACTTAATTCCCACATCTCTTCAAGAGCCGGGATAATTCTGGCATCTTCTTTTAAGAGTTCCTTTTCAACCATCTTGTAAACCGACATGTCGGGGTCTTCAAGCAGGTGGATAAGTGCCTCTGTTTTCCTATTCTGTCTCACAACGTTTATATTTAATTAGTTATTTTCTTTAAAACTATATCAACGAGATTATCCATAACATCATAATAATCTTCATTTGCTTCGTGGGTTACCCGGTTGGCTATAATGGCACAAATGGTAAGTGCCTGGTGCCCCAGCAGCCTTGCAAGCCCGTAAATTGCCGAACTTTCCATTTCGTAATTAGTTATTTTTAAGCCTTCGAATTCAAACTGTTCAATTTTTTTATTCAGCCCGGGCACAGCCAGTGGTAACCTGATTACCCTCCCCTGTGGGCCGTAGAAACCGGGGGCCGAGATAGTTACCCCCTGGGTAAATTCATGGGCAGGGAATTTTTGCAACAATTTATTTGATACATTGACCGCGTAAGGAGTTGGTAAACTGGTGTCCCAATTTGTAAAGTTTTTGAATTGTTTCTCAAAAACCAGGTCGGATATCTCCTCTCTGTTGGCATAAAAATTAAGCATCCCGTCAAACCCAAATGCTTTGCGCGTAACGACCAGTGAATTAACAGGAATGGTTGCCTGTAGTCCTCCAGATGTGCCGATCCGTATAAAATCCAGTTGTTTATGGGTTTTCTTAATAGTCCTTGTTTTCAGGTCGATATTTGCCAGGGCATCCAGTTCATTTACCACAATATCAATATTGTCGGTGCCTATCCCGGTTGAAACTACCGATAACCTTTTCCCGTTATACATTCCTGTTTTTGTTACGAACTCCCTGTTTTCCGCACTAAATTCAATAGCTTCGAATTTAGCTGCAATCATTTCAACCCTTCCGGGGTCGCCGACAAGGATAATTGTGTCGGAGATATTCTCCGGTTTTAGGTGAAGGTGGAAAATTGTACCGTCTTTATTTATTATGAGTTCGGAATGCTTAATCATTTCAGCAGCTTTATATTAATAGGTCAAAATTATTCAAAAGAAGCCTAATAATCAATTAGTTATAGGTTAAGATATTAACAGTTAACAAAATATTTCAGGATAGGCCTGTTAATATGTGGTAGTTATTTATTTATCTTGTACATTTGTTCGTATAATAAATTCTAAAATATCAGTTATGAAGTTCAATTTAAAAAGTTCGTACCTTGTCATTGCAGTATCAATATTGATTGTATTGTTATTGTTTGGTAATAAGATGTTTATGATCATACAGGCGGGAGAGCGCGGCGTTATTTTCCGGCCTTATACCACTGGCCTCGACAGAGATAATATTTATGGCGAAGGATTCCATGTTATAGCACCATGGAACGATATGTATATTTATAATGTAAAGGAGCAGCAAAGAGAAGAAACAATGGATGTCCTGTCTAAAAACGGGCTTAACATCAATATGGATGTAACCGTCCGTTTTAACCCGAGTTTTGATAAAATAGGTTATTTGCACCAACAATTTGGCACCAATTTTATCAATGTACTTGTGGTGCCCGAAGTACGTTCCTCGGTTCGTCAGGTTGCAGGGCGCTATACTGCCGAAGAGATTTACTCGACAAAAAGGAACGAAGTGGAGAGTTCAATTATTACTGAGACCCAAAAGGTGCTCGAAGCAAATTTTATTACGATGAAGGCATTGCTCATACGGTCAATAAATCTTCCTGATCAAATAAAAACAGCCATTGAAGATAAACTTAAAACAGAACAGGAAGCCCTTGCTTATAGATTCCGGCTCGACCGTGAAAAATCGGAAGCCCAGAGGAAGAGGCTAGAGGCACAGGGTATTTCGGATTTCAACCGGATTATCAGCGCCAGTTTAACTGATAAGATACTTCAGCAGAGAGGTATTGAAGCCACCCTTGAACTTGCCAAATCTGGAAATAGTAAGGTAATAGTCATTGGAAGTGGGAAAGATGGGTTGCCGCTTATTTTGGGCAAATAATTAAAAATTGCTAAAATAAAATTATTCAGGCTAGTGCCGGTTACGGTATATGGTTGTGGGTAGAAGCCGTTGTTGTTCTTCTTTTTTGTAATGTAAAAACGGGAAAGAGCAGGTCTCGTGAGGTTATGCCTGGCCTGACACCAGGTATCTCATAGGTTATACTTTTGAAAGGGCTGTAATATTTCGAGAGAAAGTACTATGGAAGATAATGCAAATAAAAGTACGCCACAAAAAGAAAAATTATCCCGGAAGATATACGAGAGCATGAGTTAAATAAACTACAGATCGAACTGGTACATCTTCAGGAATGGGTTAAGTATAAAGGGTTGAAGGTTGTCGTAATTTTTGAAGGCCGCGATGCTGCCGGGAAAGGTGGTGCGATAAAAAGGATCACTCAAACATTAAATCCCCGTATTTGTAAAATAGTGGCACTGGGGACACCTACCGGGAGGGAAAAAACACAATGGTACTTCCAGCGTTATGTGGCCCATTTGCCTGCTGCCGGCGAAATGGTGCTTTTCGACCGGAGCTGGTATAACCGGGCTGGCGTAGAAAAAGTAATGGGTTTTTGCACAAACGCAAACGAAGAGTACTGGGAGTTTTTACGTTCCTGCCCCAACTTCGAGCGGATGCTTATCCGGTCTGGTATTATCCTGATAAAGTATTGGTTCTCGGTAAGTGAAGACGAGCAGGAGAGGCGGTTTATAAACCGGATGAACGACCCGACAAAAAGGTGGAAGCTAAGCCCTATGGACCTGAAGTCAATGGAGAAATTTGTTGAATACTCCAAGGCAAAAGACGAAATGTTTGCTTACACCGATACAAAATTAAGCCCCTGGTACGCTGTTGATGCCGATGATAAAAAACGGGCACGGTTAAACTGTATCCACCATTTATTATCTTTAATCCCATACGAAGACTTAACCCCGGAGCCAATAGAATTACCCAAAAAGAAAGAGAATAAAGGCTATGTACGCCCCCCTCTTGAAGAAATGACCTATGTTCCTGCTATTTTTTAATTGTCGCGCGTACGGGTTATATCAAACAAATGAGATGCCTGTTCGCCCAGGAACCCCTGGAATAACTTCTTCTCGCCGTTTTCCTCAATAAAACCACGTTCTGCAAGTTCGTAATAGGCGTATGTCCATATTATCTGGCCTACTTCGCCATCGTCATTGATTACTTCAACCATCTCTTTGACAGCCTGTGTGGACGATTGCCGGAGGATACTGCCTTCCTTACCCTCTATGCGTTCTTTCATTGGGACACCTGCTTCTTCAAGTGCTTTGCAGGTCGACTGAATGTCAGGCCACTCTTTAACCCCCTGTTTATTAATAAGTGCTGTAAAATGATTTATCGAATTACCATGCAACAGTACCCAGGCTGCATATTGCGATACATCGTTCAACTTCAGGATAGCTTCTTTGCTTGGTATCTTCCACGGCCTTCTGAAGTAGCCGGCAATTTCATATATCAGTATTTCCGCTGCTTCTTCAGTTAAACACCCATCCTTGCTTAAACGCATCAATAACTCAATAGCATGGTCTGATAACAGGTAAGGTGTATCTTTCACATTCTCTTTAATCAGGCTTTGTGCCCATTCCGGGAGTTCGGAAACTTCCAGTTGGCTTACGAAAATTTTAGGGAGGCCCATGTCCACGTGTTCAAGATGAATAGCATTCAGCTTTTTCTTTTGGAACTTATATGACCCCATTGATTTGTAATCAAGGCATTTAAAGATATGGCTCATTGCCCTGATGCCTTCCGGTTGTTCGCCGGTATGTGTGTTGAGTGTCCTTATGGCAATATGGTCATTTACAACTTTGCCTCCTTTTTCCAAAACCAGGCTGGTATAAATTTTTGCATAGGATACCCTTCGCAGGAATTGCTCCCATAATTCATCCAATATTGCTTTGGCAACCTCTTTTGTTGTAGCTTTCATCTCCTTTGGTGTTTAATTATTACCATTAAACTTAAAACTACGGTATTTTGTTTCTTATATTGGTATGTTTAAAAATATAATTCCTTAGTTATTAATGATCGATGTACAGTGCCTAAAAGTTTTTTTTTAACACTTGCCGGTTAATATACCAAGAATAGGCCGGTTTGTTTATATAATTTAAATCTGTTAAAGTAGAATTATAGTAGATTTGTTAATTATTATTGGATTTATATTAATTTTAATTTAACCTCTTTACAAATTATTTTATCAATTTTGCATTTAGGGGGGTATTTAATCTTTTTTTGAAAGCATTAGCTACTTATTAATTCCTGAAATTATGAAAGAAAACAAACATAATACCCAAACTGAGATTATCGAAAATTACCTGGATAAATTAAAAGAGAGTGAATACTTAGTATTAGAATCGCAACGAATAGCGCATATCGGATCCTTTGTATTCGATTTAAACACCCTCGAATGGTCGGGTACTGACGTTTTAGACGAGATCCTCGGGATAGGGAAAGATTATCAGCGTGATGTATTGGGCTGGTTAAAACTGGCCCACCCGGATTATAGGGATGAAATGAATGAATATTTCTCAAGCCAGGCGATTGGCACCCGGCAGCCGTTTAACAAAGAGTACCGCATAATTAAAAATGATACCGGGGAAGAAAGATGGGTACACGGCATAGGCGAATTAAAATACCATGGCGGCAACAACCATGCTTTCCTGATTGGGACAATACAAGACATCACTTCGCGTAAAAATACCGAGATTGAACTGGAGGAATCCCAAAAATGGCTTAACAGTATTTCACAAACTACAAACGACCTGTTTTTCAGGCTTAATAAAAAAGGTATTATCGAATATGTAAGCCCAAAGGTAAAATTTTACTCTGGTTATGAAGAAAATGATCTGTTGGGCAATCATTATTCCTTAGTTACCTCACCCGGCGATATTGAAAAAGCGGACAAAAGCTTTAAAGAGGTACTTGAAGGGAATCCGATAGAAAACTTTGAAATAAACCTGAAAACAAAGGACGGGGTTCCTTACGACATGGAAATAAATGCCGGCCCTGAAATAGTTGACGGGGAAGTAACAGGGGTACAAGGCATAATACGTGATATAACCAAGCGGAAGGATGCTGAAGCCCAAATTATTAAAGAACGTAACCAGGCACAGCAATACCTTGATGTTGCTGCGGTTATGATAGCTGTCCTGGATATTGATGGCAATATCATAACAATTAATAAAAAGGGGTGTGAAATACTGGGTTTTGAAGAATCGGAGGTACTGCATAAAAACTGGTTTGACCTGTGTATTGCCGATGAAGATAAAAAAGAAAACAGGGCTCTTTTTGACAAGGTTATTTCCGGGGAGGCGCCCCTTGAGGAATACCATGAGAAACGGATTATTACCAAATCGGGGGAGTTGAAGATATTAGCTTTTCACAATTCTCTGATAAAGAATGAAAATGAAGAAATTACCGGCGTACTGTTTTCAGGAGAAGACATCACCGTCCACATGCTGGTTGAAGAGGAGCTGAAAAATATTTTTAATTTATCGCCGGACCTTATTTGCATTGCCGACTTAAAAACCCTTTCATTCAAAAAAATAAATCCTGCCTTTTGGAAGCTGCTGGGGTATCAGGAAAAAGATATTATAGGAAAACCATTTTATGATTTTATCCACCCCGATGACATACAGAGGACCAGGGACGTTATTGAGGGCAAATTGTTAAAAGGGGAAAAAATCGAAAATTTTGAAAACCGGTACCGTACAAAAGATGGGTCGTATAAGTGGTTCGAATGGATATCCCAACCAATACCCACATTTGGTATTGCCTATGAGGTTGCCCATGATATTACCAACCGCAAGCTGGTAGAGCAGGCCTTAAAGGAAAGTGAAGAGAGGTTTAAGTTTGCTTTAAAAAATTCATCAATAACTGTATCTAATCAGGACAAAGATCTAAAGTATACCTGGATTTACAATGCAAAATCTGACTTCCCTGAAGATAATATAATCGGGAAGACTGATGAAGACCTGTACCCAAAGGAAGAAGCGGAAATGTTGACCGGCATAAAACAAGAGGTACTCAATACCGGTAAAAGTATCAACACAAAGGTGCGCTTCTCTGTTGACGGGGAAATTACATACCATCAGGTTTCAATTGAGCCAATGTATAATGCAGCCGGAGAGATAACCGGGATATCGAGTACTTCTACCGATGTTACCGACCTGGAGAATGCAAAATTAAAAGCTGAAGAAAGTGATAAACTGAAATCGGCTTTCCTAACCAACCTGTCGCACGAAATCCGCACTCCAATGAACGGGATTGTAGGCTTTTCTCAATTACTGAACGAACCGGGTATTTCAACAGAAAAAAGGACGCAGTATGCCCAGATAATTAATGAAAGTGGCAAGCAGCTACTAAATATTATCAATGACATTATTGATATTTCGAAAATTGAGTCGGGGCAGATTGATGTGAATATGGACAAGGCCTCAATTAACGAGAAGCTTCATGAAACCTATAGTTTTTACAAGCCAATTTTAAGTAAGAAAGATGTTGACCTTATTTTAATTAAGGGGTTGGTTGATGAAGAAGATGTAGTGTATACCGATGCAACGAAACTTCAGCAAATAATTAACAACCTGATTAGCAATGCAATGAAATTTACATCACAGGGCTATATTGAGTATGGTTACTATATTAAAAATAATTTTATTGAATTCTATGTAAAGGATACAGGGATAGGTGTAATGCCCGAATTCCAGGATAGGATATTCGACCGTTTCAGCCAGGAAGATTCCGGCAGGAGCAAAGACCTTGGCGGAACAGGGCTTGGCCTTTCTATTTCGAAAGCATACGTTGAATTGCTGGGAGGGAAAATGTGGTTGAAATCAAAACCTGGGTTGGGCACAACATTCTATTTTACAATACCATACAAGCCGGTCAATGATAAGGTGCAGGAACATAGCTTGCAAAACGAAGGAGACCCGCAGGTTGACCTGCTGGAAAATACCATTTTGATTGCCGAGGACAATGATATGAACTTCCTTCTTTTGGAAGAATTATTGGTAAAATCAAAGGCTAAACTAATCAGGGCCAGCAATGGGCAGGAAGCTGTGGACCTTTGCAAGAAACTCCCGGGTATCGACCTTGTATTAATGGATATCAGGATGCCCGTTATGGACGGGTACGAAGCGATACGGGAAATAAAAAAATACAGGCCATGCCTCCCGCCCGATTATTGCCCAATCGGCTTTTGCTATGTTAGAAGACGAACGAAAAGCTTTGGATGCAGGCTCTGACGACTATATTTCCAAACCCATTAAGAAATCGTTGTTAATAACAAAAATTGCTAACTTATTGGATAAATAGGCAAATCGTGTCACCTCCTTTTACCATTTGCCATTAACTCAAGTACCTGGTTTTTGCTGATAAAGGTAGTTGCCCCATGGGTAGTAGAAGTAAGTGCCCCTGCTGCATTGCCAAACCTAAGTGCTTCCCCGATTCCTTCGCCTGCAAGGAAGCAATGTAAAAAACCTGCTGAAAAAGCAACTCCGGAGCCAACGGTATCTACCAGCCTGATTAAGTAACCCGGGTCTTCGTAATAATTATTGCCCTTATCAATTGCAAAGGCCCCGTCTTTTCCTTTTGTTACCAAAACAATGTCAAGGCCGTACTCATTTAGCAGTTCGGTGGCAAGTGCCTTCGATTCAAACCCTGACAGGCCCAGTTCATCCTTTAGGATATAAAGCTCATTCTCTTTTACCCTTAATATATCGGCAAACCCAAGGCTGTTTTCAATAATACTCTTGTTATAGCAATCTTTCCTTAACTTGATGTCAAGGAATTTGACCAGGCCGTGGGCATGGTTGGCCAGTTCGCGGAGTGTATTCTTCGAAATCCCGTAACGCTGTACCAAAGTGCCAAAACAAAGTGCATCCGACTTTTTTATCAGTTTTAATGCTTCTGCTGAAATTTCAATATGGTCGAATGCGACATCTTTCTGGATAATAAAGTCAGGGCGCCCATCATGGTCAATCTTGATGTTGACAGTACCCGTTGGGAATACATTGTCAATCTGAACGTTTTCGCTGGACATCCCTAATTCAGCAATCCTTTTTAAGGCCAGCTCGCCCAGGCTGTCGTTCCCAACCCTTGATAACAGATGGCCGTGGTCGCCAAAAGAATTTAACCTGAAAACAAGATTAGCAGGAGCACCTCCCAATACATTCCCGTCAGGGAAAATATCCCATACCAATTCTCCAAATGCTACAATACTGTTTCCCATACTTTATTGTTACTATAACGAATATGTAAAGATTAAAAAGAAAGATAGTGATATATTATGCTAATATTTAATGTGTTAGGTGAATAAATACTAAGCAAAAGACATCACTTTCCAGATGAAAAATACAAAGAAAAATTTAGTTGGCAAAACCGGGGTTGTTAAAGCCTCATATACTGGCAGTAAGCTTTTTTTATTCATGAAAAGATTCTTTGCCCACAACAACCCCCTTTAACTTTAAACAACTTCAAAAAAAAAGGGCTTTCATACGAAAGCCCTAACAGTTACTAAGAAATATAGATTTAAATCGTTTGCTTATTTAATATTAGCCTGTGCTGCCGCAACACGTGCAATCGGTACGCGGTAAGGGGAACAACTTACGTAATCCATGCCAACGCTGTCGCAGAACATTATTGATGAAGGTTCGCCGCCATGCTCGCCACAAATACCTACTTTGAGGTTTGCTTTTTTGCTGCGCCCTTTTTCAATACCCATTTTTACAAGTTGCCCTACACCTTCCTGGTCTAATACCTGGAACGGGTCATTTTTCAGGATACCTTTTTCAATATAGATAGGTAAGAATTTCCCTGCATCGTCACGAGAGTACCCAAATGTCATCTGGGTGAGGTCGTTTGTCCCGAATGAGAAAAATTCGGCAACTTCAGCAACCTGGTCGGCAGTAAGAGCTGCACGTGGGATTTCAATCATCGTACCAACCAGGTACTCAATAGTTGTACCTTTTTCTTTAAAAACTTTATTGGCAGTGGTGCGGATGATGTCAGCCTGCATTTTTAATTCTTTTACAGTACCAATTAGCGGAACCATAATTTCCGGGCGTGCGTCAATACCTTTTTGCTTTAAGTTGACAGCAGCTTCGATAATAGCACGGGCCTGCATTTCTGTAATCTCAGGGTATGTGTTCCCTAAACGGCAACCACGGTGCCCCAGCATTGGGTTAAATTCGTGCAGGTCTTCAACTAAAGCTTTGATTTCTTCTATTGAAATACCCATTTCCTCAGCCATATCTTTTTGGTTGGCTTCTTCATGAGGGATAAATTCGTGAAGAGGCGGGTCGAGCAGGCGGATTGTAACGCCGTATCCTTCCATTGCCTCAAAAATCCCTTCGAAATCTTCGCGCTGGTATGGCAACAATTTATCCAATGCTTTACGCCTTTCGGTTTCTTCTTTAGCAAGTATCATTTCGCGCATGGCTTTAATCCTTTCGCCTTCGAAGAACATGTGTTCTGTACGGCAGAGCCCGATACCCTGGGCGCCAAAGTCGCGTGCTACCTTTGCATCGTTTGGTGTGTCGGCATTTGTGCGTACAACCATGCGGGTGTATTTATCCGCGAGTTCCATAATTTTACCGAAGTAACCGCTTAAGTCAGGCTTCATGGTAGAAACTTTCCCTTCATAAACTTCGCCTGTCGACCCGTTTAATGAAATCCAGTCGCCTTCTTTTAGTTCTTTCCCGTCAATGGCCATTGTGCGGGTTTTATAGTTGATTTTTACAGCACCGGCGCCGGAAATACAGCATTTACCCATGCCCCTTGCTACAACAGCAGCATGAGAGGTCATACCGCCACGGGCAGTTAAAATACCTTTTGCAATGTGCATGCCTTCAAGGTCTTCCGGAGAAGTTTCGGTACGTACTAATATAGACTCAGGGTATTTAAAAGCTTCATCGGCAAAGAAAACGACCTGGCCGGTAGCAGCACCCGGGGAAGCGGGTAATCCTTTTGCCAATACATTGGCCTCTTTCATTGAGGTTGTATCAAATACAGGGTGGAGCAATTCGTCCAGTTTATTTGCTTCGATGCGTGAAAGGGCTGTTTTTTCATCAATGCGGCCTTCTTCCAGCATATCAATAGCAATTTTCAACATTGCTGCTCCCGTACGCTTGCCGTTACGGGTTTGCAACAACCACAACTTACCTTCCTGAATGGTAAATTCGAGGTCTTGCATATCGCTATAGTGGTCTTCCAGTTTTTGTTGGGTCTCATTCAGCTGAGCAAATATCTCAGGCATTGCTTCTTCTAAAGAAGGGTATTTTGAAGCCCTTTCTTCCTCACTGACCCCTTGTAATTCTGCCCATCTTTTAGAACCTTCAAGGGTAATCTGCTGCGGGGTACGGGTGCCTGCAACCACATCCTCACCCTGGGCATTGATAAGGTATTCTCCGTTGAATATATCTTCTCCGGTTGCAGCGTCACGGGTAAATGCAACGCCTGTACCCGATTTTTCACCCATATTGCCAAATACCATAGCCTGTACGTTAACGGCAGTACCCCATTCGTCAGGGATTTGTTCAAGGCGGCGGTACAGGATCGCCCGGTCGTTGTTCCAGCTATTGAAAACAGCAGCAATTGCCCCCCATAGTTGTTCCCATGGGTCGGAGGGGAAATCTTTCCCGGTCACTTTTTTTACGGCTGCTTTAAAACGGGTTACTAACTCTTTTAAATCGTCAGTAGTAAACTCAGTGTCAAGGGTGATCCCTTTTTCTTCTTTTAACCCTTCAATGATTTCTTCGAACGGGTCAATTTCTTCTTTGCTGGCAGGCTTCATTTCCATGACTACATCGCCGTACATCTGGATGAAACGACGGTACGAGTCCCATACGAAACGTGGATTGCCTGTTTTTTTTGAGATACCTTCAACAGCATCTTCATTCAGCCCGAGGTTTAGTACAGTATCCATCATTCCAGGCATAGAAGCCCTGGCTCCGGAACGTACAGAAACAAGGCACGGATTTTCTTTGTCTCCGAATTTTGTCTCAGTTAATCCCTCAATAAGTGATACTGCAGCTTCAACTTCTGGTTTAATGAGTTCAAAGGTACTTGCCTGCCCTTGTTCATTGTACATTGTACAAACTTCTGTTGTGATGGTGAATCCCGGAGGAACAGGGACTCCTATTAAATTCATTTCTGCCAGGTTCGCTCCCTTGCCTCCTAAAAGGTTTTTCATGTCGGCTTTACCTTCGGCTTTACCGGCTCCAAAAGTATAAACGTGCTTTGCCATAGAATCTGATTTTTTGTGTTATTACATTATTGTTGATATCTTGGGGTCGCAAAAGTAGTTTTATTTTTTTAGATTTAAAACACAGCTATGTTATTAAATTATTGTTTTTTAGTATTGAAGTTGTTTAAAGTCAAAATAAAAACCTGCGAGTAACATCTTGATTCCATTGGACTTCAGCTAATTTTCTTTCCATCCCGAGTGTTCGGGATGCAAGGAAAATCGAGCTTCCCCAAGCATTCGGGGCTGAAAATATCAAACCAGTGCCAACCGATGCTTGTCTAATAAATTTACGTCTTATTTAATGTCTCTTTTATTTTTGGAAAATCATTTGGAGTCTCATTTTAAAAGGTTTTCAATATAATCCCCATGTTCAACTCCATTATTAGCACTCTCTGTCCAAAGATGCCAAACTTTGGAAAAAATATCCAGGTCACCATCTCCATCAGCATCACCAACCAAAGCATCATGTCCGCCTAATTTCATATCAAGAATAACTTTTTCGACAAATCTAATATGTGTACCCTCACTTACATTCTCCCAAATGTACCATCTGGGATTAGCACCTTCTGGTAGAAGTGAATCGTCTTCCTGGTCACAAGTAAGTATATCTTTATCGCCATCGTTATCCATATCACCAACGAAGAGGGTATGGAAAGAACCTCTGATTCCAAGGGCACTCATAGGTAGGAAATGAGTAATAAATGTGGGTGTGGCTCCTCCTGAACTTTCAAGCCATGCGATCCGTGAAGCTTGCTGGTCACAATCTGTCATAACAATATCCTGATCCCCATCTTTATCCAGGTCAATTATCCAACTCCTGGAAGATAATCCATACCGGCCACGTTTCCCGAAAGGTAATTGATGCTTTTTCCATTCCAGTCCATTAGAGTTGTTTTCTAACCATCTATCCGGCAAGACAATATCATTATCTCCATCCCCATCCAGATCACCTACTCCATTAGGGAAAAATCCAGCATGAATATGTTCATTTTCTTTTAAAACATCAAGTGTTATAATTGTCCTTTCCCAATTATTGTTTCTACAGGCATTTTCAGGGACCTTGTACCAGAACAGCCCTTCCTTATCCCCAAGAACTAAAATATCATTTATCCCATCCCCATCTATGTCTTTAATAACAATATCGTGAATCTCTGATTTAATCCGATCGTCATATTGATACTTTGTAAACTTTTCAGTAGATGGTTCTTTACTATTGCTAAACCAATATCCACCAATCACAATATCAGGCCACCCGTCTTTATTAACATCCATAACATTCGCACCTAATGTAGTTATGGAAAGAGCACCAACATCATGCATTTCCCATCCAGTAATACCGGTATTCTCAAACCAATACAAATTCTTTTTTTCTGAAAAAGAATAATCCAGGTCACCATCATTATCAAAATCCGCCAAAGTTGGGCAACCATACCCCGACCACGCTTCACCAGGTAAATCTTGCGTTATATAGTGATGTTGAAACATGCTGGCATTTATTTTAGATTTTGCATGCTTATCCTGCATACAACTTGTGCTCAGAAAACTTAATGAAATCAAAATCAATATCAATTTATTGTTCAGTGCCTTAATGCGTGAAAATAAGTGCCTTGCAATTAAATTTCCGCTTTTATTGGGGAAGAAAGCCGATTCGCATTTCAGTTTACTATTAGTACATTTCATAGCATTTTATTTTACATTTCTAATCTAATTAATTGATGCATTCCATCAATATCAACCATTAATGGGGGAGGGGGGAATTATTTCACAAGCAAAGGTGCCGGGACAACAAAATATTGACTTTTACAGGAATAAATCATCATACAAGATTAAGTATCTTGCTTGCTGTATTGTAGTACAGAGATTTAAGTACAATATCTGATAAA
>JAADGO010000092.1 GCA_013152355.1 Chlorobiota bacterium
GGGATGAGGCCTCCACCTCTTCGATGGCTCGTTACTGTTAGGTACTATGGCCTCTGCTGACTTCTCATCGGTCAACTGACTGATGAGGCCTTCCAAGGTAAGAGCACGTTCCTTCCTCCAATCCCTGCTGAATTTACTTAATAAACACTGCCCTTGCGGGTTTTGGACGTCACAATGATGTGCTTGCTCATCCGGTTTATTAAGCCTCATATCCAGTTGTAATTAGTCAAATAAACACTTCAAGTCTATTAAATAGTTTTATTTGCAATATTCTCTTCTAATAAGGTTGTTTACTTAATCTTATTTTATATATTTGCAGTAAATTAAGATTATTATGATTAAAGATATTTCTAAAAAGCAAGTAATTGATAGAATAAAATTTGAAAATCCTTGGTGGGTATCAGGTCATATTGAGGATGACTATAATGAAATGCCAAGAAGATTATATTTTGACTTATTCAAGCCTCTTGTTTACGAGAAAGATATCAGGAGGGCTGTTGTTTTAATGGGACCAAGAAGAGTTGGAAAGACTGTTATGCTTTTTCATATGGTGGAAGATATGATTTTAGAGGGGATTGACCCTAAAAAAATCATTTTTATTACTATTGAAAATCCTATTTATAATAACATTACATTAGAACAACTTTTTATATATGCCAAGGAAGCTACCGGACTTGAAGACAAAAAAGATTGGTACATTATTTTTGACGAAATACAATATTGTCGTAACTGGGAAATTCACTTAAAATCATTAGTTGATAGTTATAGACAGGATAAATTTATAGTATCAGGTTCAGCAGCCGCAGCTTTAAAATTTGCAAGTACAGAAAGTGGAGCCGGACGATTTACAGACTTTTTATTGCCCCCTTTAACTTTTAATGAGTATATTTTTTTGAAAGGTTTGGAAAGAATTATCACAAATACAAAAATCCAATGGGAGGGAGATATAACTGATTTTTATTCTTCTTCTCACCTTGATGAGCTTAATAAACATTTTATTGATTACATTAATTTTGGTGGATATCCGGAAGTAATATTTTCAGATAAAATACAAGCAAACCCGGGCAGATATATCAGACAAGATATCGTTGATAAAGTATTGTTGAGAGATTTACCGAGTTTATATGGAATTAATGATACAAGAGAACTAAATTCATTATTTACAACAATTGCATATAATAGTGGTGGTGAATTTTCTCTTGAAGGATTAAGTAAACAATCACAAGTTCCAAAATCAACATTGAAAAAATATATTGAATACTTAGAAGCAGCATATTTGATAAAGAAGGTAAAACGAATTGACCAAAGTGGTAAAAGATTTAAAAGAGATAATTTTTTTAAAATATACCTAACAAACCCTTCATTAAGAAGCGCATTATTTTCACCTATTACAAGTACAGACGAAATGATTGGAAATATGGTTGAAACAGCAATATTCGCTCAATGGATGCACCGAGATTGGTTTACACCTTGGTATGCCAGATGGAAAAACGGGGAAGTTGATATGGTTGGATTAAATGACGCTACTTTAAAACCTATTTGGGCATTAGAAATAAAATGGACTGACAGGTATTACAACAAACCAAATGAATTAAAAAGTTTATATAAATTTTGTATTGAGAATAATTTAAATAATCCCATTGTAACTACAATTAATAAAGAAGGAAATAAAAACATTAGAGGATTGAATATTCAGTTTTTACCATCATCGACTTATGCTTATACAGTAGGAAAAAATACTCTTGAAAGGGAAAGAAAAAATAATTTAGTGTTTTAATGCACGAAACTTAATACAACACACACCAAAGTATAAAAACGATGGTGTAACAAGGTACTACATTGTTACCGGGGAGGGATGCTATAAAATGGCATTAAGGGATTGTGAAGAAATAACCGAAGGGAGTTGAGAGGTTGCCTGAAAACTTCTACAATAAAATCAATTTTTAGAGGCCTCCTTCGTCCAGCCTGGAATTTCCGATTATCAAATCTTTGAAATCAACTGAATAGTCTTCTTTGTATAGTTCTTTATAAAGCCTGATAAAATTATCGTATACAGAATGAGCAAAACTATGTTTCCCCTGTTCTATTAGCAGGACTATTCTTTTCTGAAGGGCCGGTTCATTCAAAGGGTCGTTTAGGCTGATAATTTCAGCCAGGTCGAAAAGTAACGCAGCATGTCGCCTGTTGTCAAGAATATCAAACATAGATATACAAAATTCAATAATATGGTTGTTCATCTTTTCAATAAACGGGTCGAGCCATGATTCTTCCATGTTTGCCATGAAACGCCCCTGCTTTAAGATAGCAATCAGAGGGGGGAGTAAGTTTTCGATAACTATTACATCCTTTTCACGATGCAAAACGGTTAAAATCCGTTCAACCTCTTTGTATTCGTTAAAACAACTTTCCTCAATGTCTAAAAACCAAAGCTTATCATTAAAAACCAGCTTAACCTTTTTAAACGACAGCAGTGCCGACCTTAAATTTTGCACATAAGTACCCCGGCTGTTTTTGGCATTTGCAGCGTTCATCCCTGCCCATAGCGTTTCGGTGAGTTGCCTGGAAGTAATCCCTTTTTTATCCCCCTGGCTGTACAAAAAAATCAGGGTAAACAACTGTTTTAATTTTGGGGAAAATTTTAGGCTTATGTTAATCCCTTCAGAGTCAATTATATTCAGTCCTCCGAAACAGGATATCCTTTCTTTTTCGGGAAGGGCTACGGGTTTTCGACTTTTTGTTTGAAAAAGCTGTTTTCTACCAACACCTATTTTTTTTAAGATAAAATAAAGTGCCAGCCCGGCACCCGACATAAGAATTAAGGCCCAAATAAAAAGGGAGGATTTGGTTTCATGCCGCGAGTTTAAATATTGGTAGTGGATTTCGTCTTCATTCAATTCTCTTCCCCAAATTTTTATCTCTCCTAAATAGCCGGTGAAAAATTCTTCCCACAAGTTGCTGCCTATTATCAAGGTGTAGTCAGAGCCGGCATAATCGGCAATCAGCTTAAACTCATCGGTATGTTCTCCGTTTAAATAGAAGTAAATACGGTTGTTGAACCTGGAATAAACCATGCCTACATGAGTCCAGGTATTGACAGGGACAGGAGTGCTTTCGGAGATATAATCTTTAACCCCCTGCATTGTATAAGTTAATTTGCCATTGTGAATTTTTAAAACAAAGTTCTTCCCTTTCCCCAGGATACTATTATTCCAACCCAGTTTGGTTGGTTTTACCCACGCAGTTATACTAAAATTTGATTTTAATGATTCTTTGCTTTGCAGGCCTGCATCAATATATGCCTTGTTTGCAAAAAAAGCCACCCCGCCATGCTCTGCATCTTCTTCAAATTGCACACCATTGGTGATAAGCTCTTTGTCGTTGCCTCGTTGTTCATTCCTTGCTTTGCCATTGAATGTAAAATCATCCATTAACCCGTAGTCCGGTTCATGCTTAATCCCATGGAAAATTTTCATATTGCCCATGTTGCTCCCCGATTGGTGAATTATGTCAGGTGAAAACCGATAACCTGCCTTATAAGGAATTAATCTCCGATATACATCATCAATCAGGGGGAAGCAAAAATACCCGTATGTTTTTACACCCGGGCTGTTTTCCCAGGAAACAGCAGGAAGAAGTTTGTCATTTTCGTATACTGCCCCGAAAATTTTTAATGTGTGATTTAATTTTGATATAACCCCCGCAGTACTGCTAAATTGAGGAGGGCTGGCCTTCAAAAAGTTGGGGAGTTTCCCGTAGCCCTGCCAAAGCTTGAAACAAGCCTCTTCGCAGTTCGTTTGGGCATTGGTTATATCGGCCAAAAGAAGGTCGTTGTTACTAAAACAGGAATCGTAAGATTGACCACTTAAAGTGCCAGCTGAAATCTTTACACTGTCAAGTCCCTCAGGATTATAAATTATTATTTCCGCCTGAATACTGCCGGGTATTGCCAACCCTTCTTTCGAAATAACAATAATCTGAGAATGGTTTTGAGAATAGGCCTTGATTTTTTTGATCAATCCCTTCTGATTGCCCCCGTCATAATAAAAAGCCAGAGGGATACCGGTTTCTGAAGAAAAAATACTGTCAGGCAAATTGCTTTCCGGGGAGATTAACAAAAATGATTTTAGCCGGATATGCAGTTGTAAACTATCCGGCAGGGCATAATAATCGATGGGTTTTGCTAAAATACAGATTGGGAGTAAAGCAAATAGCCAAACGGATAGGTAGCAATATATAAATCTCTTCAGCAAGTACCTGTTTCTTTGTCGTTTCGTAATCAGATACAAATCTATCGTTTTACCAGACTTGTTTTCTCTATCTCATCCCCCGGGTCTTTTATTTCACTTCCCAATTTCCTGAAAACCCATGGATTCCATAGTTTAAGGATCGATTCCCACTCTTCCAATGTCCGTGTCGGATAATCCGAAGGCCACCCTCCGGCCCGGAATTCATCTGTTACACCCTGGTCTTTTATTAATTCACGCCAGTTGTTCAGTTCAGTTAACATCTCCATTTTAACATTCTTGAATTTTGGGTCATCGGCAACATTATTCAATTCCCAGGGGTCGTTTTTTAAATCGAACAACTCAAATTCAGGTTTTGTGGGAGCCATAAATTTTGCCTGCCCGGGGGTCAACTCCCCTTTCATATACATAACATTTAACAGAGCCAACACCGGGTAACGCTTCTCCTTGTAATTGTTAAACTGGCACCAGGCCCGTTCGGGCATAAGGTTATGAATCAGTTTATAATCTTTCGAACGGATTGCCCTCATTGCATCATGGGTATTATCCATTTTATCGCGGGCAGCAAAAATATATTTACGGTCCTTTGTACTTCCATCCAGCAGGTTTAACCCGTGAAGCGGGTGGGGAGGGGTAACACCGGCCACATCAAGGATGGTCTTTGAAATATCGATGGTTGTAACCATGTCATCGTTCACTTGTGCAGGTTTTATTTTAGCCGGCCACCGTACAAGTATTGGTACCTGAATACCTCCATCGTACAAGAACTGTTTCCCACGGGGCATGCACCTGCCATTATCACCAATAATAAAAACAAGGGTATTATCGGCAAGCCCTTCCTTATCAAGCCTCTCAAGCACTTTCGCAATTTGGCGGTCGGCAATCTGGACACTTTCCAATCCGTTTGCCCAGTCGCGTTTAGCCAGGTCGGTTTGGGGGTAATAGGGGGGTAGTTCAACATCATTCAGGTCGATTGGGCGTTGTGGGTCGAGATGCCACTTGCGGTGTGTAACGGGGAAGGTCAACTGGGCAAAAAACGGTTGCCCCTCTGCCCGTTCACTCCAGTCGTCACCCTGGTACAGGTCTTTTTCCAGTGTGAAATTAAGGTCGGTTTTCCGGGTAGCCATAAAACAGGTAAAATACCCTGCCTCTTCAAGTAAATTAGTAATGGGTTTAATCCCATAAGGCAGTGGTTTTTTATTAATTGTCCGGTGTTGGTTTGCACCAATGTAATTCTGGTAGAACCCTGTCATCATTGCCGACCGCGATGGAGAACAAACGGGAGCCGTGCAAAACGAGTTGGTGTAGCGAATCCCTTCTGAAGCAAATTTATCGATATTCGGCGTATAAACCCCCTTTTCGCCATAACAGGAAAACTGGTAGCCCCAGTCTTCGATCATTATCCATACAATATTAGGTTTTGGAGCCGGTGCTTTTTTTGTACAGGAGGTATTCCCTGCCAGCAAAAGTACTGAGTAAAACACACTCTTAATAATTGTTTTCATATATGATGGTCTTTTATCAAATAGCATTTGCGTTAAAAAATTGCATGGCGTAAGCCTTTTTTAGTGCCGTTTCCCCAGAGGACAATATAGGGGGCTATACCGATTGCGCCATCGTTCAATACCGTGTACTCAGGTTCCTGGTTTATAGAAAAAATTCTCATGGGTTTATAAATCCCTACTGTTCTGCTAAAGGAATTTAAATATAGTGTAATTTTCAAAGAATTTGATATAATTTTTAAAGATGATTGTATTAAGGGGATGTAGT
>JAADGO010000068.1 GCA_013152355.1 Chlorobiota bacterium
TGATGAAACGCATTATGTTACCGAAATATTAGTCAATTCAATACTCATGCTGGATAAAAAGTAGGTTCGGCTTTTTGTTACCCTCATAATTCAAGGTGCTCAGATGATTTTTAAATGAGCACCTTTACTATATTTAAAATTTGAATTGATCCAAAAACAGGCCGCATGTAAATTAATCATTTCGTTGTCAGGAAAAATCGTTCCTCGATATAGCAATGGCTATGCCTGCGGAATATTCCCCCTTCTGCCTTATACTGACATTCTTCGCCCTCTTTCATGTACAAAACCAGACAAAGGATAAAATTCAAACAGTCTCTTAGTTAGAAGCTGTCTAAATTTTGTTTTTTCAGACAGCTTTTTAGAGTTATATTCCCATAAAAAAATAACTTTGCAGTACAGTATAGTACAGTAGTGGCATGCATAATCTGATCAGAATCAACAAATCTTTAACAACACCCATCTATCAACAGATAGTTTTGGGGGTAATTTCGAGAATCCGGGATGGGACATTGAGGATTGGCGACCAACTGCCTTCCATCAATCAAATAGCAGGTGAGTTTGGGTTGGCTCGTGAAACGGTTGTTAAAGCTTTCAGGCAATTGCAGGAAAAGGCAATCATCCGGGCTATCCATGGGAAAGGATTCTTTATCAATTCTCAAAACCTGGATTTGGCGCATCGCATATTCTTATTCTTTGATACCCTTTCGGCATACAAAGAAGTGATGTACCAGGCCATTAAAGATACTTTCGGGGACAAGGCATTTATTGACATCTACTTCCACCATTTCAACCCAACAGTATTTGAAGATACGATTCGTGAACATGCAGGCGATTACACTTCGTATATTGTTTTGCCGTTTGACCATCCCCTGATCAATGAAATGATGTCTCCAATCCCAAAAGAAAAGCTTTATTTACTCGACCGTTTCCCGAAATATTATAAATCGGAGTACAAAGGTGTTTGCCAGGATTTTAAAAGAGATGTATACGAAAGTTTAATATCGGTTAAGCATAGAGCCCTGAAATACAATAAAATAATCCTGGCTTTTAGAGATGCGGTTACCGACCCTCCCCATGAGTTGGCAGAAGGGTTTCAGGAATTCTGTGAAGAGTTTCAAATTCAATATGAAATAACCAGGGCAGCCCTTTCGGGGCGAAAGATAAAAAAAGGGGAAGCATTTCTTGTTATTGATGACGAGGACCTTGTTTATGTGGTGGAAAATGCAAAAAATTTGAATTTAGGAATAGGGGAAAATGTTGGCATCATCTCATACAACGAAACCTCTTTGAAGAAAGTTGTTGGAGGAGGTATCTCTGTGATTTCAACAGATTTTGGAGGGATGGGCAGGAAGGTTGCGGGAATGATTCTGGCAAACGAAAAACAATGTATTTATAATCCCTGCAAATTTATCGACAGGGGGTCGTTTTGAAGTAGAAAGTAGTAAGTAGTAAGTCGTAAGTAGAAAGTAGTAAGTAGCAAGTAGTAAGTAGCAAGTAGTAAGTAGAAAGTAATATGGAATCAAAAGAACTTTTCAAAAAAACCATTAACCACAAAGAACCCATGAGGGTTGTAACCGATTTTGGTGCAACTGCAGTTACCGGGATACATGTATTATCTATTGAAAAATTACGCGACTATTACGGATTAGGCAGGAAACCGGTAAGGGTAACTGAACCTTTTCAGATGTTGGGCGAGGTAGACTGGGAGCTGTTGGATATACTCGACATTGATGTTGTTGGTGCCTGGGGGCGAAACAACATGTTTGGATTTAACAACCATGCCCCTTACAAAGAATTCAAAACACCATGGGGGCAGGTTGTATCAGTGCCTTCTAATTTTAATACGACAAAAGACTTGAATGGAGATATTTTAATGTACCCTGAAGGAGACCTTTCTGTACCACCCTCTGCCAGGATGCCGGAGAGCGGGTATTTCTTTGATGCCATTATCCGGCAGGAGCCGATTGTTGAAGAAGAACTGGACCCAAACAACAACTTAGAAGAATTTGGGCTAATAAGCGATGCTGACCTGCAACACTGGGAAAAAGAGGCAGGCAGGGCAGCTGGCACAGGAAAAGCAGTAGTTGCTGCCCTTGGTGGTACTGCCCTTGGAGACATTGCCCTGGTTCCGGGAATGCAGTTGAAAAGGTCCAAAGGAATTCGTGATGTGGCTGAATGGTACATGAGCACCGTGATGAGGCCTGATTATATTATGAAGGTTTTTGAGCAACAGGTTGAAATTGCTATTGAGAACTTAAAGAAGATTTACGAGGTAGTCGGTAATAAAATAGATGTGGTTTTTATTTGTGGAACCGACTTTGGTACACAAGACTCCACTTTTTGTGCTCCTGAACAATTTGATAAAATGTGGTTGCCGTACTATAAAAAAGTTAACGACTGGATACATACCAATACACAGTGGAAAACATTTAAGCATTCGTGCGGTGCTGTTGAAAGTTTCATGAGCCATTTTATCGCGGCAGGTTTTGATATCATCAACCCCGTACAGATTAATGCAGCCGGCATGGATCCGAAACACTTAAAAGACACTTACGGAAAAGACATTGTTTTCTGGGGAGGTGGTGTCGATACCCAAAAAATATTGCCATTCGGCTCACCGGAACAGGTCAGGGAACAGGTTTTAAGGACATGCGAAATTTTTGCGAAGGACGGGGGCTTTGTTTTTAATTCAGTACACAACATACAGGCAAATGTGCCAATTGAGAATATCATGGCAATGTTTAATGCAATCAAAGAATTTAACGGAAAAAAATACAAAAATGAGAAAGAATAAAGATGTCAATTTCCCCCGGTTACTATTAATCAGCATTGTAGCAGCATTGGGAGGGCTTTTGTTTGGTTTTGATATAGCAATAATTACAGGTGCAGGGCCTTACCTCACCATAGCGTTTGATTTAAACAGTATCCAGGAAGGATGGGCATACAGTTCGCTTCTTTTTGGTTGTATTGCCGGGGCATTCATTGCCGGCAGGTTAACCGATGCTTTTGGGCGAAGGAAACTGCTGTTTTTTATTGCCTCCCTTTTTGCTATAACCTCTGTAGGGTCGGCCCTTGCTTATGACCTTACATCGCTGGTTACTGCCCGCATAATCGGCGGACTGGCTGTGGGAGGGGCGTCTGCCATTGTGCCGATGTATATTTCAGAAATCTCTCCCCCTTCACGCAGGGGAAGCCTTGTCTCCATGTACCAGCTATTTATCGTTACCGGGATTCTCATCTCGTATTTTATCAATTACCTGTTAAGTGGAACCGGCGATGCCAACTGGCGGTGGATGTTTGCCTCAGGAGCAGTCCCTTCCATCATATTTCTCATAGCACTTTTTGCCATTCCTGAATCCCCGCGCTTCTTGTGCCGGATTGGCAGCAGGGAAAAAGCGTTCAGCATTCTCGAAAGTATAGGGGGTAGCAAAAATGCGCAAAAGCAAATTGCCGAAATCGAAGAAAGCATCCACAACACAAAAGTAAGTTTCAGGGAATTATTCAAACCCGGACTTAGGAAAGTAATGCTAATTGGTTTTACCCTTGCGGTGCTGGTGCAACTTTCAGGTATTAATATTATAATCGATTATGCACCTAAAATTTTTGCTAAAGCAGGATGGAAACTGGATGCCGGCTTGTTTGCAACATTTGGGTTAGGGTTTGTCAATTTTCTCTTCACATGGGTTTCTATCCTGATAATTGATAAGTTTGGGCGCCGCCCGCTTTATATTATTGGCTCTATAGGAATGAGCCTTGCATTAGCAGGATTAACCATTGCCGGGTTAACAGGGAACTTCGAAGGGCTTGTCGTACTATTCCTGATTATGCTGTACCTGGCTTCTTTTGCCTCATCTATAGGCCCTGTTTTCTGGACTTATCTTTCAGAAATATTCCCGAACAGGGTGCGGGGAGCAGCCATGTCGATCCCGGTATTTACACAATGGATATTTAACGGGCTGGTTGTCCTGGTGTTCCCGTCCATGCTCCACCACCTGCATGTCAGCCTGAGTTTTGTAATTCTTCTTATTTTTGCACTGATGCAACTTATCGTTGCCATCCGTTTTATGCCCGAAACAAAAGGAAAATCGCTGGAGGAAATTGAAAAACTGTGGAAATAAATCCGTGCTACAAACAAAGCCTTATCTAAAGGATAAGTTATGATAAGAAAATTAATTATATTATGTATGGCCTGGCTGCCCCTTCTGGGGTTTGCAAAAAAGAATACAACAATTTTAATCGAAGCAGAAAGTTTTGATACCAAAGGGGATTGGGTTATCGACCAGCAATTTATGGATGTAATGGGGTCTCCATTCCTGATGGCTCATGGGCTTGGTGTCCCGGTTGATAATGCAACCACAACTGTTTCCTTCCCGGGAACAGGGGAATATTACCTGTTTGTCAGGACACGTAACTGGGTTGCTCAATGGTCAGACAAAGAGGCTCCCGGGAGGTTCCGGGTTTTACTGGATGGTATTGCTGTGGATAAGGTTTTTGGTGCTGAATCGGAAGACTGGGATTGGAGCAGTGCCGGCTCAATTGACATTACTAAAAAGCAATATACGCTGGCACTTGAAGACCTGACCGGGTTTAATGGGCGATGCGATGCAATAATTTTCACAACCGACCCCGATTATAAGCCGGCAAACGATTTTGAAAGCCTGGCTAAATTACGTAAAGAGAAGCTCGGTTTATCAAGGTCGCCGGGGAACGCCGGGAAATTTGATTTTGTGGTAGTGGGTGGCGGTATGGCCGGTACCTGTGCGGCTATTTCGGCAGCCCGGGAGGGGGTAAAAGTTGCGTTAATCCAAAACCGGCCGGTTTTAGGCGGGAATAACAGCTCGGAGGTGCGTGTACACCTTGGTGCACGTATAAACCTGGAGCCCTACCCGGCACTTGGCAACCTGGTGAATGAAATCGGCCCGTCACATGGCGGGAATGCCCAACCTGCAGAAAACTATGAAGACAATAAAAAATTACAGGCTGTTTTAAATGAAAAAAACATCACACTCTTCCTCAATTTCCATGCAAACAGAGTGGTGGTAAAAAATGGAAAAATTAAAAGTGTTATTGCTCAAAATATTGAAACTGGTGAAGAGTTGGTTTTCCCGGCACCTTTATTTGCTGATTGTACAGGAGATGGGGTTATTGGAGCATTGGCGGGTGCCGAATTTATGATTGGACGTGAGAGCCGCGATGTGTTTGGTGAGTCGACTGCCCCGGAAAAGGCGGATAATCTGACGATGGGCGCATCTGTCCAATGGTTTTCTGAGAAAATGGGAAATGCCTCGGAGTTCCCGGATATCCAATGGGGCATTCCCTGGGACGATGAAAAAGAGGAGGCAATCACCCGCGGCGACTGGAACTGGGAAACCGGCATGGGCCTGGATATGTCCAAAGATTTCGAGCAGGTCCGCGATTACGGAATGCTGGTCGTTTTTTCCAACTGGTCTTATGTGAAAAACCATTCGAAGGGCAAAGCCAAATTTGAAAATGAAAAGCTGAAGTGGGTTGCATATATTGCCGGGAAACGTGAGTCGCGCCGCCTGGTAGGCGATTATGTGCTTGTCGAGCAGGACCTTGTCGAACACAGGGTTTACCCTGATGGTACGGTGCCAACATCCTGGACCATTGACCTGCACTACCCGGACCCAAAAAATTCGGAGTTGTTCCCCGGAGCAGAGTTTAAGTCCATTGCAAAGCATATAAAGATTTACCCATACCCAATCCCATTCAGGTGCCTGTATTCTAAAAACATCAGCAACCTGATGATGGCAGGGCGTGATATTAGTGTATCGCATGTGGCCCTGGGCACTGTCCGGTTAATGCGCACAACGGGTATGATGGGCGAAGTTATTGGCATGGC
>JAADGO010000238.1 GCA_013152355.1 Chlorobiota bacterium
CTCAACGAATTGGTTGTGATTGGGTATGGTTCTCAGCGTAAGAAAGATCTTACGGGAGCTGTTGCGATAGTTCAGATGAAGGACATTTCTTCTTCTTCTTTACCGGTTTCCAGTGTGAGCGATGCTTTGGAAGGACGCGCTACAGGTGTACAGGTAATATCTTCAGGAACTCCGGGCAACGATGCTACATTTCGTATTCGGGGGGTAGGAACCATAAACAACACTAACCCCCTATTGGTTATTGATGGAGTACCGGTATCGAGCGGATTAAACCAGCTAAATATGAATGATGTTAAAACGATACAGGTACTCAAAGATGCTTCGGCAACAGCAATTTACGGATCGCGTGGGGCAAACGGGGTAATCATTATAACAACAAAACGTGGAAAGGGGAAATCCCATTTGGATTTCAATTACTATTTCGGACTTCAGAAAGCTGCTAAATTGGTCAAGATGCTGGATGCAAAACAATTTGCCACACTGGATAATGAAATTATGCAAAATGCAGGCCTCAAAGAAAATCCCGCTTTTGCTAACCCGTCCTCTCTCGGAACAGGAACAGATTGGCTCGGGACATTATTTGGCATTGCACCCACGAAAAACTACTCACTCTCCTATTCGGGTAGTAGCAAAAAGACTAATTATTATGTGTCGATAAATTATCTTAATCAGAAAGGGATTATCCTTAATACCGGTTACAAACGCTTTACAATGCAATTTAATACCGATTTCAGAGTATTTAAAAATTTGAGATTTGGAAATAGCCTCACCATCAACCATGACATTAAAACCCGGGGCGATTATAACATTCAAAACACCATGCTTGCCTTACCCACTCAGCCAATTCTCCGGGAAGATGGAACATATTCAGGACCTGTTGGCCCGCCTATGTGGGTTGGAGACCTGGTAAATCCGATAGGATTGGCCAAAACAGTTAGCCACTCAACCAAAGGATATAACCTAATTGGATCAGTTTATGGCGAATACGAAATTATGACAAATCTAAAGTTCAAATCAACCATTGGGCTTCAGGCAAATTTTTGGGATAGCCGTACCTGGGCTCCCGCTTACCATTGGGACTCAAGTATAAACGACAACTCCTTCCTTTCCGAGCAATACAATAAAAACCTTACCTGGGTTTGGGACAATACTTTTACCTATGTGAAATCAATTGGTAAAAATATGTTTACGTTAATGGCAGGCACCAGTGCTCAGGAAAATCAATACAATTTCCTGAATGGATCTGTTCAGAGTTTTGCCAGCAACCTGACACAACAAATGGACAATGGCACGCAGCAGCCCACTGTCGGAGGCAGTATGAGTTCCTGGTCATTATTTTCATATATGGGGCGTGTAAACTATTCCTATGCCAACAGGTATTTAATAACGGCCACAGTTCGTCGTGATGGGTCGTCACGTTTTGGTAAAGGCAACAAATGGGGCGTTTTTCCATCGGTAAGTGTAGCCTGGCGAATTTCTGAAGAAAAATTCATGAAATCACTTAGCTTTATCAGCAACATGAAAATCCGTGCAGGCTTTGGTATTACCGGAAACCAGAATATAGGCAACTATTCGTTTGCATCAGCACTTCAAACCATCAAATACAATTTTAACAATAATATTGTTGCCGCCGTGGTTCCCCGTATCATGCCAAACCCTTATGTTCAGTGGGAAGAACAAAAACAGGCAAACATTGGAATTGATGCTGGATTATTCAACCAGCGGATAATTGTTGCTCTTGACGGATACATTAAAATCACCGACAAAATGCTCGTGCCAATGGTAGTCCCTGTTACAACCGGATATTCCGATGTGTATGTACCTTCCATCAATGCCGGAAAAATGGAAAACAAAGGAGTTGAAATTTCCATAACTTCAAGGAATATGATTAAGAAATTTATTTGGAATACAACCCTTAACTTTTCCTACAACAGAAATACGGTTAAGAGTATTAACGACACGATTCCAATGACAAGCGGAAGCATCGGGTTAAATTATAACCTTGCTCTTATACAGGCTGGTTACCCGATAAATGAGTTCTACGGTTATCTTACCGATGGCATTTTTCAGACGCAGGCAGAGGTGGACAACCATGCTGTACAGGTTCCCGGTAATGATCCTTACAACCGTACCTCGCCGGGCGATATCCGCTACAAAGATGTGAACAACGATGGTGTTATAAATGATAAGGATCGTGTGTTTCTTGGCAACCCGAATCCCCGGTTCATTTTTTCACTGAACAATTCATTTGCTTACAAAGGTTTTGACCTGAGTATTTTTCTTCAGGGTGTGGCAGGAAATAAAATACTCAATGCCAACAGGATATGGAGCGAAGCCATGTCCGTTGCCCAGAACCAGACCACTGCAACGCTAAACAGATGGACAGGCCCGGGAACAAGCAATTCGATGCCCCGGGCAATTTTTGGTGACCCTAACAACAACACCCGTCCTTCGGACAGATATATTGAGGATGGCTCTTATCTGAGAATTAAGAATTTAATTTTCGGCTATACATTTCCGGAACGGCTTGCCAAACATGCGAATCTGAATAAGATAAGGGTTTTTGTTTCGGTAGTAAACTTATACACATTAACCAGATACTCCGGTTTCGACCCTGAAGTCGGCAGCAGTGGAATTGACAACAATGTGTACCCTGTTTCAAGTACTTATAGTTTTGGTGTTAACCTTATTTTCTAACCATAAAAATAGAAATGATGAAACTCAAACCATTTTTCATAGCCATACTCACGATTGTCCTGCTCTCAGGATGTAACAAAGACTTCCTTGTCAAATCACCGGAATACTCCGTAAATACAGCCAATTTCTTCAAAACCAAAGACGATGCAATTTCAGCCATCAATGGTGCTTATCAACCATTGCAATGGCCCAAATTGTACAATATGCGTATGTGGACTACCGATATCATGGCCGGAAACAGTATTGTTGGAGCCGGCGGTGGTTCTGATGGCATCGAAACCACCAACGAGGCTAATTTTGTAACAACACCAGATAATCCGGGTGTCCTTGACCTCTGGCGCGGTCCGTGGCCGGGAATACTACGTACCAACATTATCCTGGAGAAAGTTCCCTCCATGGATATTAATGAAGCACTGAAAAACCGCATATTGGGCGAAGCCCACTTTCTAAGGGGCCTTTATTACTTCATTCTTGTCCGCTTCTTTGGAGGTGTACCTTTAATCATCAAGCCGGTAAATCCGGGGGATGACCTGCGACCGAAACGAGCATCTAAAACCGATGTTTACAATGAGATAATTTTGGACTTCCAAAAGGCGGCAGACTTACTTCCTGCGAGGAGTACCTACACCGGCTCCGATGTAGGACGCGCCGGCAAAGGTGCAGCAGAAGGGATGCTTGCCAAGGTGTATTTGACACTGGGTGATTGGCAGAAAACCGTTGATCTTTGTAATTCGGTAAAAGCTTTGGGATTTGCTCTCGATCCTTCTTACGCTGATAACTTTGACCCTACACAAAAAAATTCCATAGAGTCGCTCTTCGAAATCCAATACACGGGCGATGCCGGTTATAATTTCTGGTCAAATGAAAATCAAGCCTCCTGGTTGAGCACATTTACCGGCCCTCGTGGTTCGGATATGGTAGCAGGTGGCTGGGGTTGGGACCAACCCACACAAGAATTTATGGATTCGTATGAGCCGGGAGATTTGCGTAAAGATGTAACGGTTCTTTATGAGGGAGGTCCTTCATTTGCCGGGAAAGATTACCAAAAGTCGTATTCCCTTACCGGTTATAATCTGCGCAAATTCCTCGTGCCGAAATCAATATCGTCATCATATGATAATAGCCCAATGGATTTTCCGGTGCTAAGGTATGCCGATGTGTTACTTATGAAGGCTGAAGCCCTGAATGAACTCGGAAGAACATCAGAAGCAGAGATTCCTCTGGATGAAGTTAGAAACAGGGCGGGATTACCAAATGTTTCAGGTGGACTGACAAAAGAGGTATTTCGTATGAAAGTACTGCACGAACGCAGGATGGAGTTGGCCTTTGAAGGTCAACGGTGGTTCGACCTGATCCGGGTAAATAATGGCCAGTACGCAATTGATTTTCTGCACGCTATCGGAAAATCAAACATGAGTAAGAAATTCCTCCTGTTTCCTATCCCGCAAAAGGCAATCGATGCAAACCCAAACCTTACCCAAAATCCGGGATATTAACAAACCGAATATTTCGTATCAGTTTCACAAGAAAAAAACGAAAAAAAATGAAAAGAATAAATATATTTCATGCTTCTGCTTCGGGGAATCCATTGACAAAATCAGTTGCCAGGAGAATTATCTTTCTCTTGTTGGTCAGCTCCTTAGCAATGCTATCTTCATGCCAAAAAGATGAAAAAACCAATATTGTCATGGCAGGCGACCTGGCAATTACGACTTCAGAGGCAACAATTGTATTGAACCAAAAAGATGACAGTAATAATGCACTTACCCTCAGCTGGACTACCGGAACAAATAATGGAACCGGAGCATCAATATCTTATGTTCTTCAGTTAGATAAACAGGGAAATAATTTTGCCAATCCTCTTGCTTTTGATATGGGTAAAGCCGTTTATGAAAAAAGTTTTAAAGTGTCCGAACTCAACGAAAGCCTGCTGAACTATTTTAGCTTTCAGCCAAAGGTTCAATCTAAGATTGAAGCCCGTGTAATTGCAACTGTTCATTCCTCACCGAAAACTAATGTTACCTCTAAAGTAGTGACATTTTCAGTTACACCTTATGAACCAGTTTCCCGTACGCTTTATCTTATCGGGGATGCTTCTCCTAATGGCTGGGATGCTAATAATGCAATAGCACTTACACCCGATTCAGACGACCCGACTACTTTTACTTATCAGGGGACACTGAAAACGGGAGAGCTGAAATTTATCACCACCCTTGGGTCTCTTTTGCCTTCCTATCAGAAGGGGGAGAACGACAATACGTTGGTTTATCGTACCGACGAAGCACAACCTGATGTTAAATTCGCCATCAGCGAAGCCGGAATTTACATTATCAAACTGAATCTCGTTGACCTGACCATAAGCATAACAAAACTGCCCGGGCCTCCTTATAATATTCTTTACATGGTAGGCGATGCAACACCCAATGGTTGGGATATTGGCAATGCTACACCGATGGTACAGAATCCGGATAACCTGTTCCAGTTCACCTATGATGGCGTACTGACGCCCGGTGAATTTAAAATACCGGTGAACCGGAATGCAGACTGGCAACAGGATATGTACATGCGTGATCCGTCCGACTCAACGAAAGCTTACCTGCATAAAGGTGGTGACCCGGACGATAACAAATGGAAAATATACAAGGAGAACTGGTACCATGTGATGCTTGATTTGTCGAAGAAGACCATCACCATCGAGCCGTTCAGACTCTTCATTGTAGGCTCTGCAACACCCATCGGATGGAATATTGGCAATGCCATCGAACTAACACAGGATCCAAATAAATGGTACATTTTCACCTACCATGGCAAACTGGTTGAAGGGGAGTTTAAGTTCCCGGTAAACAGAAATGGCGACTGGGGCCAAAACATGTACATGCGTGATCCGACCGATCCGACAAAAATGTACCTGCACAAAGGTGGTGACCCGGATGACAGTAAATGGTCTATTGCTGCCGGTGATGCCGGCACGTACTTGCTCACGCTCAATGTGCAGGCGCTGACCATCGATATTCAGAAGCAATGAACCATAAAACCTGTGGAAAGAGCATTGACTTTTTCCACAGGCTTTCAAGACACAAAGATCAACCATCATAACAACGCTTCAATTTTGATTTGGTTATCAGGGCTTTAATGAAGTAAAAACAT
>JAADGO010000137.1:0-25704 GCA_013152355.1 Chlorobiota bacterium
AAACCAAAGACCACCCTGCTGCCGTGAAGAAACTCCTGGCTTACGGGGTTTCAGGGGTAATCCTTGGGAAACTATGGGGGCTTATTTTCCCCATTAATAAACTTTTATGGACCAGTTCGTACGTTATTTATACCGCAGGCCTTGCAATGGTGTTACTTGGGGTTTTCCTTTGGGTTATTGATATAAAAGGCTACAAGAAATGGACGCACCCGTTAAAGGTTTTTGGGATGAACCCACTTTTTCTATATGTTTTTTCAGAAGTTTTATCGATTACGTTACAATCAAAAATTGTCAAATCACCATCAGGAGATATGATCCCACTGATGGAATGGTTATATACCCACTTTTTCCAACCCCTTGCAGGGAATTTTAACGGGTCATTATTATACGCCCTGTCTTTTGGGGTTATTTGTTGGCTGCTAGGTTGGGCCATGTATCGGAAACGTATATTTATAAAAATATAAGATAATTAGGGAAAAAGAGGGCTGTCAGAAGGATTCTATCCTGACTTATCTATGTATATTAAGTTATATAACTATGTTGAATTGTATATTAAAAAGTACCTGTACCTTGAGTAGTTTCTTACGTATTGTTTTTTATTTTTTATTTATGGCCATTTTCGGTTATTCGGCTTTTGCCCAAAACAATACCATTCCGGGAAAGGTTGAGTCGCCATATCCTACACTGCTGAATTTAGCTGTCGAGTGGTACATAAAAGGAGATGATAACCTAAATGGAACAGTGACGGTACAGTTTCGGGAAAAAGGGGAAGATATTTGGCGGCAGGGTATGCCGTTGCGACGCGTGCCTGCAGGGGCGAATGCCGGCTTCTCATGGAAGAATAAACACTCGGGTAGTATATTTGATTTAAATCCGAATACTATATACGAGATTAAATTAAACTTAAAAGACCCGGATGGGGGTTCAGGGGAAAGAAGGTTGGAAGCACGGACAAGGCCTGTCCCCCGGATTGGTAAAAACGCAGAAATCATTGAGATAGCCCCCGGTAATTATGACACGTTAAAAACAAGAAGTGGCACAAAGGGCAGGCCTGTTGTTTACCGATGTAAAAATGGGATTGCTACATTCAGGTACATTGACCTTCAGAACAGGAAATGGGTATATATCGAAGGGCTTCATGTTAATAATCTTTCAAACAGAGGCATAGGCGTTCAATTGAATGGTGCAGAAAATTGTGTCGTCAGGCACTGTATTATTGATGCAGTTTATGGAATCGTGGCCTATTTGCCAGGTGCAACAAATTGTTATATCAGCGATAATGTGGTTACGGGTACAGTTAAGTGGAAGCCTGAGTCCATGGGCCCGGGAGGTAAAAATATTGGTGAAGGGATTGAAATGACAGGCCCCGGGAATGTGATCTGTTTTAATAGAGTCGTTGGTTTCAGGGATAATATCTCTACCATGGAAGACAGGCATGTCAGAAATCAAACGTGTATAGATATATATAATAATGATATTTCAATAGCGGCTGATGATGGTATAGAGGCAGATTTTTGTTTTTCTAATTGCCGCATCTTCAAAAACAGACTTACTAATTGCTTTGTTGGCCTTAGTTCACAGCCTGGCCTGGGTGGCCCCACCTATTTTATCCGGAATGTTATGTATAATATTACTTATAAGGCGGCTTTTAAACTAAATCGTATTAGCCAGGGCGATGTTATTTTACACAATACGGTTATTAAAGTCGGGACAGGATTAGGAGGTAGTGCCCCCATTGATTATGCCTATTTCCGGAACAACCTTGCAATCGGCGGGCCAACGGGAGATGTGGAATGGGGTAGTTATGGGGCTGGCAACCCTTATGCTGCTGATATAGTAATCCCGGGAAGGCACAGTAGTTTCGACTATGACGCCGTAGGGGTTTACAAGGTGCCGTATATAGCAAAAATTGGTAACAAGCCGTTTGCGGAAGTAGAAAAACATGGTATTGAACGGATTAAACTTGACAAGGTCTTTAGTAATGTAGAATTCCCAGATCCACCGGTGCCGGAGAGAGATGTGCCGGACTTAAGGCCATTGCCGGGTTCCAGGGTAGTAGATGTAGCAGTACGCATTAACAATATTAATGATGATTACCTGGGTAATGCCCCTGATTGCGGAGCCTATGAAGCAGGGCAAATGCTCCCACATTATGGGCCTCGTTTACCCGGTGAAGAATAATAGTACTTGATGTGGCGAAAATGAATTGTATGCTGAAATACCCGATTTAATCTTTGTTCTTATAAATAAATAAATATGTCAAAACTATTTAAACTATCTATTTGCGTGGCATTCTTTTTTATGCCCTTATTTTTAAATGCACAAAACGGCAATCTAAAACTTTTGGATTGGCATCCTAAAAGCCAATTGGTGGTCAAAGAGACTAAGGTGCTTAAGCCTAAATATCCTGTAATCGACATTCACAATCACCTCGGGAATCTGGACAATACAGAAAAGTATCTTGAAGAAATGGATAAAGCGGGTGTCTGGAAATGTGTAAGCCTCGATGGCAAATCAAAAGATGATTATTACATAAAGCACCTGAAAGTATCACAATCTGTTTCTAAGGACAGGTTTCTTGTTTTTTTCCGGCCTGACTTCAGCAATATTGATGAGCCAAATTATGGTGAAAAAGAAGCCGAAAAGCTTGAAAAAGCCGTTAAGATGGGAGTGAGAGGAGTTAAAATAGCGAAATACCTGGGTTTATCCTTAAAAGATAAGAGTGGGAAAATTATACCAGTGGATGATCCACGTATTGATCCTATCTGGGCAAAATGTGGAGAACTTGGTATTCCGGTAGAGATTCATGTTTCTGACCCAAAAGCATTTTTTACTCCGGTTGACAAATATAACGAACGGTATGATGAGCTGGGAGCACACCCTGATTGGTCATTCTTTGGAGATGAATTCCCTTCTAAGGATGAGATACTTGCTCAACGTAACAGGGTAATTGCAAGACATCCAAATACCATTTTTATTGGTGCCCACATGGGAACAATGCCAGAAGAATTACATACAATAGCCAATTGGCTGGATGTATATCCGAACTTTTATGTGGATATAGATGCCCGTATCAGTGATTTGGGCAGGCAACCCTATTCGGCACGGAAATTCTTTATTAAATATCAGGACCGTATATTGTTCGGGACAGATACTCCTCCAAATGCTGAATTGTACCAAATCTATTATCGTTTTCTTGAAACTGATGATGAGTACTTTGACCCCGCAGGGGGGCTCTTTATTCAGGGCCGTTGGATGATCTACGGCATTTACCTTCCCGATGAAGTCCTGGAAAAAGTATATAACAAAAATGCATTGAAAATATTGGGGATGTATAAGGGTTAGGATATGAAATGTCAAAATATTAATTGCCTTATTGATGATTTACAAATAACCATTTTAAAAATCATAGATAGATGAAAATGAAACAATTCATAAAACTTATGGCATCTGCCGGAATACTTTTATTACTGCTATTATTCACCTGGCAAACAAGCCATGCCCAAACCATGGGCACCATGGCCGACCCAAGAGATGGGCAGGCCTACAAAACGGTAAGTTATGACAATGTGCTTTTGGATACACCGGTTACCTGGATGGCAGAAAATTTAAATTATAAAATGCCGGGCAGCTATGTATATGATAATAAGGAGGAACTCAGGGCTAAAATAGGCTTATTATACACCTGGGAGGCAGCAATGAAAGCCTGCCCAAAAGGATGGCACCTCCCTTCTGACAATGAGTGGGAAATGTTGGTAAACAAATTTGGAGGGTATCTGGAAGCAGGAAAAGCATTGAAGAGTAAAAAAGGATGGACCGAAGCCAATGGTACCAACAGCAGCGGATTTAACGCTATCCCTGCGGGCTACCGTGCCATTGATGGTTCGTTCGACTACGTCGACAGGTTCGGCTTCTGGTGGTCGTCAACAGATGCCGGTGAGGACGAGGCATGGACCCGCTACTTATATTGGTATAATTCAAAAGTATTCCGCAATGGGAATCCAAAAAAAGATGCCGGCTCCTGCCGTTGCGTCCAGGATATTGGCCCTGTGAAATAATCCCTAAGAATAAACAACCCTGCCTCAAAAGCTGCCTGAATATTATTTTTGGGAGTTATTATAATAAACACATAATAAGCTAAAAACCTGCCTACGGCTCAATTGAAAAAGTAGGTGGAGATATAAAATTCTAAATTTTAAATATTAGTATTTTGTAAAATAGATATGACCTGCGAGGGTTTTGAATTAGATAACAAGGTAAGGGAATTAGGGATGGGACTGGTAAGCAATCCTGTTTCCCGTTTTGTGCGCGATGTGAACGCATCAAAAATGCACCATTGATAATCAGCAACTTATGGTTAAAAAAATTGAATTTTGGGTGACCCATTGCACAAAACAGGGAGGATTTGGTAGTGAGATTGTCCGCAAAAGGGAAATAATTTTGTTTGTGCCAAATCAGTCAGCTTTACTTTGCATCCCCCTCACCATTTTTACAACCAGAGCCCTTGGGGCAAACCTGACAGCATTTGCTAACAGGTAATTTTTTATCCCATGTATAGCAACAGCTTTACCTTTCATCATTGCTTTATACCCGTATTCTGCAACCTCTTTTGAACCGGGTAATTTTTTACCTTTTACCAAATTACTTTCTTCCATAGCAGCGGCAGCCTGGAATCCGCTTATTGTCGGGCCCGGGCACAATGCAGTTACAGTTACCCCTTTATCGCCTACTTCATTTCCTATTGCTTCGGAAAAGTGCAATACATACGCTTTTGTTGCAAAATATACCGCCATGCCTGGCCCGGGTTGGAAGGCAGCTGTAGATGCGACATTCATTATCTTTCCGCTTCCACGTTTTATCATGTCTTTTAAATACAGCTTACACAGTTGGGTCAAAGCTATAATGTTAAGATTAATCATTTGTAATTCTTTATCCAGGCTTGTTTCGTAAAAATTTCCATAGTCGCCAAACCCTGCATTATTCACCAGGTAATCTATTTGAATATTTTGCCTGGTTGTTTCATCATAAACCTGTTGTGCGGAATTATGTAAAGACAGGTCCTTCCCAATCGTATGGACTGATATATTATACTTTTCCTCTAATTCTGATTTCAATTCATCCAGTTTGGATATATTTCTTGCAATCAACACCACATTATCTCCTTTTGAAGCGTGTATTTTTGCCAGTTCTAAACCAATGCCACTGGATGCACCTGTTATTAATGCTGTCATTTTCATTTTTTACCTTTTGTTTTTTGTTAGAGACTGTTTAAATTATTGCCTACGTATATTTTTTATAACCCCTATACTGAAAAAAGCTCTTTTGTGTATACCTCTATTGCAGATAGATGCCCATAACCAACCTTATCGGCATACACGCATCCTGTATCAATATTTATAACCTGCTGATTGGCCTGGATAATTTCTTTACAGGTAGTGACAGTAACAGGACGGTGTCCGTGAATAATAGTTTTGTCAATAAGTGCCGGGTGCATGTATTTTTCCTGGCACTCCCAGATCATCTGGTATTTGTCTTCGAATGGGTTATCTGCCCTGTCATTAAATCCTGCATGGACAAATAAGAAGTTTTCAAAAGAATGATAAAATTTTAAGCTCCTGAAAAAATCAATATAGGTTTGGTTGAGTTCATTTATTGAGTTAATTCTAAAACTCTTTAATGTTTCTGTGGCACCATTAATAATCCATTGTGCTAAAAACATATTATTGTCAAAAGCATCAAGCAACATTGATTCATGGTTTCCCATCAGTGGGGTAATATCAAACCCCCTGTTTCGCAATTCCATAATGTAATCGATAACGGCTTTGCTTTGTGCCCCTCTGTCAATATAGTCACCAAGCAAAATGAGTTTTTCGTTCTTTTTCAGTTCAATTTTGTGTTCAACTAACTTATGAAATGAATCAAAACAGCCATGAATATCCCCTATCGCGAAAGTCCTTGTTTTCATCCTACTAAGGTACAACAATGTACGGACAAATGAGATATTATTTTGAAGTGCTGGCAAGAGGGTTTCATAGGCAGTTTTCATACTCAGCAGGTGACTCGAAGTCACCTGCTGAGTAGTGCCGGTATTGGGTGTTTTAGACTTGTAAAAATGGTTAATGAGTGGCAGGTGCCCGGTATCCGGTTATGAAACCCCCAGCAACCTCTTTACTATGATTGAAAAAGCGTGGTTTTCGTTAGAAGGGGCATTCTCAAAATGGGGTTTCAATTCTTCGGGTGCATTTTCTACCAGATACGAATAGTTGGTAAAATTTAGCAGGTCGAGGTCGTTGTAGTCATTGCCGATACCCATGGTCTGGCCAGGGTGTACCCCAATGATTTCGCACAGGTGTGCAATGCCGTTCCCTTTTGATACGTCTTTGTGGAAGAGTTCCATCCAGATGTAGCCTGTACCCAATGGTGAGGTTGCCCTTATAGCCCTGACCTCGGGGAACAGGTTTTCCACTTTTGTTTTTAATTGGTTAAACAACGATTCATCATTGGGGAAGATAACCAGAAACTGGCTAAGCCCCGATTCGGCATTTTTATCGTTGGGTAATGAAGAGGCATACCCATCGTTGTATTCGAGATAGCGTTCAAACTCCTCACATACCTCGTTGCCCCTGTGGTACCAAAAATATGAATTCTCCGGGACTGGCATAAAGGCATTGAAGTTGATACCTTCGCCAGCCAATAATTTAATAATCCCATTGGATGTTTCCGGGGATATATTCCGTCTGTAAATGTGCTTTTTGCCTTTGCAGTCATAAATACCGGCTCCCGAGGAAAAGACTATATAATCGAAAGGTACGCCGGAAGGTATTACGTCCATTACTTTTTTCAGGTTGCGCCCGGTGGCAATTACCCGTGTGATATGTTTAGTGCCCAACAACTGCAAAGCTTCAATATTTTCTTTGCTAATCGACCGGTCGCTTCTCAGGAACGTACCATCCAAATCGGTTGCAATCAGTTTTATTTCACCCATGCCTCACTCAAAATTTCCATGAAATTAGTAAACAAAAATTAAAGTGCTCCTAAAGCCAGGCAGCCATGGGTGAATTGCCTGAAAAAATAACATTGGGGTTAGAGAGGGCAGGGCTTATTTAAAGAATTTCTTCAGTTCATCGCCCAATCGTTTAAACGACTTTTGAAGGTCTTCTTTGGTAGACCTTTTTATTTCCGCCATTATTTTATTCCGTGCCTGGCTCAGGTCCAGTTTTACTTTGGTTTTGCCAACAGGCCCTTTGATTGTAACCGAAGCCGGTACGGTTTTGATCCTTTCCTGCCCTGGCAGGATGCCCAGGATATTTTGAATGTCCTCGCCAAAAGCTTCACGCTTCACGATAAAATCTAGTTTCATATCCACAAGGTTGCTGGTATTCAGGCTTCCGTAAACGGTTGTTTCCTGCCCTGCCACTTTTGTCCTAAACGGTTTCAGCAGCAAGTTCCCTTTGTCGATTGAGAAATTAGCAGAAAAATCATCAACTTTTACGTTGTTCAGCTTCTCTTTTTTCAGAATACCTTTGAGCTGCTTAAAAGTTGGCGAATCGATAATTTGCATATTCCGGATGCTAAAGATCCCATTCCCATCAATGGTTGGGGCAATGAGTTTCAACCCGGGGCTTAACTGCCCTTTCATTGTAAAGTTGGAGCTGAATTCCCCCTGGCTATGCCCGGCTACAGGCAATATCTTCCTAATCCCGGTTAGTGAACGGTAAGCATAAGGGATATTGAAATCCAGGATATTAAATGCAAAATCGAATAATGGCTGGTTTTGCGGGGTGTTTTTATACGACCCGGTCAGTTTTAACTCTCCATCCAACATCTCCATCTTTAACCCATTGAGGTTTAACTTGCCGCCTTTTACCGTAATCAGCCCGTTGACATTGGTGATGGGCAACCGGTCGAGGACAGCTTTTTCGATCGATGAAGAAAAAACCATATCCACATTCCCCGGAATATCAAAGGCTAATACTTTTGCTTCGGTGGCTTCCCTGCCTTGAGGTCCTTCCGATTCATGGTTTTCTTTATTTGCGGGGGGGGCTTTTTCAACTGCTTCCAGTGCCATTAACTCATTCAGGTTTACAAATCGTGATTTTAGTTGAAGGTTGCCTTTCAATACCCCTTCCTCGAAAAGGTATCCCAGGTAGTTCGATATCCCTCCGGCAAGGTTAAAGTCGCTGGTTCCGATTTGCATGTCAAATTGTGAAAGGTTAATCTCTGTAGGTGAAAAATCAAGTTGCCCACGGGGGATTTTTAACACCTGCGTCAGTTCCGGGCTCGAATAGCTGAAACCGGTTAGGAAAACGACCCCGTTGGAGGTGATTTTATCGTAATGGCTGTTCTCAATGTCTGAATAATTCCCGTTAACCCTGAGATTTGCATCAATTACCCCGGCAATGTCGACACTGTCCATGGGCAACGCATTTTTCAGGTGGCTGAAATTTACTTTGCCAACCAATGCGCCTTCAAAATGTATGTCGCTCATTAAGTTGCCCAGAGCCAGTGTTAAATCTATCGGGTTGTTTTTTATTTCACTGTGTGCTTCATTAATCTTTACGGTTGTCAAACCGAAGCTGCCCTGTGGTTTTTCAACTTTTATATCGGCTCTGATATTTTTTACCTCTTCGGGGAGTTGGGCATATTTTAACCGGCCGTCCCCTACTTTCAAGGCAATAGTTAATGCCGGATAATTTTTATCAAAATAGTACCCTTTAAAGAAACCCGTCAGTGATGCTGTGCCACTTGCCTGCAGTCCTTTCAGGTACGGTGAATAACCTGGCGGTACCAGGGCCAGGAAATCGTTCAACCCCGATGTTTTAGACGCAAATTCCAGGTTGAAAGACATGCTGTCGTTGGGCATTTGTATGCTGCCTGAAATTTCCAGAGGCAACTGATTTACCCACAACTCATTCTTAATAAGCCTGATACCCATAGGCTTGTAGTCGATTCTTAAAATAGAATTAGCTTTTAGGGTTGTTTTTGAAATGTAGGCAACCGAGTCGTAGGTTAACGAAAACTGTTCTACCTCGCCAGTCGAGTTTAACTCTGTAGCAGTGCCATACATATTTCCCGACAGGTTAAAATTTGCCCGCTTAAATACCAGTACCATATCAATCGGGCGGTCATCGTAAATAATATCGGCATTGTTGATTACCACTTTCTCCAGAAATAATTTGAATGTCCCAGTTTCTTCCGCATTGTCCTTTTCAGGGGCTGCTTCCTGTGGTGCATCAGCTTTTTTGGAGATATCCCAATTGGCTTTGCCGTTGTTGTTTACTTTCAATGCAAGGGTAGGCCTATCCAGAATAACCTCTTCAATATTAATATCTGCCGGGCTAAATAAAGAAAACAGGCTTATTTGCGACCTTAATGACGGTATTTTCAACAGAGTATCGTTTTCAAACTCATCAATTCCGGCTATGTACACGTCTTTTAATTCGATACTTACCCTCGGGAATGATTTAAGTAACGAAAGGTTAAACTCTGAGAATCCGGCCGTTGCATTAATTTCGTTATTTATGGTTGCCTTTGTCTTTTCTAATAATGGGCCTTTAAAAATTACCGGAATTGCCAGAATCGCTGCAAACAAAACCGCAATAATTATTAGCAGGGTGATAATTATTTTTTTCATGATGGTCGGTATTGGATTTTAAATTTTTGCATACTCGCAACTTTTTATTCTTTTAAAACCAGCTTACGCAAAAGCTGCAATGCGGTTTGGGCTGACCGGATAATATTTCTTTCGCGGTTGCCACCGAACACATATTTTTCAGCTGCCGTTTTTGTTGGGCTTGCAACAGCTATCCACACTGTCCCTACGGGTTTCTCTTCTGTTCCGCCACCCGGCCCGGCAATACCTGTTGTTGCCACGGCATAATCCGTATTCAGGGCTTTCTTTACACCCAAAGCCATCTCTATGGCTACCTGTTTGCTCACAGCCCCATATTTCTCTAACGTATTGGGGCTTACTCCAAGTATATTTTCTTTCACCTCGTTTGAATATGCTGTAACCGACCCTTTGTAATAGGCCGAACAGCCCGGGATCGAAGTAATCAGGTGCGAAATATAGCCGCCTGTGCAGCTTTCGGCAATAGCCAACGAAGCATTCTTTTTTATAAGCAGTTTCCCGATAACTCCTGCAAGCTGGTCGTCATCGTAGCCGTATATATTTTCGGGGATCAGTTGTTGCAGCTCTTTTATTTTTTCTTCGACACTTTCACGAAGCATTTTTTCATCATCGCCAATTGCACTTAGCCTTAACCTCACTGCCATTGGGTTTGGAAGGTAGGCCAACTTGATATACCCGGGAAGGTTGTCTTCCCATTCGGCCAGTTTCTCGGCCAGCATCGATTCAGGAAGCCCTTGTGTCAATACTGTTTTGTGGTAAATGGCTTTTAACTTCCCGTTTCCCCGCAGCCGGGGTAGTATCTCATTGGTAACCAGTTGTTTCATCTCAAACGGGACACCGGGTACAGAGACAATTATCGTACCGCCTTTTTCGAACCACATCCCTGGAGCTGTCCCTGCACTGTTTGGTAAAATTGTACAAGATTCTGGCAACAAAGCCTGGTCGCGGTTCAATTTGTTCATGCTGATATTCCTGTTGGCAAACCTTTTTTTTATTTTTTCAAATGTGGGCTCATGAAAAACCAGTTTTGTGCCAAAATATTTACACAGGGTATTTTTGGTGATGTCGTCTTTAGTAGGGCCTAACCCTCCCGTTATAATCACCAGGTCGACCTTTTCTTCAGCTTTTTTTAATGCTTCTGTAATGTGCAGTGGGTCATCGTGGACAGAGGTAACCTGGTAAATCTCAATACCCGCACGGTTAAATTGTTTTGCTATCCATGCCGAATTGGTATCGATTATCTGCCCGATTAAAATTTCATCGCCTATGGTAATAATTTCAGCCTTCATTTTTTTCTTTAATATTTTTTCAGATGAGACAGCCGTTGTAATAGTGTTGGGTGCGAGTAATGAAAATATACATAAGCGGGGTGTGGTGTCAGATTGCTTAAGTTATTTACCGATAATTTCTTCAGCGCGGATGCCAATGCTTCAGGTTGGTAATTCACTGCTGCAAAGGTATCTGCCTGGTATTCGTTTTTACGCGACAATATATTCATAAATATCCCTAAAATAAACGAAATAGGGGTATAGAGTATCCCAAATGCCACCAGCCCGATATGGAAATTCGGCTCTTCTACTCCCAGTGCCCTGCTTAGGTGTACATTGTTGATAAGCAAAGAAAAAATATACAGCACAAACCCGGTTTGAATAAGAGTAATAATTAATCCCTGGTAAACATGCTTCTTTTTGTAATGCCCTATTTCGTGCGCTAAAACAGCTACTAATTCAGGTATTTCCAGGTCGTTGATCAATGTGTCGTAAAGCACAATACGCTTTTTTGCCCCCAGCCCGGTAAAATAGGCATTGGCTTTAGTCGAACGTTTCGACCCGTTGATAACAAAAATATTGTCCAGTTTAAACCCTACTTTATCGGCAAATGCTTTGATGGCATTACGCAGTTCGCCTTCTTCCAGAGGTGTCTGTTTGTTGAATAACGGCACTATAAGGTTGGAATAGAACATTGCCATAAAAATGGAAAAAACAGCGACCACGGCCCATGCATAAATCCAAAACATATTTTGTGTTTTCTGGTAAATCCAGATTATCAGGGCAAGCAGCCCTCCTCCGATGATGGCACCTAAAACCCAACCTTTTATTTTGTCCAGTACGAATGTTTTTGGCGTAGTTTTATTAAAACCGTATTTCTCCTCGATTACGAATGTCTCATAAATTGAAAAGGGGGTATTTAAAACATCGGAAGCCAGCATGAGTACCCCGAAAAAGATAAATGCCGTTAGGATTGGCTGATTGGTGTAACTGTAGGCCCAATCGTTGACCAGGGCAAAGCCATAAAAGACAAACATACCTAAAACCAACAGGAAATTGAAGCCGCCGGCCAGTGTCCCAAAACGATGGTTTTCGCGTTGGTAAGCCTGTTGTTTTTTGTATTTCTCCTCATCGTAAATCCCTTTTACCTCATCTGGTATTTTGTCACTCCACCGGGTGGTATTCAGGTAGTCGAGGTAACGTTCAAACAAATATTCGGCAACAATTATCCCAATAATTACATAAAAAAGTACTTCGTGCATAGTGAATGTTTTCAATAAAAAAACAAAGATAATAGAAGTATGTTGCTGGTTGGTATTGGGATGAGTTAAAAATTGATAATCCTTGCCGGACGGTGAGATTCCCATTCCCCATTCACAATGTTGATGATTCCATCATAAAATTGATTGTAATTATTATCTTTATTTTCCGATTAACATAACAGTATAATTATGATCACAGTTTTTATAGCTTACCTTGTTGTTTTAATACTAATTGTTGCCTATTCTGCCAGGCGTTCAAAAACCAACCGTGATTTTGTATTGGGAGGGAAAAAGATATCAGGTTTTTCGCTGGCATTGTCCGAGCGGGCTACGGGTGAATCGGCGTGGCTGCTGTTAGGGCTTACCGGCCATGCGTATGCCGAAGGGATGGCAGCCATTTGGGTTGCCCTGGGGTGCGTGGCGGGAATCCTTTTTTTATGGGTTTTCCTTGCCCGGCCATTACAGCGCATTACGGTGAAAACAGATGCACTTACCGTGCCCGGGCTTTTTTCAGGTACTTTTTCGGGTACGAACAAAAGTATCGGGCTGCTTTCATCGGTTATCGTGGTGTTTTTCTTTATGCTTTATATTGCAGCCCAATTCAGCGGGGCAGGTAAAATATTTAATGATATTTTTAACATCAACCCATTCTGGGGCATGGTCATAGGCTCGGCACTGGTAACTGTTTACACCATGCTGGGCGGGTTTATTACTGTTGTGGCAACCGATGCTTTCCAGGCAATTTTAATGGTGTTTACCTGTGTCGCACTTCCTATCATTGCGCTAATGGTTGCTGCTTCACTCAATATTGATGTTGCGCAGTTTATATCAGATGCCAGCTATACTATCCCTTTAAATAATAACGAAGTGAAATCGGTTACCGGGTGGTTGTTGATTATCAACGGGCTGAGCTGGGCATTTGGTTATACGGGGCAGCCACAACTGATCATACGGATGATGGCTATGCGTAATCAAAAAGAAACGCGCCAGGCATCCTGGTTGGCGGTAACCTGGACATTGCTTGCCTATATAGGTGCTTTTATGATTGGGATAATCGGGTACCAGCTGGTACAGGCAGGAGCACTGGGAAGCTCGGCCGCAAGCATAGCCCGGGACTCAGAAAAGATCATGCCCCTGATGGTTATGAGTTTATTAAGCCCTATCCTTGCAGGGGTATTGCTTTCCGGGGCTGTATCGGCTATGATGTCAACAGCATCGTCGCAATTAATGGTAGTTTCATCTTCGATGACCGAAGATATTTACACCCAGCTATCCAAAAAGAAGATACGGGAAAAAAAGATGCTCCTGCTGAATAAATTGTTGACTCTTTTGGTAGGCTTGATCGCATTTCTGTTGGCAATCACCATGAAAGAAACGGTTTACGAGCTTGTATCTTATGCATGGAGTGGGATAGGGGCATCTTTTGGGCCGGCTATTGTGTTACTTATTTTCTGGAAACGCTTTTCGCGTGCCGGGGTATTTGCAAGTTTGATAACAGGGACTATTTCGGCAGTGGCCTGGAAAACATTCCTGGCCGGGCCTACAGGTATTTCCGAGCGTTTAGCAAGTTATATGCTGGCATTTGTTATGGCGGTGGTTTTTAGTTTGATCTTCCCTGAAAAGGTTAAAAAAAATGAAGGCCTATAAAAATTGGTTTTGTAATTTTTATAGGCCCCCAAATGAAATACGGTGATTCAAAACCCGGTTAGTCTTTTACCGAGAATTTATAGATAGTTGTTGAATGTAATGTTTCGCCCGGTTTTAACAGTGTTGACGGGAATTCAGGTTTATTTGGGGAATCAGGGAAATGCTGTGTCTCCAAACAGAAGCCGGTCCGTTTGGTATAAGGCTTGCCTTTTTTCCCAATTTCAGTACCATCTAAATAATTCCCGGTATAAAGTTGTATGCCTGGCTCGGTTGTGAAAACCTCCATATACCTTCCACTTGACGGTTCATACGCACTTGCTGCAAAAGCCAGTTCCCCTTCGGGCTTATTTATTATGTAATTAAAGTCGTAGCCGGCACCGTAAATCAGTTGCTGGTTGTTGGCATCAATCCTTTCGCCGATAGCATGAGGAGAGGTAAAGTCCAGTGCCGACCCCTGAATGTCAACAACCTCGCCGGTGGGGATCATGCTGCTGTCAACGGGTGTCGATTGGCTGGCATTAATTACCAATATGTGGTTGAGTATATCGCCGTCCCCTTCCCCTTTCAGGTTAAAATAGCTATGGTTTGTAAGGTTGAAATAGCAAGGCTTGTCGGTGGTTGCTTCATATTCTATCTTTAGTTCGTTATCATCAGTCAATGAGAAGGTTACCTTTACTTTTTTATTCCCCGGGAAGCCAAATTCCCCGTCCGGGCTTTCCAGTGTCATCGCTACTGAATTCCCTGTTTGAGTTGCTTCCCACACCTTCCTGTAAAAACTGTCGGGGCCTGAATGCAGGCAGGCTTTGCCATTGTTGACAGGCAATTGGTAACTAATCCCGTCAATCATGAACAGTGAATTGGAAATCCTGTTTGCAAAGGGGCCTACAGTAGCTCCGTGGCTGGCTCCGTATTTCATGTATTCATCAATTGATTTGAACCCAAGTACTACGTCTCCTAACTTCCCTTTTTTGTCGGGCACATAAATGGATACGATTTTTGCACCGTAATTGGTCATGGTTACAACCATCCCATTCTTATTCTCCAAAGTATATAAAGATGTTTTTTTCCCATCAATTAGTTTCTCGAAATCAGCTTTTGTGTAAGGCTTTTTAAGTTCTTTTTTAGATGTTGAGCATGAAACAAGCAGAATCAGGCTAAGTAAAATCAGGTATAGGTTTTTCATAGTAAATAGTTTATGTGTGAAGTTGTAAAAATACAAAAAAAAAGAAAGCCCGGGAGGAAAGTTTACTTCCGTATCCGGGCCTGTTTACTAAAACTCACTTGCTGTATATAGTCTCTGCAAGAAAACTGTCGAATTTTACGAAATAGAAATCGCAAGCGGCCCTTTTTCAATGGCTTCTTCTCTTTTTGGCAAAGTTATTACCAGTATCCCGTTCTTAAACTTTGCTGAGATCTTTTCTGCATTGACTGATTCCGGCACTTTAAACTGTTTCTCGAAGCTGGATACCCCAAATTCGCGATGGTAGTAATTATATGAATCTTCAGCTTTTTCTTCATGCTCGGCTTTCACGGTTAGTACATTTTTTTGGTACTTCAGTTCTACCTCTTTCTTGTCGTAACCTGGTAACGAAACTTCAATGCGGAAATCCTTCTCAGTTTCAAACACATTTGTTGCCGGAGTGTTCCTGCAATGTGTTTCCTGTGGACCGTCCTCTAAAAGGCTGTTAAATATCCCGTCAAATAATGACCTGTTAACATTATACCGTGGGTGTTGAAATCTTACAATATTCATGGCTTTTTCCTCCATTATTTAATTAAACTTTTATTTTTAAATCAATATACAGCCGGATTATTGCAAACTGCATTCCACCTGTTTTTTTTAGCCAATATATCAAACTTTTGAATATTCACATGTCAAAATGTCTTTTGTTGATAGAAAGTTGTGACTATATGGCATTTTATTCAGTTATCTATATCTCTAAATTGGTGGATTTTTGTTCTAATTATGCTATTCAATGCAGTATTTACATTCTTGATGCCAGTGCTTTGGCCCTTTTTTTGAATGCGTTCTTATTTTTGATTTGACTTTAGTTACTTTTGTAGCAAACTTCTGAGAAATGAGAATCGACATACTTACCATCCTTCCCGAATTGCTGGAAAGCCCTTTTAAGTATTCTATTATTAAAAGGGCAGCTAAAAAGGGGTTGGCTGAAATAGTTATTCATAACATCCGTGATTTTTCAACGGATAAACACAAAAAGGTTGACGACTATTCATTTAGCAAAGGTGCCGGGATGGTCATGGCTATCCAACCCATTGAAGCAGCAATTAACCATTTGAAAAGCCAGCGTGAATACGATGAAATAATTTACACCACCCCCGATGGGGTGCAGTTTAACCAACAGGAGGCAAACGGCTTGTCGCTGAAAAAGAACCTTATTATTTTGTGCGGGCACTACAAAGGTGTCGACCAGCGGGTAAGAGACCATTTTATTACCAAGGAATATTCTATTGGCGACTATGTGCTTACAGGAGGGGAGCTGGCAGCAGCAGTAATTGCCGACAGTGTCGTGCGCCTGATCCCTGGTGTGCTTTCCGATGAAACATCTGCTCTTACCGATTCTTTCCAGGACCATCTGCTTAGCCCCCCTGTTTACACCCGGCCTGCCGATTACAAAGGATGGAAGGTGCCGGATATCTTGTTAAGCGGCAACGAAAAAAAAATTGATGAGTGGAAACACCTTCAATCGGTCGAACGGACAAAAAAGTTACGCCCTGATTTATATAAAAAGTTTTCGGAAGGAGGGTAACCAATAGCTGTTAAAGTTTGAACAGTTATATTATATTTTTAGCGTAAGCATCTTTCTTTCATTCATCTCAATAGTCGTTGATTTCTTACCACCTTTAGCCTCAATGGTTATAGTATAAGGAGATAGTAATTCCTCCTGATGGTTGTTTTTATCTGTAATTTCAACCTCATCCCCACCAACTGCCCATTCAACAGGGCGGATAATACTCTGAACCAAAGGGGTAGAATATTTGCCATCGGCATCGGCAACAGCAGTTTGTGTTACTTTGCCGTTTTTATCTTTGATCGTGATTTTAGCCCCATGGTTGGTTGCCACATCCAACGTCCACACAATTCTGTAATTACTTAGCGATTGAGTGTCGTTCCAATACACATCATTGTATGAAGCTCCGTCAATAAATTTGCAGTCAAGAAATACATGGTTAAATACCGAACTATGTCCATCAAAAACAAAGGTGTGGTAATTTGGGTTGTTTCCTGTTTTGATGATCTTACAGTTGATGAACTGATGGTTGCTTCCCTGCCCATAATCATCGCCAAAACGGACATTGCAAATATTCGAAATCAAAGAACAATTTTCGTAATACAGGGGGAGATGCTTCGATCGGTCATTAAATGCCCCCTGAGTATCAACACAAGCTGCTTTCCTTGTAATTGTGTCGTCCACCTCAATTTTAATTATACCATTACGGTAAAAAAGGCCCCGGATAGAATAATCGGAGTAAAACTCTGTGCCTCTCATTTCGGCGCCTCCCCGGCTGTGCCCGATAACCAGATTGTCAGAATAAATTAAGTTTTCCCGCTCTTGCCCTCCTTTTCCATAATTAGTCATCCGTAGCCCTGCGATAACATCCTGTTCCCCCCAGGTTTCAATCAGCCTTCTTCCTTTCATGGGCTTTTCAATCATTGTGTTAATGCTTTCCATCTGGATAAGGTTATTGCTTACATTCAAATCGGATGTTGCCCATAATATACCGCAGGCGTAATAACCGGTAAGGAAGATTTTATTATTATACACCTGCCCGTTATGTTTATATGGGGAAATGGCAAATGAATTTACTACCCAACTATCAACATAGATTTCATTATTGTATATTTTTTGAGCGGTATGTAATGCATTCTGGCGTGTACGTTTAATCAGGTTATGGTGGATTTGTATTTCATTATTGTCATTATTTGAGGAGTAACCCCCTGGTTCGCTACGAAACCCGATAGACCTTACTGTTCCTCCTCCATGCCTGTTAAATAGCTGGGTTCCTTTGTCGGTAATCACATTGTGGTGTATGTTATATTCCCCACCAGCCGCTTCAAAACGCATGCCCCAGGTCTGGGGGAGATGGTACTCCAAAGTCACGCCTGCAATCTCAACACCGTTAAAATTGGTAATTTCGATATTGCTAAACCCCCTGCTGCTATTCTTTTCTAATTTAGCTTTCCGGTCTGGGTCAGGCCTTAGCATATCTTTAGCTGCCGTATAATCCTGGTTATTTTTAGCTGCCCCCTGTTTTATAATACCGTTCAGGATGGTTAAGCCTGACAGGTTATTATTATAATCGACCCTTCTGATGCCAACTCCTGATTTTTCGAGGTCAGAATAATCCAGTTCCGGAATTAATTCATGGGCATGTATAATCGTATGCCCTCCAAGATCGAGTGTAATGTTTGAAGCCTCAATGTTAAAAGCTGTCCTGCCGGCGATTATATCTTCGGTTACCAGGTATATTGAGTTAGGCTTGTTGAGTAAATAAGGGGGATTTCCTAAATCTCCCGGTATATGTATGGCATTTTTAATTGCCTTTGTGTGAAATGTCAAATCCCCTGACTCTGCTTTATTTCCCCGTTCATCGATTGATACAAATTTATAGTGGTAAAGCGTATTCGGTTTGAGTCCTTTCAGGTAATGTACATGGATATAAAACGGACGCTCCGAAATCTCCGATTTGAGTCCATATTCTTCTGTTTCCCCGTATTCAACATAAGTGTTGGCAGGAAGGTTGGTTTCCCAGGCAATAGTTGCCGATTGTTCCGAGAAATAGTCCCACCTGCTCTCTTCTATAACTTCTAATTTATTCCCGAAGGTTTCATAAATGAGCTGATCCCGTTCTGCTCCGTAATACGTTTTGCAAAATTGATTAAACAGCTTGTACAGTTCTTCAGGAGGAGTATCAAGCGGCAGTCCTCCGAATATTTCCGCAATATCTTGCTTTGAATCATTTTGAGCCGATTGTTGTTTTACATTTGAGTTGTTGCAACTGACAAAAAATATTAACAGGATGAGGATTGTTGCTTTTGCAACTTTATTTACTTGATTTAGTGCCATTCTTTTAATATTATTTCTGTAAAATGTATAAAGATAACGAAATGCTCACATATAGATAATGAATCGTAAGTAAATAATCAGGTATTTATTTTCAATCGAAATATTCTGAACGATTCTTATCCCCGGTGGCATATCAAACGGTAGGGGCAGGTACGGCAATGCCCTGTAAACTCGGTTTGATAAAATACATTCTCAGGCGAGAATATTTCTTGTAGTAACGATACAAGGTTTTCTTCAAACTCATCTAGAATCTTATCAAAGTCAAGTTGTTCCCTACCTTGTTTGACATAGGGGTAATGATTGCTGCCAAATAGTTTTTTCAGATCGTATACAGCCGGGTCTACAGGCTCGTTGGGGTAATACCCACGCTTAATTATATAACTGTATGCCAGTGCCTGTAATATTTCTTTTTTCGGCTCTTTTGCAGAACAGTCGAAAAGTTCCGGCACATCTTTGAAAACCAGTGATTTTACATTCCCTGTTTTATAATCAATTATCCGGAGCCTTCCGGCAACCCTGTCCAGGCGGTCGATAATGCCACCAACCAATACCTGGTTTTTCTTCCCGCCTGTTTCCAGGTTGGCCGTTACGGAATATTTATTTTCCAATGAAACCATTTCAACCGGGGCAACCTCCTTATCTACTTTCAATAATTGGAGGATATATGTTTTTATATATTCAAAGATCAATCTCACATTGCCTTCCAGGGCTATTCCGGGGGCTTCCTTCCTGGGCAATTTGAAATATTCGGTTGCAAGGGCTTCATAAATAGCCTTTTCCACAATCTTTTTATCCTTAATCAACCGGGTAAGTAAATCATCTGTCAGAATCTTTTTGCCACTGTATAAATATTCCATGGCACTGTGGAATATATTGCCGAACATTTGCCCGTCAACCTCCTCTTTAATTTCATCTTTGTCGGGCAGGCCAACCACATAGCGCAGGTAAAACCTGTACTTACAATTGATGTAAATGTTTAGGGCACTTGGCGACAGGGGTTTTAGTGAATACCTTAACAGCAGTTTTTCCGATATTGCGGGGCTGCTTTTTGCTTCAAGTGGTTTTTGTGGATTGCTTTTGAACTCAAACTCAATATTTTTTAAATGAATAGTATGGGCTGAATCATACATCAACTGATAACCAAAGCGGCTTAGTTCGCCGGTATTCAAGCTCTCTTTCACTGTACTGTATGCTGCTGTTACATTTTTTGCCCGTTGAATCAACCGGTAAAAATAGTAGGCATACATAGCATTGTGGTCGTCAATAGATGGGAGGCTAAAGGCATACCTGAGGTTATTCGGGATATATGAAGGGGCTGATGACGGCCTGGGCCAAAAGTCTTCGTTCAACCCCAGGATAATAATATTCTTAAAATCGAGGCAGCGGGTTTCCAATACCCCCATCACCTGTAACCCGGTTAACGGCTCCCCTTCGTACGATACTGAAACCTGGCTTATGTACTGGAACAGCAGGCGGAAAAAAATAGCTTTGCTGATTACCTGGTTGGTTTGCCCCTGCACCTCGCTTATTGTCATATTAAGTTGCTCAATAGCCTGGTACATCGTTGCCAGCAATTCAGGCAATACTTTATTTCCGGGCTGGTGTTTTTCTAAATGGGCATACAGCAACCTGAGGATGCCGAGGAAGTACCCGCCATATTCCTCTACCTTTTCAGGTAATTTAAAAATTTGTATGTGTAATTGTGAAAAGCAAATATCATCAGGGGAAATATAAACCTGATTGTTCTTTTTTGCATTATTCAGGAATTGATGGACTTTTTCGCTTTCAATCCCGGCTAGCAGCTGGTGTTGCAGTATATCGAAAACAAAACGGTAATAGAACCTGTACTTCTGGCCTTCAACAACCTTTGTGTTTTTTACCAGCGATGCTACAACCCCGATAAACCCGTATACACTTGAGTTTCGAACCGGATACCCCATCGTTACATTGATTTTTTCGAATTTCTCGGGTATTGCCCCTAATACCGGGAATAGCAATGACTCGTCAGCAAGTACAATGGCTGTATTGTCAAATACCGGGGAGTAGTCTTTTTTGATGCTCTCCATAGCAGCGGGAATTACCTGCGCCTGCCCGTATGACGAGGGGACTGCAATAAATTCAATATTCTTTTTTGTTTGGAAACATTCTGATGAAAGGGTGAAATCTTCAGGAGGTGGGAATGTCTCCAGGTTTTCGCGGATAAAAAGGCCTGCTTCCTGTTTGGGGTCATTTATATAAACCAAATCATAATCCCACAAAAAAACAGCTTTGCCCGATTGTTGCAAATACCTGAAAAAAACTTTTTCGCATTCGTTCAAGGCATTTAGCCCTACTATATAATATTTCTTAAAAGTTAAGGGAGGGCCATCCCCCTGTTTTATTTTTTCTGCAATTTCACGTAATGCCATACCATAGTAAGCAATACCTTCTTTTTTCAACCTTTCCCGGAACCCTGAATAAGCCGGCTCAAGTTTTTTCCAGGTTTTTAGGAATTCTTCTTTGTTTTTCACTCCTTCCCACCTGCCCAGGCTGCCCCAAAATCTCCGAAGTACTTCTTTCTGGCTTTCTTCCAGGTAATTAAACAGGTAGTCGATCTCTTTTAGGTCGGAGATATTCCGGAAAATATCAGCAGGGCTGACCAGGTATTTATCAATGTCGTCAAAATCGGAAAGTAGTATTTCGCCCCAATAATAGAAATCATCAAAGCTCTCGGATGGTTTTGAGTGTGTGGAAAATTCTTCGTAAAGTATGGAAACAAGCTTCAGCCGGTCGGTAATCTGGCTTTCCGAGAAACTCATCATCAGGTCATTTACAGTAATTACTGATGGGCCGATTACCTCTTTTTCCAGTAGTTTTTGTAAGTAAGAAGTAAAAAATGAACCAGAACGCCTGTTTGGGAATACTATGCAGAGTTCGTGTAATCCTGTTTTGTGGTTTTCAATTATATATTCGGCAACGGATTCTAAAAATTTCTTCATTACTTGTTAATTTCTTCCGAAGATAATGAATCCGAATAATATGTTCTTAATTCCAATCATAAATGTTCTTTAAATAATGATGAAAACCAATGGCGTTGTTTAGGCAGGCTTTTTTTGTTTTATACATTTGTAGCATAAAAATCTATTGTTCTATGGAAATTATAGTCGACCCAAAAGCAAAGGGGCTTATTTTTGACCTTGACGGCACTCTGTCAGATTCACTTCCTGTGCATGTATATAATTGGAATACCCTTGGGGAAAAGTACGGCTTTAAGTTCGATGATAATATTTTGCATAGAATGACCGGCAGGCCAACCATTGAGTTTGCACGGGTAATTATTAAGGAAAACAACCTTTCTGTATCAGCTGAAGAATTGGTGAAATCCAAGCAGGAATTGTTTTGGGGCTCGGTCGGGTTGGTTAACCCGATAAAAGAGGTTGTTGCAATTGTAAAGAAGTATTACGGGATATTGCCCATGTCGGTGGGTACGGGCGCCAGCAGGCGGAGTGCGGAATTGCAACTGGCTACGTTAAAAATCGACCATTGTTTTGTGGCTGTTGTCTCGGCCAATGATGTTTCCCGCCATAAACCCGACCCCGATACCTTTTTGCGTTGTGCCGAATTAATGGGTGTGGAACCTTCTGCATGCCAGGTGTTTGAAGATGGCGTATTGGGAATTGCTGCTGCTAAAAATGCCGGGATGATGATTACCGATGTCAGGGAATATATTGACTATGGCAGCTGGGTGCTTTCGAAATAATATATTGGTTTTATTCTTTTAGTGCAACCATTTTAATGGCAGTAACAGCCGCTTCATCGCCTTTATTGCCCAGCCTGCCTCCGGCACGTGATTTCGCCTGCTCTTCGTTTTCAGTAGTTAGGACTCCAAAAATAAAAGGTTTATTGTACTTCAGATTCAAATCGGCCGTCGCCTGTGTGACCCCCTGGCAAATAAAATCGAAATGCCGGGTTTCGCCCTGTATTACGCAGCCCAAAAGAATAATAGCATCCACCTCTTCGTGTTCGGCCATAAACTGCCCGCCCAGTGGAAGCTCAAAACTTCCGGGGACATGGCTTACGATAATGTTTTCTTCTTTAGCACCGTGTTTCAGTAAAGTGGAAACAGCGCCTTCAGCTAAAGCGCCGGTAATTTCGTAGTTCCATTCCGAAACAACTATCCCAAACTTCATGTTTTTTGCAGACGGGACTTTGGTAATATCGTAATCTGACAGGTTTTTTGTAGCCATTTGCAAATTATAAAAAAAAGCCCCGCATGAGATGTGGGTACCGTTAGCTCAAGTCTGAGCCCAACTGTTATTTTTCAAGGTTTACCTGTACACGGGCAATGTATTTCTCAACATTCCGTGCTTCATTCGACTCAGGGAAATCAGTTTTTATTTTTTTGTAAATTTCCAGTGCCTGTTCCAGTTCATCAAGGTTTTCAAGCAATTTTGCAGCCTTGAACATATAAATCGGGGAAGTGAATTCATTTTCGTTTTCATTATATGCTTTTTTGTACTGGCTCAACGCTTTGTCCTGGTCTCCAAGTTCCAGGTAGGCATCGCCTATGGCACCTTCGGTTATTGGCTTCAACAACAGGTCGTCTGTTTTAAACTCACTCAGGTAGTCAATAGCATCTTCATACTGCCCCAGGTGTAAATAACTTATCCCGCAGTAGTATTTTGCCAGGTTCGATGATTTTGTGATTCCATAACCGTCTATAATATCAAGGAACCCAAGGTAGTTGCCATCGCCATTTAAAGCAAGGTTGAACGAGTCTTTCTCGAAATATTGCTCGGCCACAAACATTTGCGATTGTGCCTCTGTTTCTTTTGGCTCCAGATAGAACTTATGGAAGCCCAAATAAGCCACAACAACCAAAATAATACCTCCAACTACGTATGATATGATGTTTTGATGATCCTCAATAAATTGTTCTGTCCATGTCAACGCTGATTCAAGTTCTTGTAAATTATCAGGTTGCTTCGTTTTCTTTTTAGCCATTTTGTATTTTTTCAAAACTGTGTCGCAAAAATAACTTTTTTTTCAAAAGATGTTAGATATTGCCCCTATAAATTTGAATAATAATCAACAGAATCATGTTATTCCTGCAATTTTCTTAACAAGGGATTCCTCCTGAAACTTTTTTCTTTAGCTTTGCCATATAAGGCAAACCTATTTCAACATGTATTTAGAGAATATCTCAATAGTAAATTATAAGAACCTGGAAGAAGTTGAAATTGATTTTTCTTCAAAACTAAATTGCTTTATTGGAGACAACGGGGCCGGTAAAACCAACCTGCTGGATGCTGTGTATTACCTTTCTTTTTGTAAAAGTTTTTTTAATTATACCGACCTGCTGAATATCCGCCACAATGAGCAGTATTTTATGCTCCGCGGTAAATATATTCGCGAAGGCAATGATGAGGTTATTGCGTGCGGCTTGCAGAAAGGCCAGAAAAAACAGTTTAAACGGAATGCTAAAGTTTATTCAAAACTTGCCGACCACATCGGGTTAATACCGCTGGTAATGATCACCCCTTCGGATGTAAACCTTATTATTGGGGGAAGCGATGAACGCCGGAAATTTGTCGATGGGGTTATCTCACAGTTTGACGGCACCTACCTGAGGTCGTTGCTGAATTACAATAAAGCCCTGGTCCAGCGGAATAACCTGCTTAAGCAATTTGCCTCCGGTAGTTTTTTCGATGAAGAATCGCTGTCGATATGGGATATGCAACTGGTGGAATACGGCAATGTTATACACCGGAAACGGAAAGATTTTATCGAAAAATTAATCCCTGTATTCCAGCATTATTACTCATTTATTTCGAAGGGTAACGAAGAAGTCGGTTTAATTTACCATTCGGATTTAAAGGATAAAGGTTTTGAAGCGGTGTTAAAAGAAGCCCTGCCTAAAGACAGAATAATTCAATACACCACTGTTGGGGTGCATAAAGAAGATTTGTTGTTGAGCCTGAACGGGTTCCCCATTAAAAAGTTTGGTTCCCAGGGGCAGAAAAAAACATACCTGGCAGCATTGAAACTGGCACAGTTCGAATTTATTAAAGAGGTGGCAGGTATCAGGCCGATACTATTGCTTGATGATATTTTTGATAAATTGGACCGCAATAGGGTAGAGCAGATCATCAACCTGGTGGCTGACGACCATTTTGGGCAAATTTTTATTACCGATACAAACCGTGAGCATCTCGATGGCATTGTAAAGTCAAGCCGTGCCAATTATAAAATTTTTAAAGCAAACAAAGGCACTGTAAAGGAACTAAAATGAGAAAAAGTAATACACAGTCGATTCGCGATATTTTACGTGACTATGTCAGTGATATGGGCATTGAACGTAAATTGAAGGAAGTTGATATTGTCCATGCCTGGGAAAATATACTTGGTAAAGCTATTGCCTCCTATACCGGGCGCATTTTTTATCTCTAAAGGGGTATTGTATGTCACCATCACTTCGCCTGTAGTAAAAGCTGAGTTATTGATGATGCGTGAGGAGATCAGGGGCAGGTTGAATGATGAAGCAGGCGCAGAGATTGTAGAAAAAATAGTGTTTAAATAGAGTATGCCTGTAAACCCAGGTGTTTGCCCCGGGCTTCAAACAAATATATAGTTTAAAAATGGTATTCCTCCCCTGTAATTAAATCAGAAAGTGAGGCTTTGTATTCACTAATTATATTTTTCATGATTTCCTCTGCAGGCAGTATGTCATTGATTAATGCTGAAACCTGCCCGATTTCAAGTTCTCCTTCGTCTAAATCGCCCAGGAACATCCCCGATTTTGCCCTTCCTTTGCTAAGCAGCTCAAG
>JAADGO010000137.1:25826-32040 GCA_013152355.1 Chlorobiota bacterium
CCCACAACCAGTTTTTTAAAGTTTTCGTGTGCCGATGACTCTTTTGAGATGGCAAACCTTGACCCCACCTGCACCCCTTCGGCACCAAGTACCATGGCTGCCAACATTGCTTTCCCGGTTGCTATCCCCCCGGCAGCAATCAGGGGCAGGCCTGTAACTTCCCTTACCAAAGGGATTAAGGTTAAAGTTGTTGTTTCCTCCCGTCCATTGTGCCCTCCTGCCTCAAAACCTTCTGCAACAATAGCGTCAACGCCGGCTTCTTCCGACTTTTGAGCAAATAATGAACCTGATACGACATGTACTACCTTTATCCCTTTATCCTTCAGCCAGCCAGTCCATTTTTTTGGGCTTCCTGCCGAAGTAAATACTACTGGGACTTCATGCCTGGCAATGACCTCCATTATTTTGCCGAGTTCAGGGTACATCAACGGTACATTCACCCCGAAAGGTTTTTGAGTAGCCTGCTTCGTTTTAACAATATGCTCTTCTAAAGTTTCCGGATGCATCGACCCGGAGCCTATTAAGCCCAACCCTCCCGAGTTACTTACTGAAGAAGCCAGTTCCCAACCAGAACACCAAACCATGCCAGCCTGTATAACAGGATATTTTATATTGAAAAGTTCACAAATCCTATTCATATCAAAATTTTTATTCTACGGCAAAGTAAATAGTAAAATTTGTATCTGAGAAATTAAAATCAAAAGATGCCTTTAATAGTACGTTGCGAGGCAAAAAAATGTCATATCTTTGTCTTACCGTTTTACCAAATTAAAGCCAAATCATTATGGAACAAAAACACATTTCTCTTTGGAAATCTGCAATGGTTTATGGATTTTACCTTGCAGTCGCGCTCATTTTGACCTCGGTTATTTTTTATGCCACTGGTAATACTTTTACCAAAGCTAACCAATATGTTAGCTATCTGATCATGATACTTGGAATTGTACTGTTACAAATTAATTACCGCAAATCTATTGGAGGGGCAATGCTTTACGGGCAGGCCCTTGGAATAGCTGTTGTTGCGATGGTTTTTGCAGGAATTATTGCAGCCGTTTATACCTATCTTTTATATGAAATAATTGACCCCAGCTTAAAAGAGCAGTTGCGGATTTTTACTGAAGAACAAATGATGCAAAAAGGTTTGCCTGAAGCACAGTTAGATGCGGCAATGGCCATAACCAGGAAGTTTCAAAAGCCTGTAGTTATGGCAGTTTCAGCAATCTTTTCTTATGCCATAATAGGGCTGGTTGTGGGGCTTATCACTTCAATTTTCACAAAAAAAGCCCCCGTTGCCACAGAAGAATAAGCAAAATAAGATTTATAAAACTTATATTTAATAATGGACATATCCGTAGTTATACCACTGTTTAATGAAGAAGAATCGCTGCCTGAACTGGCTGCCTGGATAGAGAAGGTAATGGTTGAGAACAATTTTACTTACGAAGTGATAATGATTGACGATGGGAGCAATGATAATTCGTGGGATGTAATTGAGAAGCTGAGCCAGCGCAATCCGAATATTAAAGGGATTAAATTCCGGCGCAACTACGGGAAATCTGCTGCGCTGTTCTCCGGCTTCGATGCTGTGCAGGGCGATGTGGTGATCTCCATGGACGCCGACCTTCAGGACAGCCCCGATGAGATACCCGGGCTTTACAGGATGATCACCGAAGAAAAGTACGATATGGTTTCGGGCTGGAAGAAAAAGCGTTACGACCCGTTCATAAAAAAAATAACCAGTAAATTTTTCAACCGTACAGCACGGGCGGTTTCGGGTATTAAATTGCACGATTTCAATTGTGGGCTGAAGTCCTACCGCAAAACCGTAGTAAAAAGTATTGAAGTATACGGTGAGATGCACCGTTACATCCCAATCTTGGCGAAATATGCCGGGTTTGTAAGAATCGGTGAGATGGTGGTGCAGCACCAGGCCCGTAAATACGGGAAAACCAAGTTCGGGATAGAGCGGTTTATCAATGGTTTCCTCGACCTCCTTTCTGTTACCTTTATTTCGAAATTCAGCAAACGGCCCATGCACTTTTTCGGGTTGATCGGGACTATCATATTTTCCCTGGGGTTAATAGCGGCAGTAGCTGTCGGAGCCAATAAGCTAGTTGCAATTTCGCAACATATAAGTGCCCCGAAAGTTACCGAAAGCCCCTATTTTTATATAGCACTGATAGCAATGGTAATTGGTACGCAGCTGTTTTTAACAGGGTTTATAGCGGAGCTGGTCTCCAGGAGTTCTTCAGAAAGGAATTCATACAAAATAGAGAAAAAAACATTTGAATAATATAATTTTGTGTTCGCCGGCAGGGAATCCGGTTAAATTGGGGAGAATGGGGAAGAGGAATAAGTACTTGAAAATTACAGCCCCCCGGCTTTCCGGTTATAAATTTAATTATGGTTGAAAAAGATATTCAATTCAGGGAAAAAAGGGAAATGGGCGATGTCATAAGCGACTCATTCATATTCCTTAAACAAGAGGCTAAACCACTATTCAGGTTGACATTGATTTATGTACTGCCTTTCATTTTAATGTATGCCGTTGTGCAGGTTATGGTTCAGCAAAAAATGATGAGTGTATTAAACATGGCCGACCCGGACAGTTTCATTGCCAATATGGGGTCTTTTTACCTGAACCTGTTTATCACCATGTTCTTTAATGTGTTTGTACAATCGTTGTATATCGGCGTGGCCTATTCCTATATCGAAGTTTATATCGAAAAAGGGAGGGGTAATTTCAACCTGCATGATATAACGCCTTTGCTTTTTTCAAATTCATTGCTTGCATTGGCAATAAATATTGTCCTTTTTATTATGGTAATGTTTGGCACCATGTTTTGTTTAGTCCCGGGTATTTACCTTGCCAATACATTCTCGGTATCAATTTTTGCCTTTATTTTAGAAAAAAAAGGGTTAAGTAATGCCTTGTCACGGTCGTGGAAGCTGGTTAACCACCAGTGGTGGAGTACTTTATGGATCAACCTGCTGGGTTTGTCTATTATTTTGCTGGCTGGAATAATTCTTTCAATGCCAACCCTTATCGGCAAATTCCCGTCACCTATTTTAGGCATGGATAATACATCTTCAGCCATTGAATTTCCCAACTGGTACTGGATACTATCAGGAATCAATACGGTAGTTTCTTCGTTGCTTTACATCATTGTATATGTTTTCCTTGCATTTCAGTATTTCAACCTCGATGAACGGACAAAAACAGATAATATACCAATCGGGGAATAAAAAACTGTTTAGCACCCCGGCCTTCGATTATTGTATCACCAATTTTGAAGGAATTTGATTATTTCATTCAGGAAGTATTGTTTTGTTTCGGAGACTTCACCCAGGTGTTGATTTGCTTTTTCAATTTGCTCTGCTACTATTTCTTTTTCCGGGATATATTCCATGTTCTCGATAACCGTAAACGCCTCGAAAGCAACCTGGTCGTCCTCAGAAATGATAAGGTCTATAAAAACAGGTAAATACTGTGCATATTTTAGTCCATTCTGCCAGCATGTTTCAATTATCCCTCTTCTTACGGGAGTATTTTTATCATCAAGGATTGCTTCGATGAGGTATGGCACACTTGCGTTTTGTTTTAATTCGGAAAGCAATTTGTAAATTTCGGCTTTAATTGTTGAATGCCTTGTATGGCAAAGCAGGTCAATTATATGTGGTATGTACTCAGGCTTCCCTGAGTCCCGTAATTTATGGATCGCTGAAAAATTTTCCTGCTCTTTGTCAGACCGAAGTCCATTTATAATGGCAGGGCTGAGTTTTATTCTGTTTTGCTGCATCTGGTACATTATTTTACATTCCAAAATTAGTTGATTTTGAAGTAAAACCAATGCAGAGGCTGAAAAATATCCAAAACAGTATTCATTGCATTTGAATTTTAGCCGGCATAAGAGCATAACGTACAATAAGAGACTGTTTAAATTTTATTCAATACATTTGCACCTCTCAAATCAGAATTAATGGAAAAGATCCATGAGTTAAGCAAGGAAACTGTCGGGCGGTTGATGTTGAAATATTTCATACCAGCCTTTATAGGAGTATTTGTAAATGCTTTATACAATATTGTCGACCGCATATTTATCGGGCAGGGGGTTGGTGCCGATGCGTTGTCGGGCATCTCTGTTATTTTCCCGGTGATGCTGATAATGATGGGGTTCGGTATGCTTATCGGGATTGGTACAGGAGTATATGTTTCTATTAACCTTGGGCAGAAAAATTTTGAACGGGCAGAAAAAACCCTGGGGACAGGCTTTACACTGATGCTTATAGTTTCGGCCATCATTACCATCATTATTTTCCTGGTGAAAGAACCCATGCTCCACTCGTTTGGTGCTACCAGTGAAACTATCAGTTATGCAAATGATTACCTCGATATAATTGTGGGGGGAGTTGTATTTATGGTAGTTGGTTTTTCACTGAACAATGTGATTCGTTCAGAAGGGAATGCCAAAATTGCCATGTATTCGATGATTATTAGTGCCGGAACCAATATTATTCTTGACCCCATTTTTATATTTGTTTTAGATATGGGTGTAAAAGGGGCGGCTTATGCAACGGTTATTTCAATGTCTATATTAGCCGCCTGGGTATTGGTACACTTTAGGAGCAGCCGTTCGGTCATTAAGCTTCACGCAAAATATATTAATATCGATTTCGGTATTTTAAAAGAGATATTAGCGATTGGGATGGCTCCATTTTCAATGCAGATTGCCAATAGTTTTGTCCAGGGGCTACTGAATAAAAAACTGATTACTTATGGCGGCGACCTGGCTGTTGGGGCCATGGGTATAATTAATTCTGTCGCAACCCTTGTGATAATGGCTATTATTGCGGTAAATATGGCTTCTCAACCAATTATAGGATTTAATTTTGGGGCTAATGCAACCGGGCGGGTCAGGGATGCATTGCGAATATCATTAATTGCGGCAACTATAATATCAATCGGGGCTTTCATATTTATCCAGGCAATCCCGGGCCTGATTATCAAACTGTTTAACAGCGATAGTAAAGTATTGTATGAAATAACTATTTCTGGTATCCAGGTTGTTTTTATTGCCCTGCCAATTGTCGGATTCCAGGTAGTGGCATCTAATTTCTTCCAATCAATTGGTAAAGCGAAAATAGCCATGATACTTACCCTGTTACGGCAGGTTATTGTATTGATACCCTTACTGTATATATTACCCGGGTTTATTGGGTTAGATGGTATCTGGAGGGCTTTTCCCATAGCAGATTCCGTTTCGGCAGTGGTAGTCGCCATTTTCCTGGCCAGGGAGTGGAAAAGATTAAACATCCTTGAAGAAAATGAAGGAATTGCAAGGGGTTAATCATCTGCCATGGTTAGGGAACTTTATTGACTACTTGCAAAGTTTCTTTTTTAAAGCAGCCCCGGTATACGATTCCTTAACTTTAACCAACCCTTCAGGAGTACCTTCATATAAGATATAGCCACCATTGCCGCCACCTTCCGGCCCCAGGTCGATAACCCAGTCGGCACATTTTATAATTTCCATATTGTGCTCAATAACAATAATCGAATGCCCGCGTGATATCAGTGCGTTAAACGAATCAAGGAGTTTTCTAATATCGTGGAAATGAAGGCCTGTAGTCGGTTCGTCAAAAATAAAAAGAGTTGGCGCCTTCTTTTCTTTTGCAAGGAAAGATGCCAGCTTAACACGTTGGCTTTCGCCACCCGACAATGTACTTGACGACTGCCCCAGCTTAATATAGCCTAATCCCACATCTTGCAGGGGTTTGAGCCGTTTGGCAATTTTTTTCCCTGTTGATGGCCCCCCTTCGCTAAATAATTCGAAAGCCTGGTCGACAGTCATGTTTAAAATATCATCGATATTCTTCCCCCTGTACCGGACATCCAGTATATCTTCTTTAAAACGTTTCCCTCCACAACTTTCGCATACCAGGAAAACATCGGCAAGGAATTGCATCTCCACTTTAATTGTCCCTTCGCCCTGGCACTCGTCACACCTCCCCCCATCTACATTAAAAGAAAAATGCGAAGGTTTTAGCCCCTGGTATTTAGCTGCCTGCTGGTCCGAGAAAAGCTTCCGTATTTCATCGTAAGCCTTCAGGTAAGTTACCGGGTTCGAGCGCGAAGATTTGCCAATCGGGTTCTGGTCGACAAACTCAACAGTTTCTATTTGCTGAATATCGCCCAGGATAGCATCATGGAGCC
>JAADGO010000099.1 GCA_013152355.1 Chlorobiota bacterium
TCTAAGTCAGTTGTCAAAAGTAAAAAAATAATTCCGGATAGTGAGGGCTTCACCAAGGAGATAGTGAGGGCTTCACTCAAAGTGAAACCCTCACTAACTAAGCAAAAGGATACTTATGCTATGATCTCGATGCGGTTGCCATCCGGGTCTAAAATAACACTTTCATAAAAACCATCACCGGTATTGCGTGGCTCACCGATAACTTTAAACCCGTCAAGGCTTAGTTGTGCAGTTAATACGTCAACCCGTTCTTTTTTTCCGACATTTATGGCAAGATGAGTTAAGCCTAAGAACTGTTTCAACGGGTCGTTCTTTGATTTCGGAATATTGGGCATCTCCATCAATTCAAGCCGGCATCCTCCATCGAATATTATAAAATATGAACGGAACTCCCTTGAATGGTTATAATAACCGCTGTTTGAAGAGGCATCAAAGTAATGTATATAGAAATTGCGAAGCCCCTCCAGGTTATGTGTCCATATAGCAACATGATCTATCCGCATGGCTTTGCACTATTTAAGTAAAGAATACAAACTTACAAAATTTTCCGTCTGAATCAACCAATCTTTCCTAACCATCTTTTTATCAGTATATTAAATTTTTTATTATTTTTGAGTCTTTATATTTAGTTTGTTTTAAAAGAAGTTGTTTAAAGAATAGAGGGTATTTAACTATAGTTGGAAATGGTAGGGAAACAAAAACTTACGATTCCTGCATTAATCAATGAATCAGTTGAAAAATACGGGGAACGGACTTCACTTGTTTTTGCAGGCGGAGAGAATTATACTTATAAGGAACTGGGGGATGACATCGCATTAGTCGCGGAGTTATTGATAAAGATAGGCGTAAAAAAAGGAGACAAAGTTGCTATACTTAGCACCAATATGCCCAACTGGGGAGTTGCTTTTTTTGCTGTTCTTTCGCTGGGTGCTGTTACTGTCCCGGTTTTACCCGATTTCCATCCAAATGAGGTAAGCAATATCATTGAACACTCGGAAGCAGAAGTAATATTTATTTCTCAGGAGCTTTACCCAAAAAGCAAGAAGTTTTTACAGGAATACTGCAGGCATATAATATTAATCGATGATTTTACATACATACAGCAGGGTTCAGCGTCCGGAAGGAAGGAAGTATTTCAACCATCAAAGCAGGGTGTATACAAAGGTTTAGACAACTATGCTGTTGAAGAAACAGACCTGGCTTCAATTATTTATACTTCGGGGACAACCGGAAACTCGAAAGGCGTAATGCTTACACATAAAAACCTGGCATGGACGACACAACAATGCAACGAGTTGCAGGAGATTAAACCGCACGACCGTTTTTTATCTATTCTTCCACTTTCGCACACGCTTGAAAATACAGTAGGGTTTTTATTACCGATGAAATACGGGGCATCTATCCACTACCTGCGCAAACCGCCAACGGCTTCGGTATTGATGCCTGCTTTGCAACAGGTAAAACCAACTATTATGCTTGCAGTGCCATTAATCATCGAAAAAATATTCCGGTTAAAAATATTGCCTAAATTCCAGGGGAATAAAGTGATACGTATGCTTTATAAAGTCCCGGCTATAAGAAAAAAACTACACCGGATAGCAGGTAAAAAACTGTTCGCAACTTTTGGGGGAGAGTTACAATTTTTTGGTATTGGCGGAGCAAAGCTCGATTCGACTGTTGAACGGTTTTTATTAGAAAGCGGTTTCCCTTATGCCATTGGTTACGGACTGACCGAAACATCGCCATTGCTTGCAGGGACAACAGTAAATAATCCCCGGATTGGCTCAACAGGGCTGGCAATGCCTGGTGTTGAACTACGAATTGCCGACCCCGACCCGGCAACAGGAGATGGCGAGGTACAGGCAAAAGGGCAAAATGTAATGCGTGGCTATTATAAGTCTCCGGAGAACACAAAAGAAGTATTTACCAGCGATGGGTGGTTCCGTACCGGCGACAAGGGAAGGATAGACAAAGACGGATTCCTATATATTAAAGGGCGGATAAAGACAATGATTGTTGGTGCAAGTGGTGAAAATATCTTCCCGGAAGAGATAGAATCTGTTATTAACCGGATGCGCTTTGTACTGGAGTCGCTTGTGGTTCAGAAAAAGGGGAAGCTGGTTGCAATGATCCACCTTAATCTGGAAGAAATAGAAAAGCATTTCAGGCAATTCCAATCGGATACGAAGCATTATGTCAATGAAAAGGTGGAAGAAATTTTGAAGGAGATTCATTTGAAGGTTAATGAGGAGTTGAATAAGTTTTCCCGTTTACAAAAGGTTACTTTACAACCCAAACCATTTAAAAAAACACCTACCAAAAAGATCAAACGATTCCTGTACTATTAAATTCAGACAGCTTCTTAATCCTTCAACCCGATTTCCCCGAAGCCGTGAATCAAAATGCTATTACAGTCGTAATTGTATGAAAATTATTAATTTTGTAGCCTCTTTTTGAAATAACTTAATCGTAATGGTTACAGAATCAAGGTATAGTGCCCGTGGAGTCTCGGCATCAAAAGAAGATGTACACAGTGCCATAAAAAATATTGACAAAGGGTTGTACCCACAGGCCTTTTGTAAAATAATTCCCGATATATTGGGTGGCGATGCCGATTGGTGCAACATTATGCATGCCGATGGTGCGGGGACAAAATCATCGTTGGCCTACCTTTACTGGAAAGAGACCGGCGACCTGTCTGTATGGAAGGGTATTGCACAAGATGCGCTGGTAATGAACCTTGATGACCTTTTGTGTGTGGGAGCTACCGACAATATCCTTGTTTCATCTACCATTGGGCGGAATAAAAATAAGATCCCAGGAGAAGTTATTGCAGCAATTATTAACGGCACGGAAGAGCTTCTGGCCGGGCTCCGGGATATGGGTATCGGCATATACTCCACCGGAGGCGAAACAGCAGATGTGGGCGACCTGGTGCGTACCATCATTGTTGACTCAACTGTTGCCTGTAGAATGAAACGCCAGGATGTTATCTCGGCAGGCAATATCGAAGCAGGTAACGTGATTATTGGGTTATCCTCAACAGGGCAGGCATCTTACGAAAGCGAATACAACGGAGGCATGGGCAGTAATGGGCTCACATCAGCCAGGCACGATATCTTCGCAAAATACCTTGCGGAAAAGTACCCCGAGAGTTTCGATCCGCAAATCCCTGAAGAGTTGGTTTTTTCAGGAAGCTACAAACTGACCGGGTTAATTGATGAAGTTGGAGTAGATGCCGGGAAATTGGTGCTTTCCCCAACCAGGACCTATGCGCCTGTTGTTAAAAAAATCCTTGAAGAATACCGGAAAGATATTTACGGGATGATCCACTGTTCGGGTGGAGCCCAAACAAAAGTGTTGCACTTTACCAACAATGCCCATATCGTAAAAGACAACATGTTTCCAATCCCTCCGCTATTCCGGATTATCCATGAACAATCAGGTACCGGATGGAAAGAGATGTACAAGGTTTTTAACATGGGGCACCGTTTTGAGATATATACAAAACCTGAGGTTGCCGAAGGAATCATCGAAATTGTGAAAGGATTTAATATTGATGCCCGGGTAGTCGGGCGGGTCGAACCGTTTGAAGGGAATAAGCTATCAATCCATAGTGAGTTTGGAAAGTTTGAGTATTTTTAGGTGCGCAAACCTGTTTGTAGAAGGCTTAAAATGAAACCTCCCCCGGCAAATTCCCAAAGTAAAAAATGAAATTATGGCACAATACGCATTATTAGAGAAATACGAATCAATACAGCATCGTTTCGATGAGGTAGGGCAGCAAATTTCCGACCCGGAGGTAATGAATGACATGAAGCGGTATGTTAAATTAAATCAGGAATACAGAAGGCTGGAAGACCTTATGAAAGTATTCAGGGAATATAAAAACCTGGTAAAAGATATAGAGTCCGGGAAAGAAATACTGGCAGAGGAGTCTGACGAAGAGTTACGTGAAATGGCCCGGGAAGAGATAGAAAAGGCAGAGAAATTAATTCCCGAAAAGGAAAAAGAGATAAAGTTACTGCTTGTCCCTGCCGACCCTGAAGATGCGAAAAATGCCATTTTGGAGATCAGGGCAGGTACAGGTGGCGATGAAGCCAGTATCTTTGCCGGCGATTTGTTCAGGATGTATACAAAATACTGCGAAAAGAAAGGCTGGCGGCTTGAGGTTACAAACCTGAATGAAGGGACAGCCGGCGGCTACAAAGAGATTGTTGCAAAAATATCAGGCAAGGGTGTTTACGGTATTATGAAATACGAATCAGGTGTTCACAGGGTGCAGCGTGTACCGCAAACCGAAACACAGGGGAGGGTACACACTTCGGCGGCTACCGTTGCCGTTTTACCCGAAGCAGAAGAGTTTGATGTTGAGTTAAAAGAGAGCGATATCCGTAAAGATACCTATTGCTCATCGGGCCCGGGGGGGCAATCGGTGAATACAACCTATTCTGCCATCCGCCTGACACACATCCCAACCGGGATTGTGGTTACCTGCCAGGACCAAAAGTCGCAGTTGAAAAATTTAGCTAAAGCGATGGCCGAATTGCGTACAAGGATTTATAACCTGGAGTACCAAAAATACCTGGATGAAATCTCCTCGAAACGGAAAACCATGGTTTCAACAGGCGACCGTTCGGCTAAGATACGTACCTACAACTGGCCACAGGGGAGGGTGACAGACCACCGTATAAACCTGACATTGTACAACTTACAGGCAATTATAAATGGCGATATCGATGAGCTAATCGAAAAACTGATAATTGAAGAGAATGCTGAAAGGTTGAAAGAAGCAGAGATTTAAATCCACCAGGCTATTCACAAAAGAAAAATAGCAGGGGATGTACGATAATATTCAATTGTACTTCCTTATATTGGGAGAGTTTATTAAAAAGCATTATGAATCAACAACAATTATTCGAACAAATACAAAAGAAGCGCAGTTTCCTTTGTGTTGGGCTTGATACTGACATCCGGCGCATCCCAAAATATTTAACGGATACATCAGACCCGGTTTTTGTATTCAACAAAGAAATTATTGATGCTACCCACGAATATGCCGTAGCCTATAAACCAAATATTGCTTTTTATGAAAGCCTGGGTTGGAAAGGTTGGGAAAGCCTTGAAAAAACCATTGTTTACCTGAAATCGAAGTACCCTGAAATATTTGTCATAGCCGATGCAAAACGTGGAGATATCGGAAACACTTCAAACCTTTATGCCCGTGCTTTTTTCGACCACCTCGATTTTGATGCGGTAACAGTTGCTCCTTATATGGGTGAAGATTCCGTAAAGCCATTTATGACTTATCCCGGCAAATGGGTTATTGTGCTGGCCTTAACTTCCAATAAAGGGGCTTTTGATTTCCAGTTCCTGAAAGATGCAGAGTCGGGCGACCTGCTTTTTGAATCGGTTTTGAGAAAGTCGCAGGGATGGGGAACTATTGAAAACATGATGTACGTGGTGGGTGCTACAAAAGCAGAAAAACTGAGAGAGATACGCGGGATTGTACCTGCCCATTTCCTTTTGGTGCCCGGGGTTGGCGCGCAAGGTGGCAGTTTGAAAGAGGTGGCTGAAAATGGAATGAACAGCAAATGCGGGCTTTTGGTAAACTCCTCGCGTGGTATTATTTACGCATCAAACGATGTCGATTTTGCTGAAAAAGCATGTGATGCGGCAAAAAATGTACAGCTTGAAATGGAACAGTTGTTAATTGAAGCTCAGCTGGTTTAATATTTATTTGGTGAAAGGTATTTTACCGCCGCCTGTAATTGGC
>JAADGO010000209.1 GCA_013152355.1 Chlorobiota bacterium
GTACAGCTTGAAATGGAACAGTTGTTAATTGAAGCTCAGCTGGTTTAATATTTATTTGGTGAAAGGTATTTTACCGCCGCCTGTAATTGGCAGTAGTTTCTTAGGGAACTGCTTTAAAAAGATGAATTAATTTTTGTTAACGATTAAATATTTACTAACAAAGAGACTGTTTAAAATTTAAACAGCCTCTAAAACCAACTACCATGAAAAGGCTTTTAAATTATTCTCTTTTTATTATTCTTTTTTCCCTGGTTTCCTGTTCGCCCAAACCACAGGAAGATAAAGTGGTACAGCCACCTAATTTTGTTCTGATTTTTATTGACGATATGGGTTATGGCGATGTGGGGTGTTACGGGGCTACCGGTTTCCAAACGCCAAACCTCGACAAGCTGGCAAGCGAAGGTTTGCGTTTCACCAATTTTTATGCAGCCCAGCCTGTTTGTAGTGCTTCGCGTGCCGGGTTGCTCACAGGCTGCTACCCCAACCGGATTGGTTTTTCAGGGGCATTGTTCCCTTCAAGCAATGTGGGGATCAGCCCTGACGAAACTACCATTGCCGAAATGCTTAAAGAAAAAGGTTATGCAACTGCTATTTTTGGGAAATGGCATCTGGGGCACCACAAAAAATTCCTTCCATTGCAACATGGTTTCGATGAATATACCGGGCTTCCTTATTCAAACGATATGTGGCCGGTACATGTTGACGGAACGCACTATAAAAAAGGTGAGGGACGAGACAATTATCCGGAACTGCCATTAATCGAAGGAAACGAGAAGATAGGGGAGATTAATACACTGGCAGACCAGGACAAACTCACTACACTTTATACCGAAAAGGCTGTTGACTTTATTAACCGCAACGCTCGGAAACCATTCTTTTTGTACGTCCCACATTCAATGGGGCATGTCCCCCTGGGTGTTTCTGACAGGTTCCGTGGGAAGACAGAAAAAGGAATGTATGGCGATGTAATGGAAGAGAAGAGATAGACTGGTCGGTGGGGCAAATCATGGAGGCTTTGAAAGCTAATAAAATTGATGGCAACACCCTGTTTATTTTTACAACCGATAATGGGCCGTGGTTGAATTTTGGCAACCATGCAGGTTCTGCCGGAGGGTTGCGCGAAGGGAAAACCACGAGTTGGGAAGGCGGGCAACGTGTGCCGTTCATTATTAAATGGCCGGGTAAAACACCTGCCGGTGCAATATGCAACAAACTGGCGTGCGCCATTGATATTTTGCCCAGCTTTGCCGAAATAACAGGGGCAGCTCTTCCTGCAAATAAAATTGACGGGGTGAGCATTACCCAATTGTGGGAAGGTAATCTCGATGCCGAGCCACGAAAAGATATTCTATATTATTATGGCAAAAACAACCTGAATGCCGTACGTAAAGGAAACTGGAAACTGGTATTGCCCCACACCTGGCGGTCGTATGACACAACTCCCGGAAAAGACGGATACGGAGGCAGGCGTATTAAAAAAACAGTTGAATCGCCCGAACTGTACAACATGATGCGCGACCCGGGCGAACAATATAATGTTATTGAATCGTACCCCGAAAAAGTAAAAGAGCTGATGGAACTGGTTGAGGCTGCCCGTGCAGAACTGGGCGACCTGAATGTAGGGTTGGAAAAAGGTGCCGGCACCAGGGAAATAGGGAAATTATAACAGTACCTTAGTTTTTTGGAAAAACTTTAGCACCTGAAGTGCAGGATTCTTTTACTTCAATGTATTTTACCTTGATCCTGTCATTATTAAAAAGCTCCATAGCCTTTGCCAGGATAATTTCGGCAATATGCTCTGATGTAGGGCTTTTTTTCGTGGCAAAATACCTTTGTTTACTCTCCTTAATATATGCCAGCATCGGGTCACTTTCCCATAAAATTGTGGTATGGTCTAAAACTTCATTAATCCACCTCTTCAAAGGTTTTAAATCATTAAAATCGATGAGCATATCACTATCATCAAGTTTAAACCCATGAATGGCGACTATTACATGCCATGAATGCCCATGGTTATTGCCACATTTCCCCGAATAATTTTTGTATAACCTGTGTGCTGCTTCAAAACGAAACTCCCTGGTCAGTTCATACCTTATTTTTTCCTCGTTGCTCCCCATAATAATATATGTAACCTGGGTGAAAAGTTAAACCCTTGTTCTACAATTTTATCAACCATTTCAGGTTTTAATTGCGACTTTTGGGAAACACCTTCCAACCCTATATAAACTCTATTTTTATCAATATTATAATCATCTGCTATTTGTTGAACCTCCTGAATATCAGCATCATTGCTACAAATAAATTTAAAGGTGCTAAAATCCCTCCCTACCCAGTATTTCAAAGAATCAACATTTATCTTTTGCCGTGAATTACTCAATTTTGGTGATACTACCCAGTTAAACCTTTCGATAGTATTTTTGTTCATTGCTTCCCTTTTTATCATCGTCCCATCCGGCAATTGTACTTCAATTGGCAAGGTAGGAATAACCGTACCATTGGTTTCAACATGGTAGTTAAATTCGGGGTCAACAAGTTGGTCGAGGCTAAATAATGTAGGTTCGCCTCCTGTAAAAACAACTTCTTTGATGCCTTTCTGACGAATAATGCCTTTAAGTTCAGCGGGCAGATACCATTTAAAAGAACCTGACTCTTTAAGCCATGTATATTTTGTATCGCACCAGGTACAGGTAAGGTTGCAAAACTGGAAACGGACAAACAGGCACCTCAGCCCTGCCCTGTTCCCTTCTCCCTGGATCGATTCGAATATTTCCGATACTGGAAACAAATATCCCATTATACAATATACTTATTACCCATTAATTTAAGTACCCTTTTGCAATTCAATGAATTCACTGTACCCCTTCTCCCTGAGCTTACATGCAGGGCATTGCCCACAACCCCTGCCCCATTCATTTAGTGTTTCTATACCATTATAGCAGGTAAGGGTCAGTTCATTTAAAGCCTGCAATTCACCCTCGTTGCTTGCCAACAGGAAAGTTTCGGCTTTTGTAAGCCACATCAGCGGGGTATGTATATTGACCGGCCTGTCTAACCCGAGCGACAATTCAACAGCCTTGGAACGGATATAATTATCGCGGCAGTCGGGGTACCCTGAATAATCAGTCTGGCACGTTCCTGTAATCAGGTGGATATGCTTCTCTCCTTTGTTAAAAGCATGGTTTGCCGCAATGGTTAAAAAAATGCCGTTCCTGTTGGGTACAAAACTGGCAGGCAAATCTTCAGCAACAGGGTGCTGGCCGTTATGGTCTCCTTCATTAAGCAATGTACTTGTTGCCATCGACTGTAGGAAACTGCCTATATTATAAATAAAATGAGGGATATTAAACCTTTTGGCAATATTTGCAGCATAGGTTAATTCCTTTTCATGCCTTTGCCCGTAGCCAATTGTGACTGCCTCAACCTTCGAAAAATGTTTAAGAGCCCAAAGCAAACTGGTAAATGAATCCTGCCCCCCTGATAATAAAATATAGGCATTGTCCGATCTCGTATTAATCATAGTCATGCATTCTCATTTTTCTTCCCATGGATAGCCCTTACCCTGGTATGAATATTCCCCCTCACATTAAAATCGGCCAATACTTTTATGTATTTCGGATGAAGTAATTCTACCAAATCATCCAGAACCATATTTGCCACATCTTCATGGAATATCCCTTTATCCCTAAACCCGTTTATATAAAGCTTAAGGCTTTTCAGCTCAACACAATACTGATCGGGCTGGTATTCAATATAAAGCGTTGCAAAATCAGGGAATCCCGATATGGGGCACACGCAGGTAAATTCAGGGATAGTAAACTCAATCGTATAATCCCTCTTCAGGTTCCGGTTCTCAAACTTTTCCAACCGGTTTTCCCGTATCATTTTAGTTCCATACTTTTCTTCCATAATGCCTGCAAAATTAGCAACAAATTACCAATTATTATTATCGAAGTTGTTTGAAGTCCAATCTATAAATTTAATTTTAAACAACTTCATCAACCAAAGACTTATTCCCCATATAAAATTCAAGTTGATATTGAGATGGGGTAAAACCGGTGCGTTGCTTAAATGTCCGGTTGAAGTTTGACAGGTTATTAAAGCCGCTTTCAAAACAAACCTGCGATACTGACAACTTTCCATCAATTATCAGTTTGCAAGCATAGTTAATACGCATGTCATTCACAAAAGCCGACAACGATTTCCCAGTCTTCTCCTTAAAAAACCTGCAAAATGCCGATGGGTGGAGGTTTGCCAGGCTGGCAACATCCTCAAGTGAAATTTTTTCGCGGTAATGGTAATTCAGGTAATTTATGACTTTATCCAGCCGGTCGGTTGTAAATTCATTAACTTTTGGCTGATAAGCTTCACTTCCCAAAATTTTATATGAATTACTCCTTGCCAGGATATCAAGAATCTGTAGCATTAAGATGATCCGCTCAAGACCCGATACATCCGGCATTTTATAGAGCAGGGGTTTAACCTTCTTTAATGTTGGGTTTAAAAACCGGATACCCCGGGACGACTGGTTCAGTAATTTTTTTATGTGGTAAAATTCGGTATAATTAATAATTGCATTGATCAAAAAATCGGAATGGAACTGAATAACAATAGCCCTGACCATTAAATCCGGGTTGCCCTGGTGAAATGCCTCATCGCTTTTCCAGAAATGCGGCAGGTTACTTCCAATAAATACCAAATCACCCGCTTCGAATGATTCAATACTGTCGCCTATAAAACGCGTTCCGTAACTTTCAATAACGTAGACCAACTCATACTGGTTATGAAAATGCCACGGATAGGTGAAATGTGGTATTTCGCGCCACTTAACTTTTATTGCCGCCCGACCCGGGAAATCGACTTGCTCGTGCATAATTTTCATAATCCAATATTAGTAAAAATGCTAATTAAGTACAACTCATTGCAAAAAGAATACTGTTTTTTGAAAAAATAACTCTGTAAATTTGTTGCCAATCTTTCATATCAAACCATGACTAACGAACAATGGGCTCTTCTCCTGTCCACGGTACAGGGAAAAATACCCGAGAAGCCGGTAACCGGATTTATTATTGACAGCCCCTGGATTCCCGGGTGGGCCGGAGTTTCATCTTTACAGTATTATTCATCTGAAGAGGTATGGTTTCAAACCAATAAAAAAGTAATTGAAACATTTCCTGATATTATTTTCCTTCCCGGCTTTTGGTCGGAGTTTGGTATGTGTACCGAACCATCAGCCTTTGGTGCAAAGCTGGTATGGAATGAATTCAATTTGCCCCATGCCGATAGGATTTTCAGCAATATTTCTGAAGCCGGAAATTTAAAAATACCTAATCCGAAGACTGACGGGCTTTTGCCTTTCGTTATCCAGCGCCTGTTAAATTATCAACAGCCGATCCGTGATATGGGGCACGATATTAAGTTTGCCATTGCCCGTGGCCCACTTAATATTGCATCGTTTTTATTAGGCTCCACCGAGTTGATGATGGGGCTGATGATGGACCCGGAGAATAGCCATAAACTCCTCGAAGTAATTACTAATTTCACCATAAACTGGATTGAAGTTCAAAAAGAAGCATTCCCCTCTATTGAAGGAATTTTGATTTTGGATGATATCGTTGGTTTTATTGGTAACGAGGAATGTAAAGAATATGCCGTACCTTACATAAAAAGAATTTTTAATTCGTTTGATTCAAAGCTGAATTTCTTTCATAACGATGCGCAGGGGTTAATCAGCACACCCTATCTAAAAGAGATGGGGGTTGACCTGTTCAACTTTAGTTTTGAACATTCGCTGACAGAAATCAGGGAATTGGCAGGGCCTGAGATTGCATTAATTGGCAACCTCCCTCCTCGCGATGTGCTGGCTGCCGGGACTCCTGAACAAGTGAGGGAAGAAACTCGTAGAATGGTTAAAGAGTTTGGTGATAAAAACCGTGTGATTTGGTCAGTAGGTGGGGGAATGCCGCCCAATGTTTCAACTGAAAATATCAGGGTTTTTAAAGAAACAATTGATAAGGTAGTTCCAGTATAAATTTAAACGGATGAAATTAATATTAATATTCTTACTTTTTACCCAGCAAATTCTTGCAGGAGAATTGGCAAGGTTTATTGTCGACACTGGCAATATTGAAAGAATTAACGCCCCTGTTTCTATTTCACTTGATAGATTAAATTACAATACCGACAAAGGTGATTTGGCTCTTTATGAAATAACCAAGGGGGGTGAGGAATTTATCCCCAGCCAGATTGAAACAGGGCACTCCGCCCGCCTCTGGTTTATTTTACCGGGGAAAACCGGCAAAAACTCAAAAAGGAAATTCATTATAAAAATTAAAGGACAAGCCGAAAAAATAAATGGTGATTCTAAAGTTAGGTTGAAAAGAGACCATAAGGATTTGAGCCTTGTTTATAAAGGAAAGCCCATTTTGAATTACCGGTATTCTACCACCTACCCTCCTGATGGTGTAAACCCCATTTACAAACGTTCGGGATTTATCCACCCGCTCTGGTCACCCGGAGGAGAGGTGCTTACGCGTATTCAGCCACCTGACCACTTCCACCACTACGGAATTTGGGGGCCATGGACTAAAACGCACATTGACGGGCGTGAAGTAGATTTTGGAATCTGGTGAAAGGACAGGGGACAGTTAAATTTGCCGGCTTCCTTTCTGAAGTTGAAGGCGATATTTTTACTGGTTTCCAGGCATTGCAGCAACATATTGATTTTGGTGCAAAAGGTGAAGACCAAATCGCAATGAATGAAATCCTGGATGTTCGGGCATGGAATGCTGATCCTGCAGGAAAAGTATGGGTAGTCGATTACACCACGTCAATCAACAGCCCGCTCAAAAACGGAATAATGCTCAATGCGTACCGTTATGGCGGGGGAATTGGTTTCCGTGCCACTGAAAAATGGGATAAAAGCAATTGCACGGTTTTAACCTCAGAGGGCAAAACTCGTATCAATGCCGATGGTTCGTTTGCCCGCTGGTGCATTGTTGAAGGAGAATCGGGAACAAAAGAGGGAAGGTCAGGTATCTTATTTATGAGTTACCCATCAAACCGGATGCATCCTGAACCAATGCGTGTCTGGCCGTTAAACGCAAACAAGGGACGTGGCGACATGTATTTTGAATTCGT
>JAADGO010000083.1 GCA_013152355.1 Chlorobiota bacterium
TCGAAGTTTATTGATTGCCCCGATAAATCCCGGCAGGCCCAGGTGTTCCGGTATTTTTTTGTATAAATAAGATAACTCAAGGTGGCAATGTGCATTGATAAACCCGGGAGTCAATATACCGTTGTAATATTCAAGGTTGGCTTGTTCTGCCAGTTCCCCTTTTGTGTCGACCAGGTTTAAAATGGTTCCATCATCGTCAAGTACAATAATCCCATTCTTAATCGGTGGGCGGTGTACCGGGAAAATATATGAAGCTGCGATTTTCCTCACTGGTATTTATTCTTGCCGATGTCTATTGGACGATCTTCTTTTTCGGAATATTCCTGGTCGATCTGACTAATCTTATCCAGGACTTTAGAATACATTTTTTCAAATTTATTGGGATAACAGGAATAATAAATCAATGACTCCTCGAAAATAGTATCGGTAATATTGTATTTATGCAAAACCGAATAATAAAAGTCTGCCGGACTCAACCTTACATCTTTTTTATCCGGGTATTGGCGTAATGAATACATTGAGTTGGACAAATGAACATCCACCAGTATATCGATCATTTGTTTTTCAGGTACCAGGGTTTTAGGTTTCTTAATCCATCCATTGCTGCACGAAGAAAAAGCCAACAGCGGGAAAACCAACAATATGAACAAACGATTCTTCATTTCACGATAATTTTGGACAAAAATAGGGTACTTACCATAGATTTCAAATTAGCAATCGTTAAATTTTAAGTAAAAAGAGGTTACTTCCGGAATAAATTCCGGAAGACCTCATCTACTCTACTGGCCTTATCAATAGTAATGTTGTGCCCTCCTGCATCAAAGCCTTTATTTAATTTTGGAATAAATATGCGGTTAAACCCCAGCTTTGATGCTTCACTGATACGTTGTTCGATACGGTTGATGGCCCTGATCTCCCCTGTCAGCCCAACCTCTCCGGCAAAACAGGTTTTATGTGGTATGGCAATGTCAATATTTGATGAAAGGATGGAACAGATAACAGCCAGGTCTGTAGCCGGGTCGTCTATCCGGATTCCTCCGGCAATATTCAGGAAAACATCTTTTGATTGAAGTTTAAACCCTGCCCTTTTTTCCAAAACAGCCAACAGCATATTCAGCCTGCGCAGGTCGAAACCTGTTGAAGAACGTTGCGGAGTGCCGTATGCAGCCGAACTTACCAGCGCTTGTATTTCAACCAAAAAGGGGCGGATACCTTCAACAGTAGCAGCAATAGCAGTGCCGCTTACCTCTTCGTTTATTTTCGAAATTAATAGCTCCGAGGGGTTCTTTACCTCCCTTAAGCCATCATTCCTCATTTCGAAAATACCCAATTCCGAGGTCGACCCAAACCGGTTTTTTATCGAACGCAATATCCTGAACATATAATTCGAATCGCCTTCGAATTGGAGGACTGCGTCAACAATGTGTTCAAGTACTTTAGGCCCGGCAAGGCTTCCCTCCTTATTGATATGGCCAATTAAGAATACAGCAATAGAATTCCTTTTGGCATATTTTAAAATTGCCGATGTACATTCCCTAACCTGTACAACCGATCCGGGCGATGATTCAATCAGTTCTGTCGAAAGGGTTTGTATCGAATCAACAATTAATATGTCCGGTTTAAACTGTTCCGAATGTGCGATTAAATTTTCCAGGGATGTTTCAACAATAAAATAGCATTTTTCACTGCTGATGTTAAGGCGTTCTGCCCTTAATTTGATTTGCTGTATACTCTCTTCGCCCGAAGCATACAATACCCTCAGGTTGTCGAGCCCCAAAGCCAGTTGCAGGATAAGTGTTGATTTGCCAATACCGGGTTCCCCGCCAATAAGGATAAGTGACCCAGGCACAATCCCCCCGCCCAGTACCCGGTTGACCTCATCAATACCGGTTTTAATCCTTGCTGTTTTCAAGGGGGTTATTTCATTTAAGGTTAACGGCTTATTACCCGAAATCGAAGCTGCTGAAAAATCAGGGCTTTTTTCTTTCACAATCAGCTCTTCCAATAAAGTATTCCATTGCCCGCACGATGGGCAGCGGCCTACCCATTTAGGAGTCTGGTAGTTGCAATTCTGGCAGGTATAGGCTGTTTTTGCTTTGCTCATTTTAGCTGTCTTATTTTTTCAATCAGTGCCGATGACGAATACCCCGGAATTAGTTCAATTGTTGTTACAATGCCTCCGTGCCCCAAAACAACATCGAACCCGGCAATTTCTTCGATAGCATAATCGTTTCCCTTTATCAATACATCGGGTAAAATATTTTTGATGAGCCGGTATGGTGTTTCTTCAGGAAATAAGACAATAGCATCGACAAACTCTAAAGCAGCTAAGATAATCGCCCTTGATTGCTGGTCGACCAGGGGGCGCAAAGGGCCTTTTAACAGCGAAACCGACTCATCGGTATTCAAACCGACAATTAATTTATCTCCTTTATCGGCCGACTTTGCCAGGTAATCGATATGCCCCCGGTGAATAAAATCAAAACACCCGTTGGTAAACACAATTTTATCCCCATTTTCTTTCCATTCGTTACAAATGGCTGAAAACTCAGGGAATCCAGGGAATATCTTGGATTGTAACCGGCCGAGGTGGTTCATGGTGCTGATATAATGAAAGAATAAAAATAGTGTAAATTTTATATTTTAGGAGGTTTGTTAATAAAAATTTAGAATAGCTTTGGTTCACTTTTCTCATCAACCTTACAAACGCTTATCTTTGTAAGTCTATACATGGCAGAAAACATTAAAAAATATGTAGAAACGCCTTTGATGAAGCAGTATTACGGCATCAAGGCAAAACATCCTGACGCTATTCTTTTGTTCAGGGTAGGTGATTTTTATGAAACATTTGGTGAAGATGCCATAAAAGCAGCCGAGATTTTAGGGATTACCTTAACACGCAGGGCAAACGGCGCAGCCAATTATGTCGAGCTGGCAGGATTCCCGTACCATGCACTGGATACCTACCTCCCCAAGCTCGTAAGGGCCGGGCAACGGGTAGCCATTTGCGAACAACTGGAAGACCCGAAAATGACCAAGAAGATTGTCAAGCGTGGAATTACAGAGCTTGTGACCCCCGGAGTCTCCATTAATGATAATATCCTCGAAAACCGGGAAAATAACTTCCTGGCATCGGTTCATTTCGATAAAAAAATTGCAGGAGTTGCTTTCCTGGATATTTCAACCGGCGAATTCCTTACAGCCCAGGGGAGCTACGAGTACATCGACAAATTACTCAACTCCTTTGCCCCGAAAGAGGTACTTTTCCAGAGAGGCAGGAGGGAAGAGTTTATCGAAATATTCGGGGATAAGTTTTATACTTATAACCTCGAAGATTGGGTTTATACTGAAGATGCCGCTTTCGACAGGCTTACCCGCCACTTTGAAACAACTTCGCTGAAGGGTTTTGGAATCCATAATTTCCCTTTTGGGATTATTGCTTCGGGGGCGGTGCTGCATTACCTCGACCTGACACAACACAATAACAACCAGCACATCTCCAATATTTCGAGGATTGAGGAAGGGCATCATGTGTGGCTCGACCGCTTTACAATCCGGAACCTGGAGCTATTTAACCCCATCCACGAAGGAGCTAAAACATTGTTAGGGGTTATTGATAAAACAATCTCACCAATGGGGTCGAGGATGCTGAGGCGCTGGGTTGCTTTGCCGCTAAAAGAAATCGGGCCAATCAACGAACGGCTTGACGTAGTGGAGTCTTTCCTGTGCCATCCGGAGATAAAAGAAAACCTGGAAGAGCATATCAGGCAGATTGGCGACCTGGAACGGCTGATCTCAAAAGCAGCGGTGGGGCGGATAAACCCCAGGGAGATGACCCATGTAAAGAATGCACTAAACGCAATTATTCCTATTAAAGAAGCCTGCCTTAGTTCTGACAATAAAACATTAAAACGTTTTGGCAGCCAGTTCGACCCCTGCAATAAAATCAGGCAAAGAATTGAAAAGGAACTATTACCCGACCCTCCCGTGAATTTAAGCAAGGGAAACGCAATCAATAACGGGGTGTCAAAAGAGTTGGATGAGTTAAAACAGTTAGCATTTAATAGTAAGGATTATCTGATACAAATACAGGAGAGAGAGAGTAAAAAGCATGGTATCCCATCATTAAAAATAGGGTTTAACAATGTTTTCGGGTATTATATCGAGGTGCGGAATACCCACAAAAGCAAAGTGCCTGAAGAATGGAACCGGAAGCAAACACTGGTTAGTGCTGAAAGGTACATTACGGAAGAATTGAAAGAGTATGAAACCAAGATATTAAATGCTGAGGAGAAAATACTTTCATTGGAAACGAAGATTTTCAATGAACTGGTTTTTGCTTTATCGCAATACATTAATGCAATTCAGCAAAACGCCAATATCCTGGCAACCCTCGATTGTTTGTTATCATTTGCCAGTTGTGCTGAAGAATTTAATTATAACAGGCCTGAAGTTAACGACTCAACATCGATTGAAATAAAAGAAGGCCGGCACCCGGTTATTGAGCATCAGCTCCCAATAGGCGAATCATATATAGCCAATGATGTATTGCTTAACCAGGACGACCAGCAAATCATTATTATTACCGGGCCCAACATGGCAGGTAAATCAGCAATGCTGAGGCAAACAGCATTAATAGTTTTACTTGCGCAGACAGGCTGTTTTGTGCCGGCAGAAAAAGCCAGAATCGGAATAGTCGATAAAATATTTACCCGTGTTGGAGCCTCCGATAATATATCGTTGGGCGAATCGACATTTATGGTAGAGATGAATGAGGCGGCAAGTATCCTAAATAATGTTTCCGACCGGAGTCTGATCCTGCTGGATGAGCTGGGGCGTGGAACCTCAACCTACGATGGAATTTCAATTGCCTGGTCGATCGTGGAATATCTGCACGAGCATCCTAAAGCAAAAGCAAAAACACTATTTGCAACACACTACCATGAATTGAATGAAATGGAAAACTCCTTTCCGCGGGTTAAGAATTTTAATGTAACGGTCAAAGAATCAGGCAACAAAGTAATATTCTTAAGGAAATTGGTGAGAGGGGGGAGCAACCATAGTTTTGGGATTCATGTAGCAGGCATGGCCGGTATGCCAAAATCAGTAGTGCGGCGGGCCAATGATATTTTGAAACAAATGGAGGACAGCCACCAGAAAGACAGTTTAGCAAAACCTCTGGACAGCCTCGGCGAAAAAAGGGAAGGGTTGCAGTTAAGCTTTTTTCAACTTGAAGACCCTGTGTTGAAACAAATCCGTGATGAGATTGCCAACCTTGATATCAATAACCTCACCCCTATTGAGGCACTCAATAAACTGAATGAAATAAAAAAATATACGGGACTTAAATAAACGCCGGGTTCCCCTGATGGATTTTTATTTTGGAGAAATAAAATTTAGCTATATATTTGCATCGCTGAAATAAAAAATGTTCTGTATTTATTGTAGGTTAATTACTTTTCCGGGGGCAACCGGGATAAAATAAAAAGCGAGAATAGCTCAGTTGGTAGAGCACGACCTTGCCAAGGTCGGGGTCGCGGGTTCGAGTCCCGTTTCTCGCTCTTCTTCTTTTAAGGATGCCCGGATGGTGGAATTGGTAGACACGCAGGACTTAAAATCCTGTGGCCATTAGGCTGTGCGGGTTCAACTCCCGCTCCGGGTACGATTAAGACTCTTAACTGTTTGAAGTTGAGAGTTTCTTGATT
>JAADGO010000082.1 GCA_013152355.1 Chlorobiota bacterium
TAATATGGTGTACATATTTATGCTCGTTTTCAGGCATTGTTGTGGTTAAACCGACCACTTTCGTACCGGCATCGAAAGCTGATTTTGTCCCGGAAAGGCTATCTTCAAAAACTATACAATTATAAGGGGAGGTATTGAGTAAACTGGCAGTTTTCAGGTAAATTTCGGGGTCGGGTTTGCCTTTGGATACCATCTTGTCGTCAACTATAATATCTATGAACTGCTGTATGCCGATTCCTGTTAAAACAAAGTCGACATTGCTTTTAGGAGCAGATGTAGCAACGGCGACAGGGTAGCCTCCTTTTTTCAATTCTGTTAAAAACGCGATGAGCCCTTTAACAGGGGACATCTGTGGTTTATAAATTTTACGGTAGGCAGCTTCTTTTTCTTCCCCTAATCTTTCGATTTCATCAGGAGTTAAATCTTTTTCAAACAGGGCCGGGAGAATTTGTTCGTTTGTACGCCCAAAAAACCTGGATTTAAACTCTTCTTCCGAAAAAGGGATTTTATGGCTATTGCAAAAAGCCATCCATGCCAGTTGGTGGTAATGCCCGTTATCGACAATCACCCCGTCCATATCAAAAATTACTGAAAACTGCATTCCTTAAAATTTTTCCAAAAGTAATAAATTAAAAAATCTAAAATATCCAATAAGGAATGTAAAATCAGGAAGTACTAAGGGATTGTGAAGAAATAACCTAACCGTTTTGACTCGTTCTCTTGCACGCTAACTTCGTTAAAAAGCCTCGCCGTAGCTATGGCTATGCTGCGTTTTTTGCCTTGTTATCGCACAAAATAATTACGTCAATTCCAGTCATGTTATTTCTTCATAATCCCTAAGACTTGGGTGTTCCATTCCTGCCAGGCAGGATTATTATACAAAAGAAAAAACCGCCAATGCTCTCAAAGGCGGTTATCAATCATAAGGATATAAAATCAGGCCTGCTACTTGGTCACTAATTTGAAGATTGCAGTTTAATATTCACCTGATTATTTTTATTTGTGACACTTAACTTTTCAATGTAACTTTTGTTATATGAAATGTATGACGCAATAATGTTGTATTCGCCGGGTTGAACATTTTTAATGGAGAAATTCCCATCAAAATCAGTATAGGCTTTTATATCGGTACCTTCCAGTTTAACTTCAACTCCAACCAATGCTTCGTTTGTATTCGAATCAATTACTTTACCAACAAGGGCAATATGTGCTTTACTTTTTGACGGAGTTTCAGTTTTAGCTCCATTATTTTTAGCACTACAAACGCTGAAAAGGCTTATCGCAATTAATAAAATAAATAACTTTTTCATTTTTTTGATGGTTTAAAATAATTGCATTATAAGATATTATATCAATTCAAAGGTACTTACCTGAGATTAAACCATAATTAAGATAGCATTACAGTTCTATTAAATTTAAACAGTCTCTAATACTTTCTTTTGTTAATGACAGTACCGTTTATATCGAATTTTTTCCAGGTGCCCGTTTTTTTCCCTTTCTTATAGTGCATTTCGAAAAGGAGGTTTCCCTGGGAATCCCAGATAAACCAGGCACCATCTTTTTTCCCTTCTTTGTAATTTGCCTCGGCAATTTTCACCCCGTTTTTATTCCAGTTAATCCACAATCCATCTTTAATCCCTTCTTTGTAAGAACGTTGCTCTAATTTGTTTGAATCCTCATCAAAAACAAACATCTGCTGGTCCAGGAGGCCGTTTTTAATATTTCGGATAAATTTCGGATTGCCATTCTCAAAATGCTCAATATGCTCTCCTGTGTATAGCATTCCCTTTTTGTAAAAATGCCCATCGGAGTATTCAAGTTCTTGTGAAAGTGCCTGAAGTACAAAAGAGGTTAGTATTGTTATCAGAAATATTGCTCGTTTCATTGTATTAAAATTATATTGTATTTAAAATGAATAGTTTAGCTTTAGTTGAAAGGTTGTCCCATGGCTAAGCCTTGAAAAAAACCGGTCGCCGGCACGATATGATTTATATACCAGCTCTTTTTTGGCATTCAGCATATTGTCAATTTTAAAGCCCGCCTGAAAATGGCCATCTCCGCCAAAACTTTTATTGGCATTAAAATTAAGGCTGTGAAAAGGGACACTATAAATGTCGGGGCGGTCAGCAATCCCTACGTATTGTAATGTTTGCCCCTGGACGTTATAATACAGCCCGGCCTCTAATCCTTTCCAAAACCCATTTTCTCCGCCATTATAAGCAACCCCGGAGTTTATGATATATGGAGCCTGCCCGGCCATATCGCGGTATTTCCCGAAAGATTGCCCTGTACGCGCATTGTAAACCCTTGAAGTATATTCAGTATTACTAAGTTCTATTTGCGATTTCGTGTAGGTAAGGTTAACATTAAAGCTGAAATTTTTCAGTAACTCATGGATAGGTTTCAGGTTTTGACGCCATTCGACCTCACCGCCTGCAACCTGGCCATTCCCAACATTACGGGGTTGGTATGAACTGGCTTGTGTAGCAAATTGAACCATTTCAATAGGCCTGTTAAACTGCTTGTAAAACAAACTGACTGAAACAGTTTGCCCGTTTTTCTGAAAAGATTCCCAGCGGAAATCAAAATTATGGATATCGGTGCTTGTAAGGTTACCATCCCAGTATTCTATTCCGGCAATGTCGTTGGCATCCCTGAATAACCCGCCAATAAATGTCTGCCCGCTAATAGGGTCAAATATTTCAGCATACGATAGTTCCTTAAACGAAGGGCGGGCTATGGTTTTTGCATAAGAAAACCTTATATTTTGATTTTCTGTCAGAGAATAAATAAGGTTTAATGTAGGGAAAACGCCGAGATTCTCGAGTACTTTGTCGTTGTCTAGGATATTTGCACCCAATTGATCCTGCCCGGTATAAAACTGGATGTAATTTTCAACCCTCACACCCGCAATTGCTTTTAGCTTGTTAAGCGGGCTTAACTCAATGGAAACATAACCCGCACTATTACTAATAGTTGAATTATATTTGTTTGGGTTCACGGGAATAAATGGCACCTCATACGTTGTACCTCTGCCCACATTGCCGTTATAAGGCCAAAGGTTTTCAGGAAGGAAAATTTCATTGGGGTCACCGGTTAGTGGGATGTTCCGGATGTTTAAAGCATAATTCCGGATAACATAGTCCCTCTCTTTAAAGGAATACGCTCCTCCAAATTTTAACTTGCCTTCTTTCCCGTTTATTTTCAGCTCTTTGGTTATATGGAGGACACCCACAAGGTTTATCTCTTTCAGGTCTCTCCAAATCCTTTCCGGAAAACCCACTTCTGTACCGATTGAATATGATTTACCCCGGTCTTCGTAACGGGTAAAGCGAATGTCGGGATCCTTAATCCTTGATAAAGTTGGAGAAAGTTTCCACTCAATGTCCCAGCCTGTATTATATGCAGAGTATTTCCCGCCAACCAGCAGGTTGGAAAGCGAACGTTGGCTGTATTCAAGGTTATGCTGAAAGCCTGAGAAGCTTGTCCCCTGGTTTGATTTGGCATAATCAAAAACCCCGGCTTGTGATTCACCGTTTTGAAGGTGCAGCAGGTTTATCCTGTATTTGGCATTTTTTGTTTTTATGGCAAACCCTGCAAGGCCACTGACCAAGACATTGTTTACGCCATAATCTCCCAGTTGGTGTTCCCTGAGCTCCATTTCTGTTTCATCAGGGTTATTGGATAGCCCGTATCTGCCATATTCGGCATTTTTATAAAAATCAGTATTGTTTTTATACGAAAACGACAGAATGTAACCCAGTGTATATTTCCCGACTCCAAACTGGTTTCCCAGTGAAGCCCCTAAACTGAAATCCATTAAGCTTGATTGTTTATTTGCCGCCATTATTGGATTAAAGGATTGAAGAATTTCTTTGTAGCGTAATCCTTGTTCTCCGTTTGGATTACCTACTACCTCCGAGAACAAAGGTATATTTGTTGTTGCCGGAATATCCCTTGTTCCATCGTCATAACCCAGGAAGTCGGTTTTTCCGCCTTTGTAAGTCAGGAAATTACTGTTAAAATGAGAGGTCGGGTTGTATCCGGCTGTCATTGAGATACTTGCTTTTTTGGAGTCGGGGAAGTCTTTGATATTTATATTGATCACCCCACCAGTAAAGTCGGCAGGCAAATCGGCACTAAATGTTTTATTCACCACCAGATTATCGAGAATACTGGTTGGGAAGATATCCATCTGGATTGAATTCCTGTCGGGGTCAAGTCCCGGAATATCCAAACCGTTGAGAATTGTTTTTGTGTAACGGTCGCCTAACCCGCGGACAAAAACATATTTCCCGTCCTCAACGGAAACACCTGTAACACGTTTTATGGAAGCAGCGGCATTGGAATCGCCAATTCTTTTAAGCCCTGCTGAAGAAATACCGTCCAGCATATTAACTGATTTCTTTTTCATTGTCAGCATGGCGGTTTCAGTATTCCTGATATACTTTGCCGTTACAGTTGCTTCTCCTATTTCAATTGTTGCCTCTTCCAGTTTAAGGTTATCAAATACGGTAGCCTTTTCTGCTTCAACAACCACATCGTTAATATGTAATGTTTCATAGGAAATGAATGAAACCCTGATTTGATAGGTTCCGGGATTAATAGGAAGATTAAATTTACCATCTAAATCAGTGATTGTCCCCATTGTAGTCCCTTCTACAAAGATGGTTACTCCGGGTAAAGATTCACCGGTTTTCCCATCAAAAACTAATCCCCTGATAAACCCCTTCTGCCCGTATGCAAGACTGATGAATAATAATAAGAGGACAGTGGTCAATAATTTAAATACCCGCATGATAATTTTAAAAGTTCAATAATTATAATATTAAAAACTCACAGGCAATATTGCCTGTGAGTTTTTATTGATTTATGATGAATAATATTTATTAGAAAGCTAATTTCCCGGCTACAGAAGCCCATGTCCAATCGTTGAATTGTGTAAGGTCGGCACCAACGGTTGCAGCACCAGCATCAACAACAGTGGTAATTGCATCAGAGCCACCTTTGAATACATCGGTAAGGGCAATCCCTGAAGGTAACGTTACCTGAAATCCGGAAGAGGTAAAGCCACTGGTATTTGCTGAATATTTATCATATTCTTCAACATCCTGTCCGCCATCAGCTGATAAATTGAAGAAATAGATGTCCTTCATATTAACGTCTGTATTGGCATCGAAGTCAATTAAGCCACTTGCGCCTTCAACACTAACGGTACCATTTTTAATTGTGTGGCCGGCACCGGAATAACTTCCTTCCGGCCCATCCAATTCAAAACATTCATCGCCTGGATTGATAATTACAAAGTTGTCGATTGTACCGGCCCAGGCCTGGTCTGTGTCGACAGCGTCATCGCCAACGTTCCATAACAGTGCGTTTTTAACATTGACAGTGCCGCCAAACCATTCAATACCATCATCCTGGTTCGAAACAACTTCAACATTCTCAATAATAGTTCCTGAGCCAACCCCGCCAAGAGTGAGCCCGTTAATTTCGTTTCCTTCGCCGATGTTGGCACCTCCGTGGCGGATAGAAATAAATTTAATGACTCCTGAGTTGTCGTCGGCGGTGGTTCCGCCGTATAAGCCATTTTGGTCAGAAGCAGGGATTCCTTCAATTTGTTGTGATTCAGCATCGGCAGAAATAGGTGCACTGCCAAGTACAATCAAACCTCCCCATAATCCATTTAGGTCGGGTTCAAGGTTAGGGCTTGCTATTTCGCCTGGCATAATTTCATCGGCAATGGAAGTGAATATAATCGGCGATGAGGCAGTTCCTTCAGCCATAATTGTAGCACCACGAGCAATGATTAATGCGGTGGCGTTGGCTCCTGTACCGGCCTTCCCTTTTATGACAACCCCGGGTTCGATTGTAAGCGTAACTCCTGTTAAAACAGAAATACGGGTTTCGAGAATATATACTTTCCCGGTTTTCCATGTTGTATTTGAGCTAATGTTTGAACCAACAGAAATAACCAGTTCTTCTTTGGCAACAGATAAAACGGCAGTTGCATTGTCCGATTTTTGGTTGACATCGTTAACAGTTACTGTAACAGAGGCAGTACCACCGGTTGTCCCGGCTGTAAACGATACAACAATTGTTCCTGAGGTGGAAGCAGCATCGGGTTGGCTTAAAATGGTTGCACTTCCACCTTGCGCATTGGCACTGGCCGAAGCAAATCCGCCCGGGCTGTTAATTGTGAAAGAAACATCAACCGATTGCTCTGCATCTACACTGATTGTTGAAGAGGGGGCAGTAACCGATGGTGCATCGGGGATAACCGCAGTTTCATCTTTCTTACAAGAATTCAAAAAAGCCGCTCCGAAAATCAGCGACATTACTACTAATAATAAATTAATTTTCTTCATCGTACTAAGTATTAAATCTTAATAATTAATTATTTCCTGTTTTCATATTTCCTTAACTTCATCCACAACATTTTTAAACTTTTATGAATAAAGTTTTTGATGATTTTTCTAATTCAATGATCGTTTTGATTAACCCTGATTCCATGAATTATTCAACCACGAAGCAATACCATTAATGTTACACCCTGATTAATATTTCTTTAAGCTATTATTACATTTGTTTAATAGAAATGTAATATTTGCTATGAATGACCATATACATGGCATTCTCACGCTACCTTGCCTGAAAAAGTGGAATAAAAAGATTTGTGGAAAGTTAAATTAATACCAAATGTATTTTTAAGAGCAAAGAAATAGCTCTTAAAAATACACAGTTACACAACGGTTAGGTTATTTCTTCACAATCCCTTACTTCTTAGCCAGTGAAAAGAGGAATTCAAGCCCGCCCGTTGGGTTGTTGCGGACAGAAATTTCACCTTTATGCAGTTGAATGGCATTTTTCACAATTGATAAACCAAGGCCTGTGCCGCCGGCTTCCCTTGTCCGGCCGGAGTCAACCCTGTAAAACCTTTCAAAAATACGGCTCAGGTGTTCTTCAGGGATGCCCTTGCCGGTATCGGAATATATGAAGTAGTGGAACCGTTCGTCTTCCAGATAATTTTTGATAGTTATTTGAATATCCTTCCCGGCATAATTTATTGAGTTTTCCATTAAGTTCTGAAAAATAGAAGAGATCAGCGAATCGTTCCCATTGACACACACCTTGCTGTCGACCAGCACATTGCACGTAATGTTATTTTCAATAAAACGATTTTGCAGGTTTTCAATCACATCGTTAATCAGGTTCCGGATATAAATATTTTTAAATTCAAAAAGCTCTCCCGCATCTTCAATATTGTTCAATAGCGAAATATCGTTTAGCAGGTAAGTTAACCGTTCGGTTTGAGTATAGGCTTTTTCTGTAAAATACAGTTGTTTCTCTTTTGGGATGCCCCCATTGTTCAGCACCGTTTCCAGGTAACCTTTAATCGAAGCCAGTGGTGTTTTTAACTCGTGTGCAATGTTCGATGTCAATTGTTGTTTCAACAGCCTCCTTTTTTCGAGCCGGGTAATATCGGTTATCAATACCTCAAAAGTCTTATCAAAGAAAATGATACTTTGAATCTTAAAATATTTTTCATTTTTTGAAACAGTAAACTCCAGCTGAGGCAATTCATTTGGCCGGAATGAAGTTTTAGAATCGAGATGCTCATCAAGGAACTCATTTAATGGCTGAAGCTCTGGTATTTCGAAAATATTTTCGGCTGAAATTGTTGATTTTTCAGAAATAATATTAATAAATTGGATAAAATGGCTGTTAGCCAGCTTTTTCTCTTTTTTAACGGAGAAAAAAGCAATCCCTTCGTTTAAAACATTTAAATGGTTAAACAGCCTCTCTTTTTCATTACTCAATTCATCTTTTGCTTTCTTCAGCTTATCGTATATACGGATTATCTGTGCGCTAATGGTACCTAATTCATTGTCGGGGAAAGAAGGTTCTGGCTCAATAGGTTCGTTTTTCCCGGCCTTTATTGAGAAATCTTTAAGCTTGGTGATTGTTTCGCCCAAACGTTTTGTGACAAAATGGAGTAGTATCCATACCAGTAGGAATAAAACGACAATGAAAACGATAAAGAGCCGTTCGCCTTTCAGGAAATTTTGTATTTCTATATTATAAACAACCGCTGTCCGTATAAAATATCCGTCAAAATATTTGGCATAATAATAAAAATCCTGCTTTGTAGTTGCCGACCTCCTCACATTCGAACCAACTCCTGAAAAAAGGGCTTTTTGTATTTCGGGGCGGGTAAAATGATTCTCCATTGATTGGTAATCATCAACAAAACTATCGTATAGTACCACTCCTTTTTTATTAATAATGGTTATTCGGGTGTTTTCCTGTGGCAAGATGAATTTTATGCTGTCTATGCTTTGGAAATCCATTGTTGTATTGAGCTGGTGCCGCTCAATATAATTGTGTGTCAGGTCGGTTATAATTTCAAGCGTATTTTCCAGTTGCCTGACCCTGTACCTTTTTTCGCGGTTTAGTTGAAACAGCAGGACTACTGCTGTAAAAAGAATAAAAACGGCTAAAAAATAGGTAAAAATCCTTTTCCTGAATGTTCGTTTTTTTGACACTGTTCTATTTTTAATAGTTAACTTATTCTACGTCAAAGCAATAACCGTAACCCGACCTGCCTTTGATAAAATTGCCATATTCGCCAATTTTTTTCCTCAACCGGGCAATATTGACATCAACATTCCTTTCGGTTACAATAACATCGTTGCTCCAAACGCGGTCTAAAATTTCTTTGCGGCTAATATATTGTGCTTTGTGTTTTAACAGCAGGGCAAGTATTTCAAACTCTTTCCTGGTAAGGCTGATATTTTCGTTGCCAATAGCAACATTTTTCCTTTGTAAGTCAAGTTTCAATTCATCGCACTGTAAAATATGGGATAATGACGGTTGTGCTTTACCTCTTTTCAGGACTGCCTTAATCCGTGCAATAACTTCTTTTATGGAGAAGGGTTTTTTAATATAATCATCGCCACCAACATTAAATCCGGTGATTATATCGTTCTCCGAACTTTTTGCTGTCAGGAAAATAATCGGGACAGAGATATGCATATTCCGGCGCAAAATATCGGCCAGTTTATAACCCGAAATCCCTCCCATCATAATATCCAGCAATATCAGGTCAAACTCTTCGAGAGGCTTATTTAATGCATCTTCAGCAGAATATACTATTTCGGTCTGAAACCCTTCACTTTCCAGGTTGAACTGAAGGATTTCACATAAATCCTTTTCATCGTCAACAATCAATATTTTAGGAATTGTTTTCATTTCCAGCGTATCTACTAATTTGTCATTCAATATCTTTATTAAGATGCCTGATATCTTTCCCCTCGAACGAATAGATGGCTGCTTCGGCTATGTTGGTTGCATGGTCGGCAATCCGTTCGATGTTGGAAACTATCTCGTTGATGTTAATGAAGCTTAAAAGCAAGAGCTTGTTCTCTTCTGCAACTTTACTTTTATTTATGGCTTTCTTCATTAATTTATGGTTCAGCTCGTCAACAACCGAGTCGTTTTTAATAGTCCAGATAGCAAATTCTTTATCATCGTGGGTAAACGACAGCAGTGATTTTTTTACCATATTAGTGCTAAAGATCAGCATATTGGCAATAACATCGGAAAGGTCAGCATAAATTTTCGGGTTCTTTATCTTTCTCAGGAAGTTGATAATATTCATCACTAGATCGCCTACTCTTTCGAGGCTGATGACAATACGGTAACATGCAATAATTTTGCGGATATCTGAAGCAACCGGCTTATACAGGACAATGGTTTTCACAATCTTATCGCTGATTTTCACCTCCATCTTATCCAGCTTCTTCTCATTGTCAACAATCTCATTGTAGATTTTATCCTTCATGGATACGTCTCCTGAAGAAATCTGGGTTTCCAGGATGTCGAGTTGGTACAAAACCAAATTTGCAAAGCTTTCAAAATCGGTTAAGATACTTTCTATTGCATCATCTTTTTTGAGTGTCATGCCAATAAATTTATTTCAAGTTAAAAAAATTAACCGAATTTACCCGTCAAATATTCTTCTGTCCGCCGGTCTTTCGGATTGGTAAACATGTTTTTGGTTTTTCCGTATTCCACCAACTCTCCGAGATACATAAACAGGGAATAGTCGGAAATACGTGCTGCCTGCGACATGTTGTGGGTTACCATTAAAATGGTATAGTTCTTTTTCAGCTTAACCAGTAAATCTTCAATTTTTGAAGTAGCTACGGGGTCGATTGCCGAAGTCGGTTCGTCAAGTAAAATTACTTTTGGGTTGAAAGCCAGAGCCCGGGCAATACATAACCTTTGTTGCTGCCCTCCCGAAAGGAATGTCCCTTTTTTGAAGAGCGAGTCTTTTACTTCGTCCCACAGTGAAACATCGAGTAACGAACGTTCTACAATTTCATCTTTTTCTTTCTTTTTAATGTGGATACCGTTCAGTTTATACCCCGCAATAACATTGTCGTAGATGCTCATGGTTGGGAAGGGGTTGGGGCGTTGGAAAACCATGCCGGCCATCCGGCGTAATTTAATAACCTGCATTTTTGAAATATCCTTCCCGTTTAAAAATACCTCTCCTTCTGTTTCGATATTCTCATACAACTCGTGCATCCTGTTTATAGCCCTTAGGAATGTACTTTTCCCGCATCCTGAAGGCCCCATAATTGCAGTTACGCTGTTTTTTTTAATATCGACACTTACTTGTTTCACAGCATAATTCCCTTTGTCGTATGCAATTGACAAATTACGTGTTGATATTATAGGGTCTTTTATTTTTTCAATATTCTCTTTCATTCTTTATATTATATAGAACTGTTTGCCAGTTGCCTGGATAAAAGGTTTAATAAAAGCACTACGCCCATCAGCAATAATGAAGAACTCCATATCAGGCTAACCATGTTGGGGTCGTTATAAAACTCCCAAATCAACAGGGGTATTGCACTTGTTGGTTTCGAAATATCAAAATTAACAACTGTACTTCCCAGCGCGGTTAGCATTAAAGGGGCAGTTTCACCCATTATCCTCGAAATCCCTAACAGGATACCTGTAAGCAACCCGCTGAACCCGGTTGGGATTAAAACTTTTAATATCACTTTATAATAAGGGACACCCAATGCCAGGGCTGCTTCTTTTATTGTTTGGGGGATCATTTTCAGTGTTTCTTCGGTTGATTTGATAATCATTGGCAGCATCATAATAGCCAATGAAACACTCCCTGCCAAAGCAGAGAATCCGTTAGTAATACCTTTAACAACCCAGATATAAGCAATTAACCCCAAAACAATAGAGGGAATGCCCTGCAAGATGTCTGCAACATTACGTGTAAGGTTTGCAATGAATTTCCCGGGGTTTTCATAAAGGAATATCCCGGTAACAACACCAATGGGTATGGCAATAACAGAGGCTAATGCCACCATTAACAATGTCCCCGTAATACCATTGGCAATCCCCCCCGGTATCAATTCGCCATTTGCAACGGCTGTCATAGCCTCAAATGTGCCGGGGGTATTCTGGATAATAAAGTTCAGGCTGATTTGCCGGAATCCGTTTATCACTAATTTTGCAATGATTAAGATAATAGGAGAAATGGTAACCATTGATAAAAAAATCACCATTCCGAAAATCAGCTTATCTTTCAGGATCCTCCGATGTGCATGGTCGCGTATAGTTGTTCTTTTTATCGATACCATAGCTTGTGGCGTTAAGCCATTTTTTTTATGATCAGTTTACCAATAGCATTAATGATCCCAGTGATCAGGAAAAGCAGCAGGGCAATGGCTATTAAAGAGCTTAGTTTTAATCCATCGGCTTCGCCAAACTGGTTGGCGATAACACTGGCCATTGTATTCCCCGTATCAAAAAAGCCCGTTGGAATAACATTGGCATTCCCTATTAGCATTGTAACAGCCATTGTTTCGCCCAAAGCCCTCCCAAAAGCCAGGATATACCCGGCAATAATCCCGGAGCGGGCTGAAGGTATTATTACGTTAAAAATAACTTCGTACCTGGTGGCCCCCAGGGAGTAAGCAGCCTCTTTCAGGTCGTTTGGCACCATTGTAATAATTTCATTGCTTAACGAGGTTGCATAAGGGATGATCATGATTGCCAGGATCAGGCTGGCGGTGAATACTCCGAAGCCCTGGTTCGGAAGCCCTAAATCGATAAGTAAAGGGCGTAAAACGTAAAATCCCCATAAACCGTAAACAATAGAAGGTATCCCGGCAAGTAAGTCGACCATTAATCGTATAACCCGGGCGATCTTTTTATCCTTGAAATACTCCCCTAAGAATAAAGAGGTAGAAAATGAAAGCGGAAGGCAGATTAACAGAGCTGTTACCGAAGTCATTATTGTCCCGGCAATAAACGGCAGGGCACCATAAGCTTCCTTACCCTGTGAAGGGTCCCATTGGTTTGAAATAATAAAGTTTAACCCAAAAGCATGAAAAGTAGGGATAGCACCTTTAACCAATGAAAAAACCATACCTCCGGACACCAGCAAAATAATCAAAGAGGCTGAGAGTAAAACAATTTTGGTTATTTTGTCGCTATTCATTTAATAAACCGGGATTTATTTTAATAATACTTTTCCGTCATAGGTAACCGACCTCAGGATGGCTTTAGCCTTTTCTACAGCTTTCTGAGGAAGCGGGGCATAATGCACTTTCTCAGCCTCTCCCTGGGCATCACTGCTGATTAGCCAGTCTAAAAAGGTAACAAGTCCTAATGCCTGGTTGTATGAACGGTTATTATAATTCTGCTCTTTATACAGTATAATCCAGGTAAAACCACTAATGGGATATGATTCCGGGTCGTCTGAGTTGGTGAGCATTATCCTTGTGTCGGCAGGGATCTCACCTTGTGCAGCAGCACTGATGGATGCTATTGAGGGTTCGATATAAGCGCCGGAGCTGTTTTGTACTTTTGCTGTCTGTATTTTTTGGGCAAATGCGTATTCCGAGCCGATATAGCCAATAGCCCCTTTGGTTTGCTTTATGGTTCCGGCTACTCCGGGGTTCCCTTTTGCACCCATGCCAACAGGCCATTTTAGCGACTTGCCTGTTCCTACCCGGGAAGCCCATTCTTGGCTGACTTTACTCATATAGTCGCTGAAAATATAGGTAGTACCGCTACCATCCGACCTGTGGATAAATGTAATTTCGAGGTCGGGGAATTGTTTGCCTGGATTATTCTTTTTGATTGCAGGGTCGTTCCAGTTGGTAATTTCACCCATAAAAATTTTTTCCAGCAGGTCGTTCGAGAGCTTTATCCCGTCAAGCCCGGGGAGGTTATATGCAATGACAACTGCCCCTAAAACAGTAGGGATATGTACAACTTCGGCCGGCATTTCGCTTAATTTTTTATCACTGAGGTATGCATCGGTGGCTCCAAAATCTACCACCTTATCACTAAGGCTCCTTATTCCACCCCCGGAACCAATCCCTCCGTATGTTAAGAGTACTCCTTTTTCGGAAGTATATTTTTTAAAGACCATATTGTAGTATGGCATGGGGAAAGTTGCCCCGGCCGCCGTAAGCGATATTTTTTTGTTGCCGGATTTATTATTCGTGTTTTGGCATGAACTAAACAATAAAATTGATAAAACGATTGTTACAAATGTTTTCATCTTTTTATATATTAAATGAATGGTTAAAATCTTAATTCACAATTTAAATATAAGCTTGTTACGAATGGCTTAGCCGTATCATCAGGGTTCCAGCCCTGGAAATTAGGTGTAAGTTTTAATCCTTTTACAGGGTTATATTCAATTCCTGCAATGAATAGCTGCCCGTCTTTTGATAAGTTCCAGGCATTAGCCGCACCATTCATTTTATTGGACGACAGGTTATCGTACCGTACCAGCAGTTTTGTCTTTTTTGAAGGGACAACTGTAATAAACAGGGAAACCCCGGACAGGTCGTGCCCCTTGTCCATGCTGTTGTTTGATTGTAAATTGTACGAAGCCCCCATTATAAGATTCTTACCTGTATACCCTGCAAATGCTGCCAGGGACGACTGGGTGGCATCCTGCCCCATAAAATCGTAGTAGCCTCTTAAAGTCAGGTTCTTAACCGGAGTAACTGTTATCCCGATACTAGTCCTTAAAACACTGTCGTTTTGCAATTTTTTGTACCCTTCGCCATTTACCACCGACATATCGGCACTCAGGAAGCCGGCAAATTTATAGGCCACACTAACCCCAAGGTCGGCACTTGCCCCTAATTTGTATTTATCGGCAAATGTTTTTTCAAGGTAGCGGTATCCCCAAATACCTTCTTCTACTTTAAACTGAAGTGTAGGTATCAACCCAAAATTAACGGTGAGGTTGTTTGCTTTATACTTCATGTATGCATTCTTTAAAAAAGCAGTCATTTGCAACTTCCCTACGCCCGGGTTGCCTACATCAATATTCAGCTTCCCGGAGATTTGTTTACTTAGGTTAAATTTATAACCAAAATACGCCCGGGTAATTTCAAAAGCAGGTGCTGCGCTGCCGTCTGAGAAAGACGTATGATAGTTATTATATACCTTTACAAATGGTTTGCCATTTGGCTTAAATCCTGAATCCTCATTTTGCGAAAATCCGGATATAACAATGCCAAGCATTGCAATGGTTAAAAAACTTGTTTTTATCATTTACTTATATACTTATGATTGATAATGATTAATTGCAACAGTAATCACGCGGTAAAAATGGATGTAATTTATTAAAGAAGTATTAAATAAATATTACAATTTAATTAATTCTGGCAAAGTTTAATGATAATCTAACGCTCTCACATACAAATGTATAGCCTTTAATTCAGAATAAAGGCATTTAATTATTGATTGTTATTACAAAAAAAAGAGTGCCTGATAAATCACGGGCACTCTTTTTCATTGTAAATTATCTTTCTGCTAATCAGTTTGCTTCTCTTTCGTGTGGGTAATAAAATCCCGGTGCGATTTGACCAGGTTAATCGAATGTAGCAAAAGGTTTTTTGTTTCGGTAATAATATTGAAAAACAATACGGAATTCCTGGTATTCACTTCATTGTTTTTAATGCGTTTAATTTGAGATTTTTCCAATTTTGAAAGATTCTCCATCAAAAGGTCACGTTTGTCAATCAACTCTTCAATTTGGTCAAATTTATCTTCTTTGATAATGTACAAAGCAAAATTGAAAAACTCATCAATATTGGCAACCAATAGTTTCAATTCATCAACCTGCTGTTTTACCATAGGTTTATGCTGGTTCTCGAGATGTTCGGACAGCGGTTCTACCAGAAAGTTAAGTGAATGTGCCACTTCTCTTTGATAATCGACCACCTGCACATAGAAATGCCCCGAATCGACATCGTCTTTTTGCAGTTTGGAAATGGTATTTAAAACTTTATTTTTCAGCTTTTTCGATTTCCTGTTGAGTTCATTTTTTAGTTCGAGCCCGGCTTTTAAATGCCCCCGTTTTTCTATTAAGAAACTTTCGATGCAAACCGAATAAATTTTATTCGATGCGATAATAGTTGATATGACATGCTTACGGCATTTTTCAATCACCTTATCGGCTGCATCAACCTCTGTGATAACCTCTATCTCTTCAGCATTTTTTTTGTCTGTCCGTTTTTTAAATAAAGAATAGGTCCTGATAACCATAAAAAGAGCAACTGCTACAAATACGAACACTGTGAATTCTCCTCCAACGGATATTAGTAAGGCAATTATGCTTGAAACCGAAAAAGCAATTAAAGCGGTTAAAAACCAGCCTCCGATTACGGCAAAAACGCCGGAAATACGGTACACAGCACTTTCTCTGTTCCATGCCCTGTCTGAAAGGGAAGTACCCATTGCAACCATGAACGTTACGTAAGTTGTGGAGAGAGGCAATTTAAGTGAAGTCCCTATTGAAATAAGGATACTGGCCACAATTAAATTAACCGAAGCCCTGATTTTATCAAAAGCGGGTTTTTCAGGGTCTGTTTCATCGAAGTTTTGAAAGTCTATTGAAAATCGGTCCTGGTGAAAATTATTTACTGACCTGGGCATCAGGCTTCGCATCCGTTTATTGATATTGATCGTCCCCCTGACTACTAACCTTGAAAATATTGACGACCCAAAACGTTCTTCTCCTTCATCCTGCCTTGACAGGTTAACGGTAGTTGTAATCACCGAACGTGCTTTTCGGGATGTTATCAGGGTAATAATCATTATGAAACCGGCAATCAAAAGCAAATAAGTAGGCGTTGCAACCTTCCCGGATAAAACGGTCATATTAAAAGCGTCAGGAGAGGCTGCTCCGCTGGCACTCCATGCTTTAAATGATTCAAATCCTGCAAGTGGCACACCGATAAAATTAACCAGGTCGTTGCCGGCAAATGCCATAGCTAATGCAAAGGTTCCGATTAATACAATTATTTTTGGGATATCGATTTTGAATATCCAGTAAAGCGACTGGAGTACCACCGTCCACCCAATGAAACTATATATCAGGATTTCAAACATGTTATTTTTCAAAAAATCAATAATTTCAGGAGTCATAAATGATGCACCTTTAGCACCTTTTATAATCATAAAATAAGTAATGGAGGAGATTGCCATTCCCCCGAATAGCCCTGCAAAATATTTTAGGTTTCGTTGATAACGAAAAGAAAACATTAGCCGCGACAGGTACTGTACCACGGCACCTACTATAAATGCAATAAACACCGACAGCAGTATACCGGTTATAATTGCTAAAGCTTTGTCGGAATTTATGTATTGGGAAATATCTAATACAGTGCCTCCCAGGTGTTTGATTTTTATGATGGCAACAGCCACAGCAGACCCCAACAACTCGAAAACAATGGATACGGTGGTGGAGGTTGGCAGCCCAAAAGTGTTGAACATGTCTAAAAGGATCACATCTGTAATCATAACTGCCAGGAAAATAATCATGATCTCAGAAAAGAAAAACATATCGGGGTGGAAAATGCCTTTACGTGCTACTTCCATCATTCCACTCGAAAAGGTAGCTCCAACCAAAACCCCTAAACTGGCAACTGAGAATATAATCCATTTCGGTGCTGCTTTCGACCCGATAGCTGAATTAAGGAAATTTACCGCATCATTGCTCACTCCAACAATAAGGTCGGAGACTGCCAAAGCAAAAAGGATTACTACTAAAATCAGATAATAATTTTCCATGAATTTTTTAAATTAGTGACTGGTCGCAAATATATATATACTTGACATGTTTAAAGACTTATGCCATTAAATAAATGTTAACTAAGTGTGAAATTACCGTTAATAACCTATTGATTAGAAATTTGTTATAATTTTGGCATCGTACAAAAGGATGAATTTATAGATCATGAAAAATTATTCTGCTTTACAACATTCATTATTTATATCACTGGTATTTTCATTTCTGGTAGCCTGCGTACTGGTTTTAGGGCAGTATGTCGAAAAGGTACAAATAATGCTTTTAATATCTATTCCTGTCATATTTATTATTACCTTTTTCTATACCAATTATATATTTACCCATTTTTTATCAGTAAAAAACGTCCGGGAAATCTTTCCCGGGAAAGAGCCCCGGGGCAGTAAGGAATCAAATAGTCATATTAATAATGCCCTGCCAACAGCAGAGGAGGGTGAGGCCTGGACAAAAAGGCAGATAAAAGAAATTGAGCGGTTAAAAGACCTTGAAAAATACAGGAAAGAGTTTGTCGGGAATGTATCGCACGAACTGAAAACGCCGATCTTTAATATCCAGGGTTATATCTTAACCCTGCTTGAAGGAGCTATTGACGATTCAAAAATTAATAAGTTATACCTTCAGCGTACGGAAAAGAGTATTGACCGGATGATTTCGATTGTCGAAGACCTTGAGTCAATCACCAGGCTTGAGTCGGGAGAACTTAAATTGAAGTATGAGGTTTTTGATATTGTAAAAATGGTTGAAGATGTTTTTGAGCTGGAGCAAATGCTGGCAAATGAACATAAAATTACCATGGGATTTGGGAATAAACCGGTTAAGCCAATTTTTGTGCATGCCGATAAGAAAAAGATAACCGAGGTGATTACAAACCTGATTGTCAACTCTATAAAATATGGTAAAAAGAAGGGGTTTGTCAAAGTTTCATTCTTTGACAATGGCAATAAGATTTTTGTTGAGGTACGTGACAATGGGATTGGCATTGACAAAAAAAACCTGCACCGTATATTTGAACGTTTTTACCGTATCGACAAATCAAGGTCGCGCGAACAGGGAGGAACCGGGTTAGGGCTTTCCATTGTGAAACATATAATTGAGGCACACAAACAAACCATTGAGGTTAAGAGTTTGATCGATAAAGGGACCTCTTTTACCTTTACTCTTGAAAAGGCACCCGAATTAAAATAACCTTTTGGTAACCCTTTTATAAAATTGGCTTAACTTTACCTCTTGTAGCAGGGATTACTTTTAGGAATTAATAATCTCATTTTTAATTATGAATGAAAACAAGGCAATAATACTTTTAGTAGACGATGAAGTTGATATCCTCGAATTCATTAGTTATAACCTCGAAAAAGAGGGTTATAAAGTTTACACGGCAACTAATGGTGTTGATGCTATAAAAGTTGCCGAGAAACAGCAGCCAAACCTTATTATACTTGATGTAATGATGCCTGAAATGGACGGGATTGCCGCCTGTGAGGAGATGCGTAAAAATCCGTTATTAAAAAATACGGTTATTGCATTCCTTACGGCAAGAGGCGAAGATTATTCGCAGATTGCCGGGTTTGAGGCCGGTGCCGATGATTATATTACCAAGCCAATCAGGCCCAAGGTATTGGTTAGCCGTGTAAAGGCACTCCTGAAACGTACCGGCTCCGGGACTCACGAAGAGCCCAGCGAGGAGGAATTGAATACTGTTGTTATTGGAAACCTGATAATCGATAAAGAACGTTACCTTATCAAAGTAGACAATAATGAAATGATCCTTCCACGTAAGGAATTCGAGCTGCTTTCGCTTCTTGTTTCCAAACCGGGGAAGGTGTTCACCCGCGAAGAGATTTATTCTTCAGTATGGGGCGAAAATGTTGTAGTCGGAGACCGTACTATTGATGTGCATATCAGGAAATTGCGCGAAAAGATTGGTAACGACCACATAAAAACGTTAAAAGGGATTGGCTATAAATTTGTAGAGTAATTGCTTTTGGGTAAGACTATATAAAGTAAACAACCAGGTATAAAACACTGAACCCAATAGCAAAGCCTCCGAGTATTTGTGGCAGGTTATGTTTGCCAAGTATCATTCGTGAGGAACCCACTACCCCTGATAATAAAATAAGCCCGCTAATAATAAAAACCGGATTTACACCCATCCGGAACGAGAGTGCCAAGATTGTCCCCAACAAGCCTCCTAACCCCGCCAGATGGTTGCTTACTTTCCATTTATAGGAGGTTAGCAATAACAGTATAATTACCAGGGTCGTTGCTAACAGGAATATCTTAAAAATAGAATATGCCGGGAGTTTGTCTAATAAATAATAGCCCAGGGAATAATATATTGCCGAAAACACGAGCGGAAGTACCCGGTCGGTACTTTTTTCAAAGCTTAAGCTGAACCTTGGGTTTAAAGCCATTACCGCCATTGTGAAAACAGGTAGCAGCCCGGTGGTAACGAAGACAACAATCAGGACAAACTTTTTTACCTCCCACGGTAATATTGAAAAAAAGAAACTTGAATTGAACAGCAGGATAAAACCAAGAGTAGGGATCAGGACAGGATGGAAAATAAAGGAAATAACTTTTGCTACAGGTTTCATAATACTTATTTAAAGTTCTTTACGGAGGCGGGCGACTTGAATATCAAGTTGTTCGCGGTATTTCGCAACTGTACGGCGGGCAATGTTATATGATTTTTCTTTTAAGATATGTGTCAGCTTCTCATCGGTCAATGGCTTCTTTTTATCTTCATTATCGATACAATCTTTCAGTATCTTTTTTATCTCACGGGTTGATACTTCCTGCCCGTCATCTTTATGCATCCCTTCGGAAAAGAAATATTTTAACGGGTAGATCCCAAAATGCGTCTGAATATATTTGCTATTCGACACCCTGGATATCGTTGAAATATCGAGGCCTGTCCTTTCAGCAATATCTTTTAATATCATCGGCTTGAGTTTTGTCTCATCGCCATCCATAAAATAGGCTTTCTGGAAATTGATAATCTCCGACATGGTAACCAGTAAAGTATGGTGGCGTTGCTTGATGGCATCGATGAACCACTTTGCCGAATTATATTTTTGCTTTACAAATGTAACGGCTTCTTTTTGCCCTTTGGCTTGCTTCTTTTTGTTTCCTGAAAAACTATGGAGCATTTCCATGTAGGTATCATTGATCCTTAAATCGGGGACATTCTTCTGATTCAGGGTAAGTTGCAATTCGCCGTCAATATTTTCCAGTATGAAATCGGGGACAATGTGTTGGCTTGCCTTGTTCAACGGGTTGCTGTATGAGCTGCCCGGTTTAGGGTTCAGTTTTAAAATTTCGGAGATTGCTTTTTTCAGCCCCTCGCTGTCTAAATCCAGTTTCCGCTGAATCTTATCGTAATGCTTTTTTGCAAACTCGTCAAAATAGTTTTTTATAATAATAAAAGGCAGATCGTTTGATGTGAACCCCTTCTTGCTAAGTTGCAGCAATAAACTTTCGCGGAGGTCGCGGGCTCCCACGCCCGGAGGGTCGAAATCCTGAATGACTTTTAACATTTTTGCAAGCTCTTCTTCTGAAACCTCCAGGTTTTGATTAAAAGCAAGGTCATCGCACATCGACAACAGGTCTCTGCGTAAGTAGCCGTCCTCATCAATGTTACCGATGATATATTCTGCCAGGGTTCGCTGATAATCGTCTAAATTAATCAGCCCCAGTTGTTCTTTTAGGTTTTCGTGGAATGTCACCCCAATGGAAAAAGGGATGTCGGTATATTTATCATCTGGCGAATAGTTGTTCGATGAAAGTTTGTAGGCAGGTACCTCCTCTTCATTGATATAGTCTTCAACCGTAAATTCCTCGTTGTCGCTGTCTTGTTCCGACCTTAATTCCGGGGCATCTTCGTCCTCATTATTCGAAGGGTTGTCGCTTGCCAGCTCCAGGACAGGATTCTCTTCCATTTCTTTTTTGATACGTTGCTCTAATTGGATAGTAGGGATTTCCAGCAGCTTAATTACCTGAATCTGCTGCGGAGAAAGTTTTTGAAGTAACTTTTGATGTAGTGTTAACTTTTGCTCCATCCCTATTCGTATATCATGATTCCAAATTTAGCATTTTTTTCAGGAACTTTTATTTTTGTAAAAAGGCAGCATTTATATAGCCCTAAAACTCTGCATTCTTAGGCGTACGTGGGAAAGGGATTACATCGCGGATATTCCCCATGCCGGTAACAAAGAGGATAAATCGTTCAAACCCGAGCCCGAACCCGCTATGAGGGGCACTTCCAAACCTGCGTGTGTCAAGGTACCACCACATCTCTTCTACGGGGATATCCATCTCTTTCATGCGCGTAACCAGTTTATTGTAATCCTCTTCGCGCTGCGACCCGCCTATGATCTCGCCTATTTGAGGAAATAAAACATCCATTGCCCCTACCGTTTTATTGTCATCGTTTTGTTTCATGTAAAAAGCCTTGATCTCTTTCGGGTAATTGATTAAAATCACCGGGCGTTTGAAATGTTTTTCAACTAAAAACCGCTCATGTTCGCTTTGCAGGTCGACACCCCAGTCGACCGGGAACTGGAATTTTTTCTTTTTATAGGGTTTTGACCTTTTCAGTATCTCAATAGCTTCCGTGTAAGTGCAACGGACAAAATCGCTGCCGGCAACAGATTCCAGTTTTTCAATCAATTCCATCGACCGTTGGTCCTGGGGTTTATTTTTTTCTTCCTCCCGTAACCGGTTGGCCAGGAATTGCAAATCGTCCATACAATTATCAAGGGCATACCTTATTAGCGATTTCAGGAAATCTTCGGCAAGGTCCATATTATCTGTCAGGTCGTAGAAAGCCATTTCGGGTTCAATCATCCAAAATTCGGCCAGGTGGCGTGTTGTATTTGAGTTTTCAGCCCTGAACGTTGGCCCGAAAGTATAAATTTCGCCCAATGCCATAGCCCCTAACTCTCCTTCGAGCTGCCCCGAAACGGTTAAATTTGCAGGTTTCCCGAAAAAATCCCGTGTATAGTCGATCTCTCCTTCTTCAGTAGTTGGCGGGTTTACGGGGTCAAGAGTTGAGACCCGGAACATTTGCCCGGCTCCTTCGGCATCCGAAGCTGTAATAATAGGCGTATGCATGTAATAAAAACCCTTCTCGTTAAAATATTTATGAATGGCAAAAGCCATGGCATGGCGGATACGGAAAACAGCCCCGAAGGTGTTGGTGCGGAAACGTAAATGTGCATTCTCACGCAGAAACTCCAATGTGTGCCTTTTAGGCTGGATAGGGTATTTATCGGGGTCGGCACCACCCAAAAGTTCAATTTCCTGAGCTCTCAACTCTACATTTTGCCCACTTCCCTGCGACTGGGTAAGTTCTCCTGAAACAGAAAGTGCTGCCCCGGTGGTTATATTCCGTAACAATTTGTCATTAAAATTCTCAACCTCCACTACTATCTGTAAATTATGGATGGTGGAACCATCGTTCAAGGCAATAAAATTGATATTCTTACTTCCACGTTTGGTACGGACCCAACCTTTTACAAGAACTGTTTTGCCAGTCTCATTTGATTTTAAAACCTCAATAATTTTTTCCCGTTTCATAATACGGCTTTTTGCTTAATAAATTTAAGGTTACAAAAGTACATTTTTCTTATTAAGATTGGTGTCAGGAGGGAAAATTAAAGAAAACACCTAACGAAGTAGGGCAGTCAAAGCAATGCGGTCCGAATGTTTATTGTGACGATTCAGTGACTAAGTTTTAGTCACTCTAAACTTTAGCTCACTTGAAGTATTGATTAGATACTATTTATCTGCTAAAACCTTATTTCAATTCGAATGTAGTTGTGCCAATGTTGTTCCCATCGGCAAATACATCAACGGTATATTTGCCAGCCATAAAATTCGGGCTGCCGGAGTTATCCCAGTATAAAGCGACCTGTAACTCTTTCCCTTCGTAATTTACTTCACGCATGGCAGAATATTGAATTTTCAGGTCTTCGAAACGGAACAGGTTATTGGAAGATTTGGACAGGAGCAGCTGGTCGGGGCGCATAATGCGCACATAAATATTTTTTGGGCCGCGTTTAGCTGTCACATTTTTACTTAACGTAAAACTAATCCGGATTTTTTTGGCGCGTTTTACATATTTTGTTTTTTTACTTCTGCTGTTTATGGCTTCGGCAAACAGCCCGCGTGCTTCGAGCATAGCCGCTCGTTGCAGGTTTTGTTGCAGCCTTTTCTTCTCGTGGCTTAATTGCTTGTTTTTATTTTTAACTTGCTTATACTGTTCTTTTACCTCCAGGTTCTCGGTCATCAATATTTTATTCCGTTTGTTTAACGAGTCGATTTGCACTACAAAGTTACGCATGATCTTTTGTAATGAACTTACCTCTTCTTTATACCGGCTTATTTTTCTGAAGCTTATCTTTTTTGTCTGATTAATTTCAATCAACAGGTCTTTCACCTTGGTTTGAGCATAGAAAAGCTGGTCGTTCAGCGTGTCATTTTCTGTCCTCAACGAATCGTACCCGGCAACCATTTCATTTAGCTTAACCTGGATAGAATCTTTTTCGGTATTAATTTCTTTAATAATTGAAATATGCTCCTGCCTTTGTATAAAAAATACGATAATCAGTGCAATCAGCATGGTTGCCAGTACAATTACAATTATATTGTTCCTTTTGTCTTTGGGGGTTTTGCCCAGCCATTGTTTTTTTTGGACTGTTGATTCTTCCATTCTTCAAAAATTACCAGTTTTATAAACCAGCAACAAACTTAAACAAACTTTTGAGTGCTTACAAATGAAATAGGGTACGATTGTATCTTTTGCATAAGGATACCTCTTAGAAGCTAAATTTTGTTTTTTGGAATTATTATAATGGATTTTCTTTGTATTGATTCAAAAAAGGAATCTCAAAGGGATGAAATGTAATACACAGGGTGTAGTGTAACGTAACCCTGTGCTATTACATTGATATTCAGGCAAAAGCCCTGTAAGGGCGGTACAGCCTGCCGTCATGCAGATTGCTAAAATTCATTACCTCCCGGGCTTTCAGCCCTGCCATACATTAACATTGCCCCTCACAGGGTTACGTTGCACTGCACCCTGTGCTGCCACGTGCCGGGGCGTTGCCCCTGAAAACCTTTAACCAGCACCTCAAAATAATATTTAAGCCCTCGGGGTTAAGGAAAATTCAACGAAGTATAAACGAAAAAGACACATAATAAAATAAAAGACGGTAGGCAGGGAAGGCGCATAATAAAAGGATAATTTCAGACAGTCTCTAAAAGACTCGTTTAATTGATGGGATTTATCTGAAAAACAGAGAATCCGGCTTTTATTAATGCCGGATTCTTAAGTCAGGTGCTGTAACGTAAGTATTCTACATCAGATGAAACTGCCAAATTTCACCCCAAAATAAATTGTACGGGGGGAAACAGGCCCATAAATGTAGGCAGGGTCACGGTTAATACCCGTATCAAAGTCGTCCTGGTAAGCATTGAAGATATTTTTTACGCCGCCGTTTAACTCCATTGTCATCTGGCTGGTTACCCTGACATCGTAACTTAACTTTAAACCGGTATCGAAAAAAGCCTTTGTTTTAACCAGAGTCCCTTCTGCGGGGTTAACCAGCTTCGATCCAAAATACGGCACTAACATAGGGCCTGTATAATTGCCCGTAAGTGCGATATTAAACAGATGCGGAGGGCTGTAACTGAGGCTTATATAACCGTACTCATCGGGCGACCTGAAAAACTTCTTTTCGTGAAACTCCTGCTCCTCTTCAAACTTGCTTCTTTGAAAAGTAAAACCCGTTTGAAACTGTAAATTGCCGGAAGGGGAGGCATTAAATTCAAGGTTAACTCCTTTTACTTTTGCCCCTTTTCCGGCATTGATACGGGTGTAATACACCACCCCGTTTTCATCGGGGTCGCCGTATTCATTTGCAAATGGGTTGAGAAGTTGTGTGTAAAACCCTTCAACCAGAAACTGGTACTGCCAGTTGCCGGCATTATTTGTAAAATCGAACGACAAAGTATAGCTGTTTGACGTTTCTTGTTTCAGGTTGCCTGCATTTTTATGTAAAACCTGCCGTGCCCCTGAGGTCTCAATATGTAAGTCTTCATCGAATATTTGCGGGGCACGGAAACCACGGGCATACCCCATTCGGAATTGTACATTCTGGCTAAAATTATACAATAAATTCACTCTTGGGCTTACCACATCCCCGTCAACATCATCATTTTCCTGGGCCTTATCTGTAATTAAATAGTGGTCGTACCTGGCCCCTATGGTTAATATTAACGGTTCCAGCGTCCATTCGGATTGAATAAAAGTCGCTCCGGTAGTCGCATTCTGGTTGGCTACCAGGGTGTTGCCAAAGTGTTTTCCCGAGCCGGGGTCATAATACCCTAACTTTGAATCTTCCAGATTACTGCCATTAATTTCAAGGCCAGAAGTAAAAGTTGCCGGGGCAAACAAAAGGTGCTTTACCTGTACCTGTCGGATATACTGGAATCCTGCCGAGTAGGTAAAGTCTTTGGTTCTCCCGTAGGCAGATAAATCCTGTTCGGCACCGTAGTACGAATCGCGATTTACTCCCTGAGCAGAAAAATAGGCTGATAATTTATCCTCTTCGCGTAACAAAAAGTCAACTGTTGCTGCTGCCGAATTAATATTGTGGCGTACACTTTCGGTAATGTCAGCCTCATGAAAAGGCAATTCAAATTTATTCCCGCCGCGGCGGAATTCATTTATATTGAAGTAGTCGATAGTTAGTTTCCCCCTTTTTGAAGTTCGTTGGTAAAAGCGTATTCCTAACGTTGTGTTTTCAATGGAGGGGATTTCGGAAAACCCATCGCCATTTGCATCAAAAGGGTCACGTTTCCGGTGGAATC
>JAADGO010000106.1 GCA_013152355.1 Chlorobiota bacterium
GCTTGCCAATTTTTATATTGCCATAGGAATACAAAATAAGAACCTGGGTAGATTGAATGAAGCGATTGATGCATATTTAAAAGCAGAACAAAACTACCTTTTTAACTATGACAAGAATACTCCACGCCTCGGTTTTGTTTATGGCAACCTCGGGAATATTTATAAGCAAAAAGGCAACTTTGCCGATGCACTGAAGTATCATAAACAAGCATTGGTTAGCTACTCATACGATCCATTAACATTCAACTACAATATAGATCAGGCAAACCTTAGTATTTGTTCCAGTTACTTTCTAATGAAACAATACGACACAGCCCTGGGGCTAATAGAAGAGTGTATCAAAAATACAGATGAAAAACTTCTTTGGAAATATTACGATTTAAATGCCTCGATATATAATTTGAAGAATGAAAATGAGAAAGCCAAAAAAAATTTTTTACTATCAATACGCGAACTAACCAAACAATATGGCAATGACTATTATATGCTGGGGTACAGCTACTTAAACTATGCGCAGTTTTTAATAAAAACGGAAGAATTCGAAGCTGCAAAGAAATACATTGATTTGGCCCGCCCGATTATCCTTAGCCAAACCGGGGAGAAAGGGATTGATGCTTTCGACCTCTATTATACCACCGGCAGGTTGTATGCCAACCAAACCTTCGACTCCAACTCACTTGTGGAATTCAGCAAAAAGAAAGCCGGCTATTTGGCCAAAGCACTGACCCACTACCAGGATGCCTTAATTGCGGTGACATCAGGCTTCACCAATACCGACCCTGCTGCAAACCCGCAATTACAGCAGTGCATTTTCCAGCCGCAATGCCTGAAAGCCCTGCGAGACAAATCATCGGCCTATTACCAGGTTGCCCGGCTAGCCGAGGAGAATGAAAAAGCCAGGATAGAAAACCTGTCAAACTCACTGGCTTCCATAACCTTAGCCAGCGACCTGCTGAACAAACTACGGACTGAAGCAATTAATGAGGACAGCAAAATACTTATTTCGCAATTACAAAACTCAACGTTTATAAATTCTGTCAATATTGCCGCCGAGCTATACCTGCAAACCGGGCAAAAAGAGTATTTTGAAACTGCTTTCCACAATGCCGAAAGGGGGAAGGCAGCAAGCTTGATGGATAACCTGACAGAGCAGAATGCCCGGGAGGTAAGCCTGATACCCGACAGTATCCTGAAAAAAGAGGAGGATATAAACCTCCAGTTAACTTTTATAAACGAGCATATATTTGAGCAGTCTCAAAAAGAAAATGTTGATACGTCATTGTTGGAAAAATACCAATCGCAGTTGTTTTTGCTGGAAAAAGAAAAAAACGACCTGAACCTGCTCCTCGAAGAAGAGTACAAAGAGTATTACCGCCTTAAATATGCCAGCGACCGTATAAGCCTGGATGATATACAAACCCGACTACAGGGAGACGAGGTAATCCTGGAATATGTTTTTGATATCGACAATAAAACAGAAACCAACAACCTCTTCCTGTTCCTGATCTCGAAAAACGACTTTGAACTTAAAAAGCTACCCATCAGTCCAACAACCATACAGGATATAGAAACATTGCACAGCTTCCTGTCCGACCCCGATTATATCAACATATCAATGCAAAAGTATACAGGTTACCTTAACTCAGCATATAATTTATACAAAACCCTGATTGAACCTGTAAAAGATAAAATCCCAAACCGGATTGTCACCATCATACCTGATGGCAAGTTGAGTTACATCCCCTTTGATGCATTGCTCTATGAGAAGCCTGAACCGAATAGGATAAATTTCAGGAACCTGCCTTACCTGATAAGAAAATACACATTTAATTATTCTTACTCGGCCAATCTGTATTTAAGCAACTCACAAAAGAAAAAAGAAACGCCGCACGACCTTTTAGCTTTTGCCCCGGGCTACCAGTCCAACGGGAATGTTGCCGATGAAGAGTTTAACACGTTATTGCCGCTAACCGGGATTACCGAAGAAGTGGAAAATATCTCAAAAAATATTGATGCAAAGATATTAACAGGCGATGAGGCAACCGAATCAAACTTCCGCAAACTATACCAGGGGTACGACATACTGCACCTGGCCATGCACGCACTCCTAAACGACTCATTACCAATGTTCTCGAAACTAGCATTCTCACCACCGCCTGTTGTTTCAGAAAATGATGACGGCTGGTTGTCGACACTGGAGATTTACAACCTGCATATAAAAGCACGGCTGGCGGTACTGAGTGCCTGTAACACAGGGAGCGGGGTACTAAAAGAAGGCGAAGGAGTGATCAGCCTGGCGCGGGGATTTTTTTATGCGGGCTGCCCATCTATTATCATGACATTATGGGAAATAGAAGACCGTTCGGGGGCACCGATTATGGATGAGTTTTACAGGATATTAAGCAATGGGAAGAAAAAACCCGTAGCTTTAAGAATGGCAAAACTGAAACACCTCGAAAATGCCGACCCCCTTAAAGCGCACCCACATTTTTGGCTGGGTTATGTTACCATTGGGAATACCGATGCCATGTATACAAGCAACGATATGTATTTCTTCCTGATCATCGTGGTTATCTTTATTGCTGTAGTTATTGACCAGATAATAAGGCATAAAAAAACCCGGCAGGATGCCGGGCTTTAGAAGATAAATAGAATCTAACTTTATTATTTTTCTTTCTTTCCGTATTTCAACCGTCGTAATAACGCCTCCGCATCTTGCTTATAGTAGCCGTTATCAGAAACAATCTTATTAAACTGATTCGTAGCAAGATCAATATCGCCTTTCTTTATATAACACAGCCCGATGTACCATTCAGCTTGCTCAACGAATAAATTTTCATTGTGCTCAACCACTGATTTATATTCGGTAATCGCCTGAGAATAATTTTTAAGGTTTTGATAACTTTCACCAGCATAAAAATGCACAACAGGGTTTTTCGTGTCTTTATTAATTATCTGTTGGAAAATGCCCAACGCTTCTTCATAATTTTGCTCATTGAATAAGACTAACCCCTGTTTCAAAGATTGATCCATGAAATCAGTTACACCAGACCTGCTTATACCAAATGTGGGATAAGTTTCAAAGTACTGGTCATATAATTTTTCATTGCTTACCGTTGAAAATTTAACGATTGCCGATAAGCCAATGACTAGTAGTACAGACGCTGCTGCTGCAAGCCTGATGAGTTTTGACCCCGACCCGATGTTAAGGCTGATAATCGACCTGCCTTCGTTGGTATGGGAATCTTTGCTAACCTCCTTCAGTTGATCCCGAAGGTCCATGATCTCTCTCTCACCTATTGCTGTTTCAACATCTTTATGCAATTTCACATCCGACCTCAAATCCACGTTTGCGTAGAATTCTTCTTCAAACGCTGCACGGCTGACACCATCCAGGTCGTTGTCGATATACTGTTCGATATCTTCAAACTCCTTGGTGTGCGAGGCCTGGGTTTTAATAATCCGGCCCAATTGATCCCGCATGCTCATTACATCTTTTTCTGCCAAAGCTTTCTCAAGCTCTTTGTGCAGTTTGACATCGTTAGCTAATTTGCTGTTTACTGCCAATTCTGCTTCCAGCTCAAGGTGTTCCTCTCCAGGCAAATCATTACCTAAATAATTTTCAATCGTTTCATGTGAGAAGTTGTGCTCTGGAAGCGACTGGGTTATTTGCTGAAGTGTATCCCTCAACTGGACTACATCTTTTTCAAGAACTGCATCTGCGATTTCGCTTAACAGGCTTTCGTCTGTTTCCAAATCATCTACCTCCATATCAGCTTTTGCAACTTTTTGCTCCTTGTAGAAATGATGAATGTTTTCTTTGGAAGCAATCTCATGTTGGTAGATGTGGATTTTGGGGAGCGAATCGTAATAGTTCAGAAGCTCATTCATGTCAACCTTCTGATCAAACTCATTGAACGAATCCAACTCTTCAATGAGGTCAAAAGAGCCAGGAATAGCCTCTTTCAGGTCAATTTCACCGTCCATTATCGAAACAGAGCTTAGGGACTCTCTTAATTCAATAATGTCTTTCTCTACAATCGCATCGTTAATCTCGATATGCAATTGCAGCTCTGCTCTTAAATCAGCATTAACTTCTAATTCAGATTCAAATTCATTGATCTGCTCAGAAGTAAGCTGCTTCGATAGATAGTTTTCTATCCATTTTAGGTACTCTGCTTTACGTATCATCTTCTAAGATTTTTTTGTAATCTGCGTCCTGTTTTATTCTATTTATCAATATTTCTTTGCATTTGTATTTCCGCTTTTTAGCATATTTTTCACTTTTGTACCCCATTATCTGGGCTATTTGCCTCAATGGTATTTTTTCAAAAAACATCTGCATTATTTTCTGACAATCAGTACTTAAGTTTTTAAAATGCTTTTGATACAACCCGTATCTTTCATTTTTACTTGCTAATTCAGACATGCTGTTATCGTAGATATCTTCCCTGAACGGTAGGGTATCATTTATTTTTTCTTTTTCAATCCTACGACTTTCAAGCTGTTTTAGCCATAAATAACGGCAAACCGTAAACAAATAGGTCTGGAACGAACGATTATCAAAAATGCTGTCATCCTCTTTCAATTTCCGGAATATCACAATAATTGCTTCCTGGAAAATATCTCCTGCATCGTCCTCTACTCCACTGTTATTCCTTATAAAACTATTAACCTTGTAAAAGAACTGTTTGTAAATGTACTGTAATACTAAATTGTCATTTTTCAGAATCCCCCTCTGAATCTGCTGATCTGAATAACTTTTCATTTCTCTTAGTTATATATTCGTTTAAAAGCAAAAAGGTAACCCTTATTTAGAATTATTTCAAGCTTTATAATTAACATTCTTTAACCAAATTTTGCCACCCTGTTTACACTAAAGTTTTGCAATTGCCTAAAAATACAACTAATGAGTTAATTACCAGGTATTATTTATAAAAAAATATGTTAAAATTAGAAATTTTACAGCTTAAAACTTTTTTGTTTTTAGATGTACCACAGTATAGCCTCCCTATAAATATATTTTAAGGATTTTTCTTTGTATTTGCGTGTCCCTATAAATATATGATGCCCCCGGCATCAAAAAAAAGAAAATTATGTGTTCCATTTTAACGGATCATATAAGAATTATGGTGGAGTAATATTGGATCCATGGAATAGCTTGGGAAGGAAAGTCCCTAAGGATTCCCAGGTAAATCTCAGATTAGCCATCTCCGATCATTGGCATAAATTCATTCAACGCAGAATTACCCTTTTTGTTTTGTCTTTCCAGACGGGATTTCAATTGAGCCACAATTTGCCCCCTCTGATAACTCACGGCTAACGCCCCTTTTTCCTCTTTTTCTTTTTCTGCATTTGCTCACCCTCCCTGATCAGCTGTTTCCAGTTATCATCGGTATCGCCGGTAAACTCCAGGGTTTCGTGGTAATCCTTTTTCCCGATTCCCAAAACTGTGATGGTTTTGCCCAGGTATGCCTCAATCTCCTGT
>JAADGO010000214.1 GCA_013152355.1 Chlorobiota bacterium
CTGGCATAACAGTCTAATTTTTAAATAAATAATGATTTAACAAAATTGGGTGCAAATATCTGATTATTTTTTGAATTATAAAAACTTTTTTGGGATTTATTTTTTACTTTGGGCGGCCTCACACACAAAGCCATCACGGGCTTTCGCTCATAGTCCTCGCATCAAAGCAGTGTCAGCTATTGCGTCGGCATGGGCTTCTTTGTCGCCATGCCCCCGCAAGCTTCCATACTGCTTTGTTGCTGCGGGCTATCCGCTCTATCCCTGCCGCAAAGAAAAGACACAGAGAAAGAGCGAAGTTGCGAAAAGGAGACAAAGTACCTGACAACCGAATGACCAATTAGCAAATTATCTAATGCCAATCTTCACCCGTTTCAATTTCAACAAATTCACCGGGTTTATCCCAAGTCCGGTTACATCTTTTTGTACAAACCTGATGACTTCATCGTAATACAAAATCACCACCGGCGACTGTACCATAATCAGGCTGTCCATAGCACGGTAAAGCTTCCGGCGACGTTTGTTATCCACTATTGAAAGTGATTTTTCGTACATCTTATCAAAAACGGGACTTGAAAAATGTGTATAGTTCGGACCATTGGGTGTAAAATTTTTCGAATAAAAAAGAGAGAGGTAATTTTCTTCATCCGGATAGTCGGCAATCCACGAAGCGCGGAAAAACAGAAGCTTGGCTTGTGCTTTCATTTCGCGCATGGTACCTGCCGGCATCACGTTGATGTGCGCGTCAAAACCCACATCATTCAGCCTGGCCTGCACATACTTACACAAGTCCACATACTCCGACGTCGTTGCCAGCGTTACGACAGGCGGAGGCTGTCCGGGACCAAAACCAGCCTTCAACAACAATTGTTTGGCTTTTTCAGGATGATAACTGTAGCCATAATCTGCCTTCGCATCAAAAGCCGGTAGCCCGGGCGGGATAATGCCTTTGTTGCCGGGAATGCCAATACCGTTTCGCAGATATTTTATCATTTTCTTCCTGTCGAAAGCGTAATTGATGGCCTGCCGTATGGCTTTCAGTCGCAGCGGACTGTCTCTCACGGCCTTCATAGTCGTATCCACCATGATGCCAAGGTATTCTGTATTCAGATAAGGCGATTTCAACATTTTTATGCGACCACGGAATTTAGCGCGCAACTGGCCCGTCCGTGTCAGTATCTCATCCTTATACGAAGGGGCAATACCGGAGATAAAATCCAGCTTTCCCTTTGAAAACTCCAGAAAAGCCGTCATTTTATCCCGCAAAAAAGAGATGGCCACTGCGTCAAGGTAAGGCAAACGATGACCGGATTTGTCGCGTTCAAAATAGTCCGGATTTTTCTGCAATACCATTTTTACACCTTCCACCCAGTTTTTCAGAAAAAACGGCCCCGTACCAACAGGATGTTTCCGAAATGTATTTCCATAAAACGTTACTGCTTCGTGAGGAACCACTGCGCAATACTGCATAGCCACTATGCCGAGAAACGGCGGAAAGGGATGTTTTAGCTTAATTTGCAAAGTGGTATCATTTATTGCAAGGAAAGCCTTTCCCGTTTTGGTTTCAGCCACATCATCAAAGACCCAACTCCCCGGCGATGCGGTTTTCGGATTGACAAGCCGCCGAAAGCTATACACAAAATCAGCAGCCGTAACCCTGCGCTTTTTCCCGTGAAAAACAGGATCATCGTGAAAAAAGACATCCTTTCGCAGGTAAAAAGTATAAGTTTTGCCATCGGGCGAGATGGTCCAACGCCGGGCAATGGCCGGACGTACATGCAAACTGTCGTCTAACTGTACCAGCCCGTTGTAAAGTTGGTTGCACACCCAAATATGTGGCAAATCACGGGCAAAAGCCGGATCCAGGTTCACCAGACCGGCAGCCTCATTGTAACGGAAAATCATTTTACCGGGATGCCGGTGTGCCTGCCGGTTGCATGAAACCAACCCCGCCAGTAAGACACCAAAAAACAAAAGGAATAGTCGCCGTACATGCATAGTACCAAAATTTTTCGGCTAAGATAAAACAATCTTCAACCGGCGCAAGTCTTCCGGCGAATGTCTGAGCGCAGGCAGGACTTGTGCATTGCATAAATTTTGATTCGTAGTTACAGCTATGGCACAAGTCGGCTGCACGCAGAGCTGACACACAGGACTTGCGCCGGTTGAGTTATGATTCTGGTTCTTCGTTCTCCTCTTTAAAATATTTATATACTTTTTTTCCACCGTAGGCAGCGCCAAGTACAAGCAGTATCCCCAACCCTCCGCCGATAGGGGCACTACCACCGAGTGCCGTGCTGCCTGTTTCCGGTGAACCACCCGGGTCGGGGGGATTGGTTTGGGCAAAGGCTGACAAAGAGCAAAACGAAACAAGACCTGCTATTGTTAATGTTATAAGAAACTTTTTCATATCTATGGTTTTTTATGGCTATCGAACGAATACTTTATTTGTATATACTTTACCGGGACTGATAATTTTTACAACCACCCAACTGTTCGACAAGGGTAAAGGGATCTTTATTAATTCACCGGAAGGCAATGTCTCTTCTATCATTTTTCTTCCCAGCAGATCATACACCAACAGTTGCTTCTTCACATTGGAAACATCGGATGAAACGCTTATATAAAGGTAATGATCATTAGCCCATGTATTTACATTCATCCTGGTATGTTTAGCTATACCATTAACAGAACGAGTCAAGTGTAAGAGGAAACGTGCAGGATCCTGAGCGGTGTCCGCACTAAATGTGTAAACCGGATGATTGTTCAGGTTCTGTAACACATTTAATTTGGTATCTTCCAATACAACGTTCAGTCCGGGAACCAAATCAAAGTCATGGGCTACAATGGTTTGCTCGCCGTTTTCATTGGCTTTGAAATAAAGCGAAATAGTCCTGCTGTTGTCGTCAACCGGCGGCAGACAATCAATACTGAGGAAATTATTGCCCTCTTTGGTATATATCTGGGGTGCAGCACCCTTTTGCGTGGCAATCATTTTACGCCCATCGAAACCGTTCTCAAAAGCTGTGGTGGAACCTTTGTGAAAAGCAATCCACACCTCATCTTTCCGCTCTCCTTTTTCAGCCAAAAGGACAAAGTGAGGTAAGACATCTCCCCCGGAAGATTTATAAAATTTGTGAGAACTACTGTATTGAACATTTGAATTAATATACACATTTGCAGCGCTGGTAGCATGTACAAAGAACCCCTGTCCTATTGGTATAATTCCGGAAGCAAGGGATCCGAGCTTTGAACCATCTACATAATCCAGATATGTGGAACCGTTCCATTCCCATACCTGGTCATCAGAATTTTGACGAATATCTTGATAAATATCATGCCAGTCAATAGCACTGGAGAAGGGATTACCAATCAGGTTATAACCATGTGCAGCATTGGTAAACGACCATGTAAGTAAAACATTACCCGAATTGATTGTTCCCGTAAAGGCTGCAGTAACGCTTTTTCCGCTTTTAACCCAGACCTCAAATCCTTTGCCGGGCGGCATGGCGGTTGTAAGGCTGGTGACAGGTGTCCAGCTGTTATGGGCTTCGTTGAATTCATCCATCCATACATCAGGATTATTATTGAAATAGAAGCTGTTAACGGTTGCCCCTGATGTAGTGGCCGAAACATAGTGCCACAGACCACCGGTAAGATAACGCTGAACAGTTTCGTCACCACTTGCCATAATATGATTTGCTCCGATTAAGGCACCGTCACCTGTTGCGGTGGACCGGATGGTTAAATTTTTTACATAAGCCGTTTTTGTCAATGTCGGATAGTGGGATTTCCCCGGAGGAATAATAACATCCGCCGATGCACCGGGAGGCGACCCGGAAGACCAGTTACTGCCTTTTGTCCAGTCGTTATCTGTAGTTCCGGTCCATGTTGCTGTCTGCTGATATTGAACTATCTGGATATCATCTACCCGGATACGATCTTCACCTGCATCACTATAAGCGTGAAAACCAACATAGTAAGCACCTGTAGTTGATGGAGTAAAAGTTCCTGAACCTATTTTCCAAGTTGCGTTTGTTCTGATATTGGCATTGTCGAATACAGGCGTTCCCGACATGGCTGTTGAACTTGCATCGGCACCCCAGTCAACGGCAAGTTTTTCAGTACCATTACCACTCAAATAAACAAAATTTACTTCATACGTTACACCACCGGTTAAATTAAGGCCTCTTGTAAAAAACCAGTCATTCTTAGCCACCGTGGGAGAAGTATAGTTGTTATCAATTTCTGCACTGTTCGGATAACTGTTATGTGGTGAGGTTGTTGTATGCCATGTTTGAGCGTCTCCATTTGTATTTTCCACCGTCATGGAACCCGGGAATGCAGGAGGCGTAACATTATCAAAATCCTGAAAATAAGGAGGGTTGACCGGGTTATTTTTAGTTGAAAAGGTACCGGGTCCCACCCAACTACTATACGACCCTCCACCACAAACGGCCCGTACATACCAATCGTATGAAGTAATAGTTGATAATCCGGGATAAGTATAGGGATTGGAGGTTACTCCTGTCTTTGTTGGCACCCCTGCAGGCGTAAAGCCTTTTGCGCCCAACTCAATATCCCAGGTGGTTGCCGAGCCGTTTTCCGTCCATCCTAAACTGGCTGATGATGTAGTCGTGCTTACGGTTTGGGCAGAAGGATCGGGGCAGCTAATATTTGCCACTGAAATATCGTCGAGATATAAATAATTAGAGTTTACTGCTCCGTTATGGAAGAAACGAATATATATTTTCTTTCCTTTATAGGTACTTAAATCCAATTGTTTTTTCATATAGGCAACATCTGCTCCGTTTGTTTTGGCTTTAAACAAATCCGTCCAGGTGGTTCCATCAGTACTCACCTGAACCCATAAATTATTATCAAAGTCAACATATATGAAGCCCATTGCATACCAGAAAGTAAGCCATGGATTTGTGGCATTGGTAAGGTCCACGTGCATTTTGATCCATGAAGTCGAATTCGCATTAACGCCTCCCGGTTGTGCTTTGGTATAAGCACCTGCCCATCCGGTAGGAGTAGTATAACTACCACCGTTACCATATTGTTCGAGTCCGTAAGTCCCTGTATGTTTAGAAGCAGTGCTTGTCTGAATAGTGGATACTGAGCCGGAGTACCAATTTAATTTAGTGTCACTTAAGCCATTTTCCCAGTCTTCGCTGAAGGGGAGATTTTGAACCGGAGCAACAGCCTGAGCCGTTGTGAAAGTATTGGCTCCCAGCCAATTACTGTGCCCGCCTCCACTGCAACTGGCCCGTACATACCAATCGTATTGTGTATTACCTGATAAACCGGGATAAGTATATGGATTGGTTACTCCTGTCTTTGTTGGTACCCCTGCAGGCGTAAAGCCTTTTGCGCCTAACTCAATATCCCAGGTGGTTGCCGAGCCGGTTTCCGACCAACCTAATTCGGCTGATGAAGACATTATATTGTTTACGGTTTGAGCAGAAGGATCGGGACAACT
>JAADGO010000231.1 GCA_013152355.1 Chlorobiota bacterium
CCCACAAGCCCGGCTTCTGTTTTGTAAAATTCATCTTTGGGGTCATAGCTATAGTCATATATCTTTAATGTTGGTGTGTCAGAGGTAACAGTAATTTTGTTTTTCGAATCAGTGAGGAAATTCAGGTATAATCCGCCGTACCCGTAAACTTTTATGGTTTTACCAACCTCGTAACAGGCTAACAGAGGTACAGAAAAATAGGTTGTTTTATAATTACCACAAATACCTCCACCATCAATGTAAGGGTTTAACTGAAACTCAAACCCCCTGTTCAGGTAAATAGATGATATAAATGCACAAAAGGTTGCGTAGAGTATCTTATAATAATTATCATACTCAGCAGGTGGCTCAAACTCACCTGCTGAGTAGCGCAGTGTAACGTTACACTGCACCATGCACTGCCACATACCGGGGCGTTGCCCCTGAAAATCTCCGGGCAGCATTTCAAAATAATATTTAGCCGTAATTTATTAAGGTATTTTTTTGTTATTTTGATTTCTTACATTTGCACTACTGTTTTTAAACAAAATATCAATTAATTGAAATGATATGGAAAATCTTGACTGGAAAAACCTTGGATTCGGATACCGCAAAACAGGCGACAATGTACGGTGCTATTTTCGTAACGGGCAATGGGGGGAATTAGAAATAAGCTCATCCGAGTTTATAAATATCCATATATCTGCAACAGCCCTTCACTATGGGCAGGAGGCTTTTGAAGGATTAAAAGCTTTTAAAGGGAAAGACGGCAAAGTCAGGATATTCCGTATGGATGAAAATGCCAAACGGATGCAGGACTCCTGCGATGGGATTTTGATGCAGAAACTTCCGGTCGAAAAGTTTATGGAGGCTGTCCACCTGGCAGTAAAAAAGAATATTGAATTTGTCCCTCCTTACGAATCGGGGGCAGCATTATACATCCGGCCGCTTTTAATTGGTACAGGCCCGCAGATTGGCGTAAAGCCGGCCGAAGAATACCTGTTCATAGTGTTTGTTATGCCGGTAGGCCCCTATTTCCCCGAAGGGTTTAAACCTACCGACCTGGTAATTATGCGTAAATACGACCGCGCCGCACCACAGGGGACAGGCAAATACAAAGTAGGAGGCAACTATGCTGCCAGCCTTGTGGAGGGGGAGAAAGCAAAAGAAGGCGGGTTCTCAGCTGTACTGTACCTTGATAGTAAAGAGAAAAAATATATTGACGAATGCGGCCCGGCCAACTTCTTCGGAATAAAAAATAATACATATATAACGCCCCTGTCGGATTCTATTCTTCCGTCAATCACAAATAAGAGTATAATGAAACTGGCAGAAGGAATGGGGCTAAAAGTTGAGCGCCGCAAAGTGCCTTATGAGGAACTGTCTGATTTTGAAGAGGTTGGCGCATGTGGTACAGCGGCAGTAATCTCTCCCATCAAACGAATATATGATGCCGATTATGATGTGGAGTTTAACTACGGCTCCGAACCGGGGAAATGGTCAACGAAATTATACAATAAGCTTCGGGCTATTCAATATGGCGATGCACCCGACAATTATGGGTGGGTTAGATTTGTTGAATAGGGAAAACCTGAATTTGTAATAGCACCTGTCTTGCTTTTTAAAATATATTGCCTTAAATTGATAAGGCAACTTTTGGGAAAGGCTATGAAAACCGGAATACCAATCTTAAGGAACATATTTATTCTGATGATATTGTTTTGTTTTGCCCTGAAGGGATATTCGCAGGAAGCCGATACTCAGCAAGATGCGATTTACAATAATAGGGCAATTAATATTACAAATATTAAAGACCTTACAAAAGAAGGGTTTAATTATTGGCAAGACAATTTTAAAGGCCATTTTGCAGGTATTGATTTTGGCTTCAATACTTTTGTAAGAAGCAGTTACTGGGGCTACCCCCCCGATGAATGGGGCTTTATGGAAAATAATTCTTTCCGTTCCAATTCTTTGTTTATCAACATACTGCAACAAAGCATTAATTTACAGCACAATAGGAATACTCTCGGATTAGTTACAGGGGTTGGATTGCAATTACAAAGTTACCGGCTCAATCAAAATATTACTATTGAAGAGCGCCTGTATGGGAAAATTGTCCCTGTTCAACTACCTTATATAGACAACCAGAAGTCGAAATTATCCATGGCCTACATAATTGTACCTTTTTTGGCAGAAATCCAGATACCCATCAGGCATTATGCAAACAGGCTGTATTTCTCCGCTGGGGTTTACGCAGGAATACGGATAAGCAGCCATACCAAGATAAAGTATCGGCGTATGAGCCAAAAAGAAAAATTGAAAACCCCGGATAATTTCTCGCTACATAAAATAAAAACAGGATTAATGTTCCGGACGGGCTACCGGTGGGTCAATGTTTTTGCAACCTACGACTTAACCCCATTATTTAAAAGAAGCCTTGGCCCTAAACTGACACCGGTTACAGTAGGAGTGACACTGATGAAATTTTAGGTAAAGAGGACGGCTTCTTTTTCCGGCAATTAAAATACTTTTGTTTTATGTTATATAGAGACTGTTCAAATTTTGTTATTTTTAATGCCTCGAAAAATAAAAGATAATAAAAACTACGGCTGATGAAACCATACATATTACTGGAAACAAATTGGAAAAACCTTAAGCACCAAAAATATGAAGTAGCAATCCTGCCATGGGGTGCCACCGAACCGCATAACTACCATTTACCGTATGGTACCGATTCCCTGGAGACCTCAAAAATTGCAGAGGATGCAGCAAAAAAAGCGTGGGAAGCCGGTACTAAAATAATGGTACTTCCGGCAATTCCGCTTGGTACTCAGAACCCGGGGCAGATCGAATTGCCTTTTTGCCTCCACACGAGGGCCTCAACCCAAAAAATGATCCTTGAAGATATTATCAATTCACTTTCAATTCAGGGAATTAAGAAATTTATCCTTTTAAACGGGCATGGGGGGAATGATTTTAAAGCAATCATCCGCGAAATACAACCAAATTACCCTGGTATGCTCATTAGCCTGGTAGAGTGGTTTAAAATGCTGGATGGCACATGCTACTTTACGGAAACAGGCGACCATGCAGGCGAAATGGAAACCTGCATTATGCAACACTATTTCCCGGAGCTGGTTTTGCCACTTGATGAGGCAGGGGATGGGAAATCAAAAGCATTCAAACTCCGGGGGCTAAACAATAAAGTTGCATGGACCCCCCGCCGTTGGGACAAAGTGTCGGAGGATACCGGCATTGGCAACCCCAAAGAAGCAACTCCTGAAAAAGGGAAACGGTTTCTGGATGATTTAACAACTGCTATTGCAGATTTTATCATCGAACTGGGGGAAGCCGATTTAAATAATTTGTATGAATAAATAAATAAGATTATATTTGAGTAGAAACCAAAGGAACTATAACCCAAGCATTAAGGGCAACGACTTTGGCTGATTTTATAAGCCAAAGAATTGTCAACCTGTAATTCTTTTATTGATAAATACTACCACAAGGTAGAATATTAAATATATAATTTATCTAATTAAAACTGATTATTATGGTTGATTCATCGTTAGTATTATGGGGGCAGACACTGGTGTACACGCTCTATGCCCTTGCCATTATCCTGTTAATGGGGTGGTTTGGGTTGATAATTACAAAACCGGGAAAGCGCAATAGGGTTAGTCCGGCTTTTTTCTATTCATTTGTAGGTTTTCTGATTGTATTGGGCGTTTCAATCCACATTATTACGTACAATACGATTCCGTGGGCTTCTCTGGATCTCAACAGGGACACAATCAAAGCAGACAAAACATTTAATATTACTGTTGAGAACCACCAATTCTATCTTCCTTCTGAAAAGTTGGTCATTAATTGTAATGACAAAGTTCTGTTTAATGTAACCTCCAACGACCTGACCTATGGTTTTGGGCTATTTCGTAGCGACAATACCATGGTAATGCAAATGCAGGTTGTCCCCGGGCATAAAAACGATATATTATGGCAATTTGATAAGCCCGGGACTTATACAATCAGGTCGACTGAATACTCTGGCCCGAAAGGGATTTCCATGATCGTAAAAGATGCCGTTGTGGTACTTGAAAAAGATGAGGATATTTAAAATTAAACCAAAAGAGGAAAACATAAAAGATACTAAACATGAGCTTTATACATACTTTAATAAAAGGCGAACAGGGGTTGTTTAAATCCAACAGCCTGACTTCCATGCAGAAGATCACTTTACGTTTTGTTGTTGTCGGATTGCTTTTTTATGGTTTTGCAGTAATTGAGGGGATGATAATGCGGATTTATGAGGTGCAACCAATTCCCGGGATTAATACAGACCAATTTTTTGCAATTCTAACAGCCCACCCTCTGGTTGGGATTTTCGGTTCAACATATTCCATCGTTTTTGGGGCATTCCTATTCCTGGTTCCATTCCTGATGAAGAAGCCTTTGTGGAGCATCAAACTGGCCAACTGGACATTCCTTTTGATTACCTTTGGCACCCTTACCTTCTGGGGAGCCGGTTTCATTTCGCATTATGCACCTTTATATACATTATATTGGCCATTGCCTGCCGATTTTAGTCAGTTCAGCCCTTTAGGCGGTGCGATATTTATTATTGGCATAGCTTTGGTAATGGTCGGGGCCGTATTTTTTGTTATCAATATCTTTAAAACCATTGCATACACACCCGAAGGTTGGGAGAAACAACCCTCAAAAGCCCTTCTGGCTTCAGCAATTGGGCTAAGTGGTTTCAAGAACCTGTTCCGCAAAAATAAAAAAGAACACCTTGTGTCTTTACCGGTTGCAGCAATTGCCAGGGGCACTGTCGATACAGCCCTGAATGCCGGGATTATTCTTTTTACCGGGGTTTTGATATTGGTTTACATGGTTGGTGCTTTAATAGGGTGCGATTTAAAAGAATCAGCAATTGATGCGCTCCTTTATAAAAACTGGTTCTGGTGGGGCCTTGACCTGATTGCCGATGGGCTTGTCCTGATTTTTGTTGCAGGTACATGGTATCTCCTGGCAACATTAATAACCGGGAAAAAGCTATTCATGCAAAATATTGCAAGGGCAGCTTTATTCCTAGAACTGGTCGTTTCGTGGACAGTTTGGTCGCACCATTTAATGTCAGACCAGGCACAACCGGCAATTTTAAAGGTCGTTTCAGGAGAAATGGTAACCGCATTCGAGCTTATCACACAGGGGCTTGCATTTTTTATTACTTTGGCTACACTTTGGAGTGCCCGCCCGCTGAAAATGACTAATGAACTTAAATTCCTGCTTGGAGGTTTACTAGGCTTTGCTTTGGCTGTACCGGCCGGGATTGTCCAGGCCGACCTGGGGCTGAACAGAATTCTTCATAACACCCAGTGGGTGGTTGGACCCCATGTACATGTGGCTATTTTGGTTGGTTTGGCGATGACGCTTTATTCTGCAATCTACATACTGTTGCCAATATTGACAAATGGGGCTAAACTATATAGAGCCAGAAACTTGCCAATTTCCATTTCTGGGCACACCTTATCGGTGGTATCGGAATGGGGGCTTTTATGGGCATGGCCGGCCTGAAAGGGATGCTTAGGCGAACACTGTATTTCGAAGGCGAATACAATACTTATATGATACTGGCTGCATTATGCGGGACATTGCTGCTTCTGGCGTTCATTGCATTTTTGTTCAATATCGTTATGACCGTGGGAGTAAATGGACTTATTGGCATCTTTATGCCCTCAAAGTTAAAAACAACCGAACTGTTGCCTGCAGATGATTAAAAAAACGTAAGTTTAAATTTTTACTTGTAAAGCCTGAAACCTGAAAACTTCAGGCTTTATTTATAATGAAGTTATTTAAAGTTAAAGCGGATTTTATTTGTTTATTTGATTTAATATTTTCATATTTACTACCCCTACCAGTGCCTACCAGTGAGGCAAATATGAATGATTAACTATAATCGAATACCATGAAACAAATATTTCTTTTCACCATTGCCATAAGTTTACTTACCCTTTCTTGTAAGAATAAATACGACAATGTGCCTTACAAAGAGAAAAACCCACATGACTGGGAGAACCAGGCTGTTTTTCAGATAAATAAAGAGGCACCAAGGGCATCCTTTATTCCCTATGCCAATGCAGGGCAAGCTATTGAAAATAATAAATGGCAATCGCCGTTTGTCCGGAGCCTGAATGGTGTTTGGAAGTTCCATCTGGCACACAACCCTTCGGAACGCCCTGCATGGTTCTTTAAGGATGACTATGACATTAGTGATTGGGATAAGATAAAAGTCCCTTCCAATTGGGAGATTGAAGGATACGATTACCCAATCTATTCTAACGTAAAATACCCCCATAAGAAAACCCCGCCAACCATTCAAAAAGATTACAATCCCGTAGGGTCATATAAAAGGGAGTTTCAACTACCTGAAAGCTGGGCCGGGAAAGAGGTATTTTTACATTTTGGAGCTGTCAGTTCGGCAATGTATGTTTGGGTAAACGAAAAGTTTGTGGGGTATAGTGAGGATAGCAAAACACCCGCAGAATTTAATATCTCGAAGTACCTGAAGAAGGGAGGTAATACCCTGGCTGTTGAGGTTTACCGCTGGAGCGATGCTTCCTACCTTGAAGACCAGGACTTTTGGAGGCTTAGTGGCATAACCCGCGATGTTTATTTACTCGCCAGGGGTAAAGTCCGTATTCGCGATTTCAGGGTTATCCCGGGGCTTGATGAAAACTACCAGGATGGGGTTTTTTCCCTGGATGTAGAGCTTGTTAATTCGTCAGGGAAACAAAATGAATTGACAGTTGAAGCTCAATTGGAAAAAAACGGCAGTATCATTAAAGAAATGTCGGAAACCATACAGTTAATAAAAGATACAACAAAGGTTACTTTCAGTGAAAAAATCGCCGATGTGAAGAAATGGTCGGCCGAAACCCCTGAGTTGTACCAGTTGCTGATTTCATTAAAAAACGATAAAGGGGAAACACTCGAGGTGGTCAAACAGGACATTGGCTTCCGCACCGTTGAAATTAAGGATGGGGTATTGCTGGTAAACGGGCAATATATTTACCTGAAAGGAGTAAACCTACATGAACACAACGACACAACAGGGCATGTTGTAGGTATTAAAACAATGTTGAAAGACATAAAACTGATGAAAGGGCATAACCTGAATGCCGTCCGCACATCGCATTACCCACAGCCTGAATTATGGTATGAATTATGCAATAAATATGGCCTTTACCTGATTGATGAAGCCAATATTGAATCGCACGGGATGGGCTATGGGGAAGAATCGCTGGCAAAAGACTCAACCTGGAAGGCAGCCCATTTGTACCGGACAAGGAATATGTTTGAGCGTGATAAAAACCAGCCTTCTGTAATTATCTGGTCATTGGGGAATGAATCAGGGAACGGCATTAATTTTTATGCCACCTACGATTACCTGAAAGCGAATGACAAAACACGCCCTGTTCAATACGAGGGAGCCCGGCTGGAATACAATACCGATATTTTCTGCCCCATGTATGCTAAAATAGAAGACATTGAAAAATATGCAAAAAGTAACCCTGCCCGCCCGCTTATCCTATGTGAATATGCCCATGCCATGGGGAATAGTGTCGGCAATTTACAGGACTACTGGGATGTCATTGAAGAATATAAAGCCCTGCAGGGTGGTTTTATCTGGGACTGGGTTGACCAGGGGTTGCTCACCAAAAATGAAGAAGGTGAAGAGTTTTGGGCGTATGGTGGCGACTTTGGCCCGGATACGGTTCCTTCTGACGGTAATTTCTGCCTGAACGGGCTGGTAAATCCCGACAGAAGTATTAAACCCGAACTGCTGGAGGTTAAAAAAGTATATCAATATATTGGAATAAAACCTGTCAATTTAAAAACAGGTACAATTGCCATTTATAATAAATATGCATTTACCAATTTATCGAATTTTAACTTCTCATGGCAAATCTCAGCTGATGGAGAAAAGATTAAAGAAGGGATTTTTAGTAACCTGAATATTAAACCCGGGAAATATACCAAAATAAACCTGGGTTATTCTATCCATCCAAAACCCGGAAAAGAATATTTTCTTACAGTTTTTGCAAGATTGAGGGATAATGAGGGATTATTGAAAAAAGGGCATATTGTTGCTTCAGAACAACTCAAGTTGCCTTTTTCCCGGCCTGCTCCCGTAATTAAAGAATCGGCAATGGCAAATGTTTCTTTTGTTCAGTCGGCAGATAAAATTTCGGTTAAAGGGAAAGGGTTTGAAGTTGTTTTTGATATGGGGAAAGGACTTATCGAAAGTTATAAAAAAGGTGGGACCGAATACCTTGAATCGGGGCCTGCCCCTAATTTTTGGAGGGCACCAACTGATAATGACCTGGGTAACAAAATGCCGGAGCGTTGTTTGGTATGGCGTAAGGCAGGTAAAACCCGAAAGGTTACCAATGTTACGGTAAGCCAAAGAACCAGAAATTCCATTGTTGTTGCCATGGAATTTAATTTGGTGAACGAAAATGGTGAAAAAATTGGCATCTATACCTCGGATTATACCATATTTGGGTCGGGCGAAATAAGAGTAGATAATCATTTCAAAGAGGTAGTGGATGGCCTCCCGGAATTGCCGAGAATGGGGATGAACCTTATTATGCCACGAAGATTCGACCAGATGTCGTGGCTAGGGAGAGGGCCTCAGGAGTCGTACCAGGACAGGAAAACCAGTGCTTTTGTAGGCCTTTATAAAGGCAGTGTTGCCGATCAGTACCAGGCTTACCTCCGCCCACAGGAAAATGGCAATAAAACCGATGTACGATGGGTGGCAATTACCGACAAAGATGGTAATGGGCTGTTGTTCAAAGGGATGCCATTATTATCAGTAAGTGCCCACCACAATATCCTTGAAGATTTTGAATCGTTGAAAAAGTCGTATAACAAAGCCGGCACTAACGGGTCGCCCGCAAACAGGCATACCACTGATGTAAAACCAAGAAACCTCACATCGGTCAACATCGACTATAAACAAATGGGAGTTGGAGGAGACAACAGCTGGGGGGCTTTAATCCACCCTGAATACTGTTTGACAGATAAGGAATATAGCTACTCATTTAGTATGCTGCCGGTATCTTCAGGCGATAATTTGGTTGAAAAGGCAAGGATACGAGTAAAATAGAAGGCAGGGGCTTGTTGCCTCTGCCGGAATGATAAGGTCCAGATGGGAAAATTGTGGGGGAATCCCTTTTTCAAAAATGCAAATACCCAATAAAGAATAAGCTTGACTAAGTGGCAGGCGGGTAATACCCAAGTCTCTGTACTTCTTAATTTTACATTCCTGATTCTGTTATTTATTTTGCTGCTTTTAGTAGTGAGGGTTTCACTTAAAGTGAAGCCCTCACTATTCACCATACTATTTATACTTGCCCCACAACTTTATGAAATGGGCGAAGGATGGTGGCACTAATTATTTATAGGATTTGCTTTTTGCTTTTAGGCGGGTTAACTTTTGCTGCTTCGTAAATAGTCTGCATCAAATGGTTTGAATTGATGGGCTTTGTTATATAATATTCAAAGCCCAATTCTTTTGCCTTGTTTATCTCATTTGAGGTAGCAAAAGCCGACTGGGCAATAATTGGGATTCCGGGAGCAATCCCTTTAATGATCCTGGCTGCTTCAAACCCGTCCATTAATGGCATTTTGATGTCCATCAGGATTAAATCTATCGAAGGGTTTTCCTTAACCAGTTCAACTGCCCTTTTACCATTTGGTGCATGGATTATCTCAGCCCCCTTAAGCAGTTTCTCCAGGAAATAAAAGTTAAATGTTTCGTCTTCAGCTATCAGGATGGTTCTTCCAGCCAGTCCAAGGTTATGATTCGGTTGATGCCTTCCGGTTTCTTTTTTTGGTTTTTGGTATGGGACAGAGATATAAAAAGAAGAACCTTTCCCTGGGGCCGACTCGACCCATATCTTACCATTCATCAATTCAATTAACCCCTTTGAAATTGGCAGCCCCAGTCCGGCTCCGCTGTATTTCTTTTTCAAATCTACTTCTCCGGTACGGAAATGGTCAAATATTTTCCCCTGTTCCTGCAGAGGTATCCCAATCCCGGTATCTTTCACTTCAATAATTAAATCATCTTCTTTATTGTAGGCCGAGATACTGATCTCTCCTTGTGCCGTAAACTTTATAGCATTACTAACCAGGTTGTTTACAACTTGCTGCAATTTATGCTCATCGGTTTTTATAATAATCTCTTCTTCTTTTAAATTAGAGGTTATGGCAACTTTCTTCTCTTCAACCTGAGTTGAAAATAATTGTATGGTTTGATTGATTAAGTTTTTAATATTAACAGTGCTGTATTTTACCGAGACCTGCCCTGTCTCTATCTTCGAGATATCCATTATATCATTTATGATCTGACTTAACTGGCTGGCTCCCTGATTGATCAACTTAACATGGTAGTCCATTTCCTCCGTTGACATGCCACTCTCACTCAAAAGGTTCGCAAATCCGACAATGGTATTCAAAGGAGTCCTTATTTCATGCGACATATTTGCTAAAAACGCTGATTTTAACTTGTCTGCTTCTTCTGCCTTCTCCCTGGCTTTAACAAGGTCGTCATTTATTTTTTGTTTTTCAAGCCTTTTCCAGATAGTATCCATCAATAGTGCCAACTGCTGCGCATCAGTTTCATCGTAATCTGTTTTTTTATTGACCATGCTGGTAATGGCAACAATCTTATTATCAAGGGTAACCGGCACCAATAAATATTTTCTTATACCAAACCGGATATCGCGGACAACCTTACCCCAAATACTCTCTATGCTGAAGTTGTTTATTATATACGGCTTTTTCGAACGGATAATTTCATCCCAAATACTTGCTTCTTCTACCTGGAGCTGTACCTGCTTTTTGAATAATCTACTTTTACCCATTGCTGCTCCCGACCAGGCATGGAGAGTCAGAGTCCCTGTTTTTGGGTTGTAGAGGTCAATAAAACCCAATTCGCTCCCGGTTAATTCGATCCCTTCTTTCAAAGCCAGGTCAATCAACTCTTTTGTCCCGGAAGTTTTTATCTGAGTAATATTAATCAGCCTTTCAAGATGTTTATTATGGCGGATAATCTTTAATCCTGCTTCTTTTGATTCGGTAATATCCTTAATAAAACTTTCAACAACAGGTTCTTTAACCTTTTCTGCATAAATGATCTTCGATGAGATAAGTACATATAATTTACGGCCGTCTTTCCTTAATAATTCGGCTTTATAATTTTTTATATTCCCTCCTTTAACAAGCTTCCTGTAAAAGACCTTAAATTCATTGTATGCCATAAAATCAGAGGCTGGCAAATCAATTATATCATCCAGGTTGTTGTAACCCAGCATTTTAATAAAACTGGGGTTTCCGTAGATAATATGTCCTTTACTATCTGTGACAGATACAGCATCACTTGTGTTGTTTAACAAGCCCCGAAACTTTCTTTCACTTGATACTAACGCTATTTCATTTAGTTTTTGAGCAGTATAGTCGGTCAATATCCCACTAATATGGATAGGATTCCCATTAACATCATGGGCTACAAATATCCATTCTCTGATATACCTGATGGTATTATTCCTGACGATTACCCGGTATTCAACCACACCATGCTTCTGGTTTTTCAAAATATCCCCGATAGCATTCTTTACATCCGCCTTATCGTCCGGGTGTATAATGCTCATTTTCTGTTCATAGGGATTGTCGCAGTCAGAGCAATTAATTTCCAGGAGTTTATTCACCTCATCTGAAAACTTAAAATTACCGGTAGTGAGATTTAACTGCCAATGCCCAAGATTCGCAATTGCTTTATAATCGTCAAGTTCCTGTCGAAGCCGTTTGATCTCTTCTTCCAATTTTCGTATGTTCGACTGCTTTCGCATTGCCGTGGGATTTGTTTGATGTGATGCAAGTTAAGATTTTTTCTTTTTAATACAATAATATTTTTTTATTCATCATCTTTTTAAGATATTCCTTTATTTTTGTCACCTTCAAGTTGAAAAAATATAAAATGGCACAGGAAGATATCTTCAAGAAATTGATTGCCCACTGTAAAGAATATGGTTACGTTTTTCAATCAAGTGAAATTTATGACGGGCTTAGTGCCGTCTATGATTACGGGCAGAATGGCGTTGAATTAAAGAATAATATAAAAAAATACTGGTGGGACAGCATGGTTTTGCTTCACGAAAATATAGTCGGGCTTGACTCAGCTATTTTTATGCACCCAACCATCTGGAAAGCATCGGGCCATGTCGATGCATTTAACGACCCTTTGATTGACAACAAAGACTCAAAAAAACGCTACCGTGCCGATATTTTAATCGAAGAGCAATTGGCAAAGTTCGAAGAAAAAATGAACAAAGAGGTTGCCAAAGCGGCTAAACGGTTTGGCGATGCATTCGATGAAAAACAGTTTAGGAAAACCAACCCCCGGGTATTGGCGAACCAAAAAAAATATGATGAGCTGCATACCCGTTTTGCAAAGGCCCTGAACGACAACAACCTTGAAGAATTAAAGCAAATTATAATTGACCAGGGGATTGTGTGCCCGGTTTCGGGTTCGCGCAACTGGACCGATGTACGCCAGTTCAACCTGATGTTTTCTACCGAAATGGGCTCAACAGCCGAAGGGGCATCAACTATTTTCCTGCGCCCCGAAACAGCACAGGGTATTTTTGTGAATTACCTGAATGTGCAGAAAACAGGCCGGATGAAAATCCCTTTTGGCATTGCTCAAATTGGTAAAGCTTTCCGTAACGAAATAGTTGCCCGCCAATTTATTTTCCGTATGCGCGAATTCGAACAGATGGAAATGCAATTTTTCGTGCGCCCTGGTACCGAACTCAACTGGTTCGAAAAATGGAAAAATATCCGTATGGAATGGCACCGTGCCCTTGGTTTTGGCGATGATAAATACCGTTTCCACGAACATGAAAAACTAGCCCATTATGCAAATGCTGCTGTTGATGTGGAATTCAAATTCCCATTTGGGTTTAAAGAGGTGGAGGGTATTCATTCAAGGACCGACTTTGACCTTTCACAGCACCAGCAGCATTCAGGTAAAAAAATCCAATATTTCGACCCTGAACTGAATAAATCGTACGTCCCTTATGTTGTTGAAACGTCAATAGGTGTCGACAGAATGTTTTTGCAGGTAATTTCTGCCTCATATTGTGAAGAGGAAATCGAAAACAATGGAAAAAAAGATACAAGGGTTGTCCTAAAAATCCCTCCGTTCCTGGCACCGGTAAAATTAGCCGTTATGCCATTGGTAAAAAAAGACGGGCTTCCTGAAATAGCCCGGAAGATAATTGACAGCTTAAAATTTGACTTCAATTGCCGGTACGATGAAAAAGACTCCATTGGCAAACGCTACCGCAGGCAGGATGCCATTGGCACGCCATTCTGCGTAACAGTCGACCACCAAACCACTGAAGACAATACAGTAACAGTACGCTACAGAGATACCATGAAGCAGGAAAGAGTTGCAACAGACAAGCTCGGTGAAATAATCAGCAGGCAGGTTAGTTTTAAGGGAGTATTTGAGAAATTGTAAAATTAAAAACTTTCTTTTTCTAATGAATCTTTACTGCCCTGATTTTGCCCCAACATGTTTCGGCAGTACATACAAAAAATAGTATTTTTGTTTCAAAACAACGAATTATGAAATATTTTCTTTCAATACCGGCCTTATTACTTGTTTTAATATTTATATCGTGTGGCCCGTCACAGGAAGAGCTGGCACGGGTGAGACTCAATAAAGCCAAAGCCCTGCTTCAAAACAGCGACACTACCAATGCCCTGTTGCAGCTCGATTCTATAGCGCAACTGTACCCCAAAGCAATGTATGTGATTAATGCTGCCAAGAACCTGAAAAATGAGGTTTATTTGGAAGAACTCCAACGTTTGGAAGCCGACCTGGATTCAACAAATATAGTTATCGCAAAACTGGAAAAGAATTTCGTAAAAGAAAAAACTGAATTCGACCGGTATACGCAGTACATACACAAACGGCAGAATTTTAAACAAAGGTGGGATAAATCGTACATAAAAGTATATCTAAATGAGCTGGGAGATATTTACCTGTCGAGCAATTACTTCGGCAAAAAGTGGCTCAACCACACCGGCTTACGTGTTTATGACGGCCCTGACCAGGCTAAAACAGAAAAGATACCCCTTGGCAATATTAATAACCACCACAGTGATTTTATGGAAGACAAGTGGGAAAAGGTTACTTACCGGAAAGGGAAAGACAACGGGGTGATCGAATTCATTGCCAACAATACCAAGCGCAGGCTGAAAGCTGTTTTCCTGGGGGAAAGGTATTACTACATCATACTGGAAGATTACGATAAAAAAGCGGTTAAGGATGCTTTGGATTTGTCGAAGGCTATTAAAAAAAGGAAACGGCTTGAAGCAGAGGTGAAGAAGGTTCAAAATAGTTTGGAGCTGAAATAAGAACTGCTGATGACTCGTTAATAAAGAAGTTGCTCACAGGTTTTCAATTTAACTTTAAACAACTTCAAAATATACATAGAAAGGTTTTGCACATTTATTCCTTTAATAATATTTTTTATCTATATATCCTTTTGTAACTTGCATTAACTTCAACTATTGAATTTAGTTTAAAATGAGGTAGAAAACATTATTAAACCTTTAAAACAAATTTTATGCGGCCTCCTCCTTAAAAACAACAAACTTTCGGAAGCAACAAGTTTGCTCACCAG
>JAADGO010000190.1 GCA_013152355.1 Chlorobiota bacterium
ACAGCGGTATCCGCATCAGTTAGACACTGAGTATCCTCACCTGCCAGCTCTTGGATTTCTTTCAAATTAGCCGGATTGATTGAAAAATGGTGCAGATAATGCCCCTCTTGTAATTTTGATTGACGCCCAATGGTGGTCATTCCTTTTTCTGCATCTTTATCATCGCTTTTATTACTGAATGGTGCTGTAATCTGTTCTGAAAAGATATTATTCTCATACCAGATATTTACACCATGATTTATTTGCACAGGACCATGGATTGAGATATTGGTTTGTCCTGCAAAAGTGGCTCCGAATAATCGAATATCAATACAAGAGAGAAGATTCTTTGCTATTCCTTTTTTGATCGTTTTTTTATCCTTTTGGAAATCTCCAAAATACTTCTTATAGGTTTCATCCAAAGAAATTGGATTCATGTTCTCGTTTAGTGTTTTAAAATAAAATACGGTGTGATTTGGGTACTGGTTTCTAATCAGGTTCTTTAAAGTGTATTTGAATGCTTTATCTGTAGCATAAACAGTACCATCGGGCAGTGTACGAGGCTGTCCTGAAAAATCGGCATTATAATTAGAATTGATTGCCTTTACTACGGCACATCCGAAAACTCTTTTATTGTATTTCATAATGTTAAATATTAAATGTTACTGATGTTGTTTCTTCACTTTTCGTATAAATTACAGCAGGGGCAAAATAGCCTGCCAATAAATAACGCTGATAGTTTTTCATATTCTCAGAGGTATCAAAAGCCAGCACCTGAGCACACAGGCGTTCAAAACGCCCTTTGCCAAAGCTGATGTCGTGCTTGTAAATATTTACTGCATTGGCAATGGCGTTTTGCAGTTGAGGGGCAGTTGTTTTCTGCAGGAAGGGTTCCAATAAAGCGTGGCTTGGTTTGCTTGCTTTACTGCGACTTAACAAGTAGTAAATCACTTGTCCGGCACCAAACAAAAACTCAGCCACATCATTGCTAAAATAAGTATTGTCGTCATTAGCAACAAGTTTCATTTTTTCCAGTAACTCTTTAAATTTATTCTCCATAATAATATTTGTTAGTTTGTTATTAAAAAATTCACTCAGGCTAAACCAGATATTTAGTTTTTCTTTTATTGAGTACTCTTTGTTATGTTGATCGTCATGCCTGACATCTGAAATAATAGATGTAAGCATAATTTCGTCAAACATTGTCTGAGTTATTGCTTGTTTACGTGATTTATAGATATAATCGTAGAAGGCTTTTCTGAAACGCAATATGAGATTGGCAATATCGTTCCCTCCGCTCACATAATTAGGGTCAATTTCGTTGAAATAATTGTAAGAAAGGCCATTTTTAGTCTCTTTAACTAATGCATTGTTGAAAATCTTCCTTACAATGTAATTCTCAAAGCCGAATATGGTTTTGAGTTTTATGCTTTTTGCAATCTCTTTATTTTGTTTTACCTGAAATAGGTTCTCAATTTTACACTTCTCAAGTCTGTATTGAAAATTGGAAACAAAATCGAAATCATTGACTACACCCCACGAAATATTCAACAAGTAGTAATTTGCCAATACTCTTTGTTCATCCTTTTCATAAAGAGCTTTAAGAATTTGTGGGTAGGTAAGCTTTCGTTCCCTTTCTTCATTAAAAATCCTGATGATTTCTGCATTGGTTTGAAATTCTGCCTTATCAACGAAAATGGGTAATGGGTTTGGTAATACTCTTGTTGATAATAAACAATCAAACTTATTCAGAATTAACGAATCTTTTGATTGAACTCGACCCGATACTCCCTTAAAAAATGAAGCTGTTTTATGTTGTAGAAAAGGTTTCTTAGTAAATTTCACTCCTGTACCATTAATGAAGTTACTAATGCCCCATGTTTTATCATCTATTTCTTTGCTGCTATTATAATCGTTAATATTAAACAGTTTGCATCTCAGGTATCTTTCATGGGCTTTTTGATATTCTGCTATATCAATATTCTTTAAATAAATGTTAATGTATTCAACATCTTTTATTGTTTTAATTAACTCAATCCCTTCTTCCTCCTTATTCTTCTTTAATACAACTGTTTGTAGTGTTTTTATTTTGGAAATAATCTCTGGGATCGAATCTCGAAATGATAAACATTGTTGTTTAAGCAACTCTTCTTCCTCATCTAAACAGACTTCAATCGCTTTAGAAAAATAGAAAATCAGTCTATCCTTAATTTTTTCTATTTCTTTTCTTTTAAAAGCAACTATAAAGGGACTAGTTGAATGAATTTTCTTTGCTGGTAAATCAAGGCATTTATTGGTATTAGTAATTCCACCAACAGTTCGCCCATATTCCCAGTAATCCCGAGCATCGAATTCTTTGCCTTTAAGCTCTGATTTCCCGTCATAAACCACATAATCCTCACCTTCCTGCGGATCATTATTTTTCCATTTGCCATTCTCGTCCAGCCCTACCCAAAGGTGGAGTCCTGGAGATGGCTTCCTGTTTAATTCAAAAGCCTCCGGATAATCCTGCTCCATATGCTTTACAAAATCGATGATCTCTTGTATCATGTCGTTATTTTTTAGTTTGTTTCTTTTTCCTAACCCGACAGTGTCGTGAGGCCTGTTGGCATTGATTTATATCAACCTTGCCAAGATAACCCCCTGATGATGCCGGCAGGGTGGTTATATATCCAGCCATTTTTCAATCTTTTCTACTTTTAATTTTTTATTATGATAGTATTTAAAATTCCCAATATCATCGAACCACCCTACTACCTTCGCAATTTGGTTGGCTTAACAGATACACATGACAGGTAGCTACTCCATGGGTATTCAACGGGGTGTTCCACAAATCCGTGGTGGACTGGGTTATTGTGTATGTATAAAATAACCTGCTTTAAATAATATGGCGTGTCGACCCGCTTACGCCGGAACGGCCGCTCGAACAGGCTTCCATGGCGGTTGTAACGTTTGTTAAAATATTTGGCGTAAGCATTAAATAGGTGGGAAAAGTGTAAATGAGGCTTTGGGGTTTTTACATTGTCAGGTATTGCAACGCTGTCAGATCCTACGGATGCTGACAGGTTGGATACCTGCACCGTTTCCCACTTTACCATTTCAAACCTGTCAGCGTCAATAGACCTGTCAGCGTTTGAATATTTATAAACAACATCCTTTTTAATCCGCACCAGCAGGTGGAAATGATTTCCCAATAAACACCACGCGAATGTCTCTGCAATTGACTCAATATACCGGTCATATAAACGTAAAAAATGTTTATAATCATCATTCTTATTAAATAGGCGTGTTCCGTTGACCCCACAGTTGTAGACGTGGTAATAATTCCCGTATGTTAATGGTTCGATTTGTTGCATTTTCGATATTCTTTACCTGATGCCGCGTCATGTATAAAGTGACGTAGCAGGTATTGTTCTTTTATATTCTTCCTTCACAATAAAAATCTCCAAACCCATCGATAGTAACTCCTTCGCCTGTTTTAAAAATATCAACCATCGTTTCAGTATAAGCATTTACCCATTCGGAGGCTGTTTTCTCTGTTGCACCCATCCGCATTGCCAGTATGGATACAAATTCTTTTTTCGTTTTTGCCATATTTTATATAATCTATTTCCCCTATCTGTTTAACGCTGTCAGGCCCTGCGGACGCTGACAGGTTTGTACATTTTTTCAATATTTATGTTCGTCAATCTCTTTCAACCACTTCGCACCACCCGAACCCGGTTGCATTTTTCTCACCAAACCCGGCAGAGTAAATCATCCGGTGTATTTCAACGGGGGCAGTTAGTTTAAAACTATAAATAAAGCCTCTTACTTTGCTTTGCTGTGGGGTATATGGTTTTATAACCACCAGTTTCGATTTTGGCTTCCCTCCCAGGCTGAAATTAATCCGGGATCCGGAAGAGAGTGGCTCCACACCGGGAATGGTACTGTATTTATGTATCAGATGGTTTTTAATTAATGTATCGTAGCCTTCATCTCCGGGCGAATGGTACCTGGCATATTTCATCCCCTCGGGCAGGGAGCTAACTACTACGGGGGAGGTGGCACGGTATACCATAGTTCCTGAGAAACCAGGGCAGGGTAGCCGTTCAACCTGCGAAACCATAAAGCCAACCCCGTTGAACTTATCGCCTAAATAAACCTGTTGGTTATTGAATAGGCCGATAATAAATTTTTCGGCTGCATCGTTTAACAGGAACGACACCTTCAGGGAAACAATCTCATTTTTAATTTCGAACAATGACTTCTCTTTCCACACTACAGGTTTGCCAAAATCAAGGAGGGAGTAGTTAAAAAGCTTGAATTTTTTGTTCCCGTTGGCATACCCCTGGCTGTGCAGGAATTGTGCAAATCCCCTGTCGGCATTGCCAATTACTTTGTAAATCCATGCCCCGATGTAATATTGGTAATCCATGGGGAGCATCCTGCCTTGTGGCTTCTTGGTTAGTTGAATTTTAAAACGCATGGTTAAACGGTATTTATATTGTTCCCAAACAGCACATGTAATTTACAGGGCTGTCCGGTTCTTCCTGTTCATAGTAAATTAGTTTTGACTGCACAAGTTAGAATGTAAAATTGCCAACTACTGTCATTGCAAATTCCTTTTTGCTTTCTCTTTTACAAATTTTTTAAGAGAGGTAGGTTTAACCACCTCAATCTCGCCGCACAAGCCCAGGATAAACCGCCCTACCCCTTCGAAGCTGCCCACCCAGCCATCGAAAATGTAGGATTTATTATTTTCGGTAATATACCTCTCGGATAAGGGGTACTCTTCAATTAAAAGTTCATAAGCCCTTAGTGAAAGACTGAGGGTTACATTAATTTTATTGTTGCTGCCAATGCGGAACACATCCAGAGGGAGTTCTTTATGTTTGGCCTCGTGTGCCCAATTTTCAGGAAGAGTCTTTACGGCTTTAATCCGTGCAATTTTAAATGTTTTGCACGAGTCCGTTTGCATGTCGTAAGCCCACACAGAAACATAGTTGGTAGTAAAACCAAATGGTTCTACCCTGCGGTCGCATATAAAATTGCTGTTAGCCGATTTATACGCTTCCAACACTACCTGCTTCCGGGCCTTTATCGCATTAAGCAACGCATGGACATTGTACGACTGCTCCCGTTTTACAATCGTGTCGGCTACACGGTTAAAATCGTACAGGGCATAAAGTTTTGAAACAAGGTTTGCTTTAAGGGTATTCTCATTATCAATTGAATGGATTGCCTTTTGCAGGATATACGCCTCTTCGCGTGAAAAGTGTAAAAGCTCGCTGATTTCCCTGAAATAGGGTGATTCCTTATCGACCCAGTAACAACCATTAACAGGTTTGGGGATAATAAACCCCACGTTGCGGAAGGTTTGAAGGTAACGATGTACAGTCCGTCCTGAAATATCAAACCGGTTGGCTATTTCCTGGATGCTGTACCATGCTGTACCTTAGCCCGCTTGATAAATAGAGGAGTATCTCCAACATCCGGGTTAGTTTTTCCTGGTCATTCATAGTTTGGAAGTATTGAAGTTGTATAAAGTTCAATGAAGTTGTTTAAAGTCAAATTGAAAACCTGCGAGTAACATCTTGATTCCATTGGACTTCAGCTAATTTTCCTTCCATAGCTATGGCTATGCAAGAAAAATCGAGCTTTGCCACTGAAAATCAATATGTCACTCTCGAAAATCCCCTTTAACTTTAAACAACTTCAATATAAAAGACTACAATTTACAAATAAAACTTCACCTTAAGAATTTATTTTTTCAATAACCCTACTGAATAGACTTCCAAACCCAACTAAATGATTTAGGATGCGGTTAATAGCTGCAAGCTGCAAGCTGCAAAGGGAGGTTAGTTTTAGGGTGCGGTTAAATGCCGGGGCACAAGTTTGGAGCTAATAACAAACTTCAATTCCAGTATGGTTGCCCAATACTCCAATAAAGGGTAAGGTAGGGCTTCGTCCGGCCTATAAATTTTCGAAAAAGTAATTGCTTACTTTCTCCATCAGATGTATACGGTCGACATCCATAACATTGTGAGGATGAGTTGGGTAGACAAAGAAATCTACCTGTTTCCGCAGTTTAATACATTGCCGTAGGAACTTCATGCTATGCTGCATCACCACTGTTTCATCCTGAGCACCGTGGATTAACATCAACTTCCCCTGAAGGTTGCCTATATAATTAAGCATATTTGAATTCCTGTAACCCACCGGGTTTTCTTTAGGTGTATCCATGTACCGCTCGCCATACATCACTTCATACAAACTCCAGTCGACTACCGGCCCGCCTGCCACTCCCACCTTAAAAATCCTGGGGTGGCGGAGCTTCAGGTTAAGAGTCATAAACCCGCCGTAGCTCCAGCCGAACACCCCTATCCGCCCTTCATCCACAAAAGGCAAATCCTTTAGGTATTCTATACCCTTCATCTGGTCTGCGGTTTCCTCTAAACCCAGGTTGCGGTGGGTAATATTCTCAAATTCAAGCCCCCTGTTAGCCGAGCCCCTGTTGTCAAGGGTAAATACCAGGTAGCCTTTTGAGGCCATGTAGTATTGCCACCACCCGACCTTGTTGTGCCACGACCGGTCGACCAGCTGCACATGAGGCCCCCCGTAAACATATATTATTATCGGATATTTTTTTGTTGAGTCGAAATTGGCGGGTTTAATTAACCGCCCATACAGATCTGTTTTACCATCTGCTGCCTTTAAAGTAACTATTTCGTTTTGCCCGATAGAATACCCCTTAAGAGGGTCATTGGCTTTCAATAGGTTTCTAACCAGTTTTCCCGATGTACCTATTAAATCAATTTCCCCGGGTATATTTGCCCCCGACCACTTATCAATAAAATAACCAAACGAAGGGCTAAACACCGCACTGTGGACACCCACGCCTGATGTTAGTTTCTCAATCCTGCCATTGCCAACTTTTACTTTATAAACATGCCTCTCAAGCGGGCTTTCTTTGGTAGCTTCAACAAACAGGTTTTTCTCGCCTTCATCGAAACCCAGGAAATTGGTAACATCCCAATCGCCGGATGTAATTTGCTCTAACAACCTACCCCCGGTATTATATTTATACAAATGAAACCACCCATCCCTGCGGCTCAGGTAATAAAACTCCGAAGGATTGGCTTTTGAAAAACGGATCGGGTATAATGGCTCTACATACTTTTTATTTTTTTCTTCAAATAGCGTTTTTATGAATTTACCGGTAACCGCATCGTATTGATTCAGCTTCATCTGGTCCTGCCCACGGTTCAACTCTGCGACAAAAATCGTTTCCTCATCGGGTGCCCAGCTAATATTTGTCAGGTAGTGGTCCAGTGGCTTGCCCGACTCTAAAAATACAGTCTCCTGCGTTGCCAGGTTGTAAACACCTACCCTGACATGGTGGCTGGCCATCCCTGCCATTGGGTACTTAACACTGTTTAGCCGGGCCTCACGTGCCATATAATCAACTAACGGGTAGTCGGCAACCATCCTTTCATCTTTTCTGTAAAATGCCAGGAAATTCCCTTTTGGCGACCAAAATATACCACTTTTTATCCCAAATTCCTTCCGGTGTACATATTTCCCATTGACAATTCCTCCTCCTCCGTCTGAAGTCACGGCAATCTCACTGCCTTTTCCTCCGGCAATATACAAATCATCACCTTTTGTATAGGCTACTTTATTGTTTTCCCTGCAATATTCCATATTCTCTGCCCCATCTTCAGATTCAGCACTGGCAGTTACTTTGTTTTCAATAATATTAACAATAAAATATGCGTTTCGAACCTGCAACTGAATCTCATCCTCATTTACCCACAAATATTCAGGTATCTCGGATAAATACTTCGGTAAAGCTTTTTGTAATTCAATGAGGCTGGACAAATGCTGAGGTACACTGTCATTTACAGATGCTCTCCACAGTGTATCGTTATCGACAAACGTGTAATGAGACTCATCCTGCCATGCCAGCTTATCAATTGTTTCAGGGACAAGGTATGATAGCTCCCCTAAAACCGCATCCTTTAAAGTCAGCTCCTTTTGCTGAGAAAATACCGGCTTTGAAAGGAAAAAAAGTATTATTAAGAAATATTTCATTTTGTTCAAACCTAATATTAACTGGCGAATATACTATTCTTTCAATAAAAAATCCCTATTTTATTAACCTGTAAAATCAAATAAGATTGTTTAAGATATACTATTTTTATGGTCAATGAAGGCAGTATAAAATTCAATTGTATAAGGAAAAGCAGTCCAATCAGCATTCCTGATACCCTATTTTGCCCCCTGAATAAATACCGTGCTAAACTCTTTAAGGCTCAGCTTATTGGCAGTTACGCAAATGGAGTTGGGTACGGGAATATCTCCGTTAGGAAAAGCACCCTCCTGCTTTCCCGTAAGGAAGGAGCAGGCCTGGAAAATTATAATCAATTTTATATTACTGCATCAGGGACAGGCGGACTTGGCATCCTTCAAAGAAAGCATATTTCACTGGTTACTTCCTGGTCGCACGAACGGAATATGGTAGAATGCACAGGGGAAATGGATGCTTCGGCCGAATCGTTGAGCCACGCAGCAGTTTATGAGTCGGATCCGAAAGCCGGTGCAGTCATCCATGTCCACCATAAAGGCATGTGGGCTAATTACCTTGGCAAATTCCCTACATCCTCGCATGAGGCATTGTACGGGACTCCTGAGATGGCAAAAGAGATACAACGAATCGTAACAAGCATGAGTGCCGGGGAAGCCCCGATTATTATTATGGGAGGGCACGAAGAGGGCATCCTGGTTTGGGGGAGGTCGCTTGATGATGCAGGGGATACTTTATGGAACGTTTACCAGATGTTTTTAACCCGCAAATAAACAACCCCGTTGCAAGCAGACGGGGTATCAGGAGGTATTTTCTTCATTCGCCCCAAAGGGCAGGGAATTAAACCCCCATCGCCAAAGCGAACGTAAAAGAGGGTTAGAGTCTCTTAAAATTTTGTGGCAACAGCTTCCTTAAACTCCCTTACAATTGATTCAACCGTCTCTTTAACCGGAATAATCTTTGTTGCCCTGAAAGCATTAGACCCGGCAAAAGCATAACCGTTAAAAAAGTTCCCTTTCATAGCACTCATTAAAGCAGCAAAAATACAGTAGGGTGTTTTTTCAATATCACAGGTTTTCAAACATTTATACGGGCATTTTACCGGCCGTTTCTCCCCCCTGTTGATCTTTTCTATAAAATCATTCTTAATGGCCCGCCCTGGCATTCCTACCGGGCTGTTGATAATCTCCAGGTCTTCCTCGCTAGAGTCAATGTAAGTTTGCTTAAATTGCAACGATGCATCGCATTCGTTGGTTGTTACAAACCGGGTCCCCATCTGAACAGCTGAAGCTCCCAGTTCCATTATATTTTTAATGTCTGCTCCTGTATAAATCCCGCCTGCAGCAATTACAGGGATGGAGGTGTTGTATTTGTCCTCGAAAAATTCTACTTGTGCTTTTACTTCAGGCACCAGTTTTTCAAGGGCAAAATCAGGGTTTTCAATCTGGTTACGCTTAAATCCCAGATGCCCTCCTGCTTTTGGGCCTTCAACAACAATTGCATCGGGAAGGTAATCGTATTGTTCTTTCCATTTTTTGCAGATTATCCCCGCAGCCCTTCCTGACGAAACGATTGGCACCAGCTTGGTTTTCGAGTCTTTGGTTAAATACTGAGGTAAATTCAACGGAAGGCCGGCACCTGAAAAAATAATATCCACTTTTTCAGCAATAGCAGTCTTAACCATATCTGTAAAATTGGTCAGGGCCACCATAATATTTACGCCCAGGATACCATTGGTTTTTTCCTTAGCTTTAGCTATTTCTTTCTTTAAGCCCCTTATGTTGGCTTCAATAAAATTCTTTGCATAATCGGGCTCAAACATGCCAATCCCAACGGCGGCAATCACTCCAACCCCGCCTTCATTAGCAACCGCAGCTGCTAACTTCGACATAGAAATCCCAATCCCCATACCTCCTTGTATAATCGGGAGGTTAATCTTCAAATCACCAATATTCAATGCTTCCATTTTCATTACTTAATTTACTATAATGCTGCAAAGATAAAGGAATTATTGTGACGTTATCAGCAAAAAGTAATTTAGACATTTTCTAAATGGGTGGGCCCGGCTCAATAACCGGGAGATAAACAATGAAGCTGTTTAAAGTTAAATTGAATTTTAAACAACTTCAATAAAAAAACCAGCCAATATTTTTAATAACATTTTGTCAATGTCAAAACAATTAATACATTTGCACGCACATAAAAAAACAAGGTGACACAACCTAATGTTCTTTTAAAATGGTGAGATAAAAAGAGGCTGACCCCGCACTTTGCGGAGAGTTGAAACGGTAGCTTTTTCCATCAGTATGGTGAGGTGGGTGAGTGGCTGAAACCACCGGTTTGCTAAACCGGCGTACGGGTAACACTGTACCGCGGGTTCGAATCCCGCCCTCACCGCTGAACAAAATTAATATCGGGGTATAGCGCAGTCCGGTTAGCGCACCTGCTTTGGGAGCAGGGGGCCGCAGGTTCGAATCCTGCTACCCCGACATTGAAAACCAGGTTGTTAGAAGAAATTCGAACCTTCCTGGTTTTTTATTTGCAAACTTAATGAAAGTTGTCCCCCGGGAATTGTAATTCTGCCCCACTATTTTCAAAGCAAGTTCTTCCATCACTTCTCCCGTTTAATCGCACCAGTTTTTGATTCAAATCCTTCAAAATAAACTAACTCCCATGGCATCTTCCTTGAAGTATACCTTGACTTCCCGGAATTGTGGTATTCCAGCCTTTGCCTGATATTTGAC
>JAADGO010000090.1 GCA_013152355.1 Chlorobiota bacterium
AAACAAACGGCTCCTGAACAACACCACCCTTTTTTACCAGTCGAAACAATTCAACCGGGCTTCTGCGTGGAAAAAAGTCAATTCAAAAATTGAAGGACTCCGGCCTGTAAAAATAAGAGGGAGGTTCTTAAAAACCGCTATAAAATACGCTGCAATTTTCATATTAGCTGCGTTAATTGGCTCGGTAAGCTATTATTTGACTGTACACAAAAATTTATCCGGGCAAACTCAATTCGCCTCTTCCGAGGAACAGGCTACTTATGAAGTTTCCCTCCCCGATGGGACAATTGTAACACTAAACAGCAACTCTAAACTAACCTTCCCAAAACAATTTGCAGAGAAGAAACGGGAGGTAGAAATTACTGGCGAGGCATTTTTTGAGGTAAAACCAAACCCGTTAAAGCCATTTATTATTAAAGCAGGGAAAGCACATATCAGGGTATTGGGCACCTCATTTAACGTTTCGGCATACCCCGGACTGGAAACGGTAGAAGTAATCGTGCAAACAGGGAAAGTTGAAATATCAACCATTCCCAATAAAAAAGAGGGGGCACTGGTTTTAGACCCGGGAGAAAAAGGGACATTGTTCAACAAAAGCAACCTTTTGCAAAAATCATTAAATAAAAATCCAAATTTCTATTCCTGGAAAACACATAACCTGACTTTTAACAAATCGAAACTTGCTGACGTAATACCGTGTTTAGAAAATACATACCACGTTAAAATAAACCTGGCAGAAAATGATTTAAACAACCTGTCGCTTACTGCTCATTTTTCCAACCAGTCGATTGAGTACATATTGGAAGTAATACGGCTAACTTTCAACCTTGACCTTTCCATTGAAAATGAGCAATACATATTACAACGCCGAAACTGATAACTAAAATACAGATACCATGAAAACAATAAAGACATCCGTTTGGCTATCAATTGCCCTCACTGCCATATTGTTGATTTCAAACCCATTAAAACAATATGCGCAAGACCAAAAAAAGGCACAAATCCTTGACCAAAACATCACTCTTTACGCTGAAGATGAACCTCTTTCAGATGTTATAGAAAAGATATGCGACTACCTCAATATCAATTATTCATATAATTCAAAGCTGGTTGAAGGGAAAAAAATCACCTTAAATGTATCTAACAAACCGATCAAACACATCTTTGACCAGTTGATGAAAGATTTCTACCTGATATTCGAAATTGAGGATAATATACTGGTGGTCAGAGACTATGTATCTCTCAATGAAAGCATCGATTATGAGAGAGACACAAGGAATTTTGCGAACCTTAACAAAGGATTCCATTTTATAAACCCGAAGAAGAAATCCATTTCTATAAAATTCAAATCAGCAAGTAACCTTATTATCATACCTGTTACAATAAACAATTCGGACACGCTCAATTTTATTTTAGATACGGGGGTACGTTACCCAATTATTACAGAACTCCCTTTTGTAAATAAACTTAACCTGAATTACCTGAAGCCTATTAAAATAAAAGGCCTGGGTGAAGGTATAGAGCTCACGGCATATAAATCGGCCAATAACACAATACAAATAAAGGGGATGGTTGCCAACAACCAGGACGTGCAAATGATTATTGATGAAAACTTCCAGATTTCACATATCCTGGGGATTCCGGTACACGGATTAATCGGATTAAACCTTTTTAAAGACTACATTGTTAAAATCGACTATATAAACGAAAGGATATTTCTCTACAAACCAGAGTATTACAAATACCGCGACCGGAAAAAAGACATTGTCCTGCCTATTCATTTTGAGGCAAACAAACCATACGTACGAACCAGTATTGTTATGCATGACCTTACCGAAGTACCTGTAAAATTATTAATTGATACCGGTGCAAGCGATGCCATTTGGTTATCGACCAAATCTGACAACAGGATAAAACTGCCCGAAAAGCATATAGAGACATTTCTCGGGACAGGTTTAAGTGGTGACATATTCGGTCAAAAAGGGCGTATCGGCGGTATTTGGGTTGGCCCGCTAATTTTGCCTGAGCCAATCGTAGCCTTCCCCGAATCGGAATTAATTGATAAAATAATAACAACGAACGACCGCAATGGTACCCTGGGGGCAGAGATCCTGCGCCGGTTTATCGTAACAATCGATTACCGTAACAAAAGGCTTACTTTACACCCTACCAGCAAAACTAAAGACCCTTTTAATTACAATATGAGTGGGATGGAGGTAATCAACCCAATACCGGGGCTGCCTATTTTTACCGTAACAAACATCCGTAAAGACTCTCCTGCCTTTTTTGCCGGGATCAAAGAGAACGACCAAATCCTATCAGTCAACAGACTGAGGCGCATGTCGTTGTCGCTCAATGATATACATCTTCTTTTCCAAAGTAAAGAAGACAAAAAGATAAAAATAAAGGTATTACGGGATGGCGAAGAGATTCAAACATCATTCGTTTTAAAGAAACTATTTTAACACCTTTTTTTTGAATAAACGAATAGGGATATTAATTTTCATGTTGCTGTTTGCCCCAATCCTTCAAGGGCAACAGCAGCCTGAATCAATTCTTGAAAAGGTTATTTCAATTGACCGGGAAAATCAGCCTGTTGCAATTATCCTGAATGAGCTCAGTCAAAAAGCAGGTATTTTCTTTTCTTATGACGCATCAGTAATTGTATCAGACCGGCTGGTAAGTATCGATGTAAAAGACACTAAAATTAAAGATGTACTAAACCTGCTTTTCGACAAAAATTTATTCCGTTTCATTGCAAAGGAAGGGCATATCATAATCCTCCTAAAAGAAAATGGCAGCTTGCCGGATACAACAAACCAGAACTATAAACAGAAGCCATTCATTAACCTTACGGGTAGGGTTGTCAACCAAAAAACCCGTAAACCCATACGGTATGCCAACATCTCGATTGTAGGAAAACCAATAGGAACCATCAGCAACACAGACGGGGACTTTATACTAAAAGTAGGGCCTGAAAACAAAAACGAGTTGATAGCTTTTTCATGCCTGGGCTATTTGGTGGAAAAAATACCCGTAGATCAAATAAAACCAAACGATATTATTTTACTTAAACCAGCCTCTATTTTTATAAATGAGGTGTTGGTAAATCCAATCTCCCCGGAAATGGTGCTCGACAAGGCCTTGGAAAATATTAATGCTAATTATTTCACGCAATTTATGATGACAGAGGCTTTTTACAGGGAGACGGTAAAACAAGACAATGATTACATAAATGTGTCGGAAGCCGTTTTACAAATCCTTAAATCGCCTTATAATAACCTTTCGCGCGATGACAAAGTACATATTTTGAAAGGCAGGAAAATTCCGGAAGTAAATCCGCTGCAATGGATAGACTTTAAGCTCCAGGGAGGCCCTAAAACAATCACCCAGCTTGATTTGGTAAAGATGACAGATACATTCCTGGACCCACGGTTCAGGAACTTGTACTCTTACGAAATAAACCGGGTGATATGGTATCAGGGGCATCCGGTTTATGTGATCCGGTTTAAACCCATAAGAAATGTCCCGTTCCTTTGTTACGAAGGTGAAATTTATGTTGACCGTGAAACATTTGCTATTTGGCACATCAACTTCGGCTTAGATAAACAAGGGTTGAAACTTGCCTCAAAGTTATTGATAAAAAAGAAGCCAAGAGGGTTCAAAATCAGAACAATCAAGGCAGACTATGTGGTTGATTACAGGCAGTTTGGCAACAAATTCTACTTTAGTTCAGCCCGTGCTTCATTAATTTTTAAAATAAAAGACCGCTCAGAAAAAATAAATTCATTATTCCAAAGCACTTCCGAATTGCTCATTACCGACCTGGAGCAAAGCCAGATAAGGCGCTTCCCCAGAAATCAGGCATTTTTAATTACCGATATTTTTACTGAAACGATTGATGAATATGATGATGAATTCTGGGGGAATTATAATATCATCAAACCCGGTGAAAACCTGGTGAAAGCGTTAAAAAACTTCAGGCTTAAAAAATAAAACTGTATTTTTACTCCATAAATACTATTAATTATGGAAGAATTTAGTACAAGGCAGAACAAAGTCTCCCGGCTGATTCAAAAAGAGCTGGCAGATTATTTTCAAAAAGAAAGCAGGAATCTTTTTCATGGTAAACTGATAAGCGTTACAACGGTAAGAGTAACCAAAGACCTTAGCATTGCCCGTGCATACCTTAGTATTTTCCCAACCAACGGGGCCGAAGAAATATTGGACGAAATAAGGCTGTTGACAAAACAAATAAGAGGCAGCCTTGGCCGAAAAATAGGGAAGCAGGTAAGAATTATCCCCTCCCTGGAATTTTATATTGACGACAGCCTTGATTATATCGACAATATTGACAAATTGCTAACTAAATAATTTAAGATTACTTTACTTAACTGGGTAAATTTGAATTTCCCGTTTTTCATAGCTAGAAGATACCTTGTTTCTAAAAAGAAGCAAAATATTATTAACATAATATCAGGAGTTGCGGTATCAGGGGTCGCCATTGGGACAATTGCACTGGTTGTGGTACTTTCGGTTTTTAACGGGATCGACAGCCTGGTTAAGTCCCTCTTCAGCTCATTCGACCCGGATATGAAAATTACTCCCATTGAAGGGAAAACATTCGACCCGAAAAGTTTTAATTTTGAAGGACTCAAAAAACTTGAAGGAGTAGCATTCTGGGCCGAAATACTGGAAAAAAATGTAATGCTAAAATACGCTAACCGCCAGGGGATTGCAACTATAAAAGGGGTTTCGGGCAATTACCGGTATGTAACCGGCTTAGACAGCCTTATGGTCAATGGCAACTTTACCTTCGAAAACGATGGGTTCAACTATGCAATTGTAGGGCTTGGTGTAGCCAACAGCCTTGGCATCAGCCTTTCTTTTGCCGAACCTATCCATGTCTATTCTGTGAAAAAAGGCAAGCAAATTTCGCTAAACATTACAAAAGCATTTAACCGAAAAAATATATTCCCCTCCGGGATATTCTCGGTGCAGGAACAAATTGATTCAAAATACGTACTTACACCCCTCGGTTTCGCCAGGCAGTTATTTGACGAGCCTGTCAATATCAGCTCTATAGAAATTAAACTGAAACCGGATGCCAATGTTGATGATATTCAGCAACAAATTCAAAGAATAGCCGGTGAAAAGTTCCACGTGAAAAATAAATACCAGCAGCACGAGCTGATTTACCGTATAATGAATTCTGAAAAATGGGCTATTTTCCTTATCCTTTCATTTATCCTCGTTATCGCCTCTTTCAATATCCTGGGAAGTTTATCCATGTTAATTATCGACAAAAAAAATGATATTGCTATTTTAAAAAGTATGGGAGCGTCTCACAATACCATAAAACGCATTTTCCTGTTCGAGGGGTGGCTTATTTCACTCTTTGGCGCTGTTTTAGGAGTTATTTTAGGAGTTTTGACTTGTTGGGCGCAAATACAATTCGGGGTTATTAAATTCCCCGGAAACGGCTCTTTTGCGGTCTCTGCTTACCCGGTTGAGATTCATTACTCAAATTTAATTTTGATTTTTATTACCGTATTATTAATTGGCTTTTTAGCAGCCTGGTATCCGGTACGGTATATCTCTGGGAAATATATTACAATACAGGAATAAATGGGTGAAAAATTGTTTAATATATTTATTGTTCCTTAGAAGCTGTTTAAAGTCCAATCTATAAATTAAAAAATGAGTTAACTTGCATTTTATTTTAAATAAATTCCAATGAAAGCACTGGTAAAAAGCTATCCTGAAAGAGGAATCTGGCTGCAGGAAGTCGACATACCAAAACCTGGGCCGAACGATGCTTTAATCAAAATACAAAAGTCGGCAGTTTGCGGGACCGACCTGCATATTTACAAATGGGACGAATGGGCACAACAAACCATAAAAACACCTGTTACCATTGGGCATGAATACATGGGTATTGTTGTGGAAGTAGGAGAGGAGGTCGACCGTGTGCATGTTGGCGAACGGGTTACGGTGGAAGGCCACATAGCCTGCGGATTTTGCCGGAACTGCCGGCGGGGGAGGCAGCATATCTGCGACCATACAATTGGGATAGGGGTGAACCGTGACGGCGGCTTTGCCGAATATATCTCAGTCCCGGCAAAAAATGTATTACATATCGACCAGGCAATACCCGATGAAATAATGGCCATTATGGATCCACTGGGGAATGCAACGCATACAGCCCTGTCATTCCCTATTTTAGGAGAAGATGTGTTGATTACAGGAGCTGGAGGGCCGATAGGGGCAATGGCTACTGCTATTTGTAAATTCTCAGGCGCCAGGTATATAGTTGGCACAGACCTGAGCAAATACCGGTGTGCCCTGGCTCGCAAAATGGGGGCAACCAAAATTATTGACCCCACAAAAGAAAGTATTGAAGATGCCATGAAAGAATTAGGAATGGTAGGCGGCTTCGATATAGGGCTTGAATGCTCAGGGTCGCCTATTGCTTTTAACGACATGGTTAACAATATGTATAACGGAGGTAAAATAAGCTTACTCGGCCTACTCCCTAAAAGCACACAAATTAACTGGAACAAACTCATTTTCAAAGGGTTAACACTAAAGGGCATCTATGGTCGTGAAATGTATGATACCTGGTACCACATGGAAATGATGCTTTTATCAGGACTGGATATTTCCCCTGTAATTACCCATCGTTTCCATTACACCGACTTTCAAAAAGCTTTTGATATTATGGAAAAAGGCGACTGTGGAAAAGTAATCCTTGAGTGGGAGTAAATGTTCCACGTGGAAAGGCCTGTTAGCCCAAATACTTTTTATTATTATCTTTAATTAAACTTTTTATCAGTTGAAAAACGGAATTGTCATAAAATCTACAGGAAGCTGGTATACAGTTAAAGGGGAAAATAATGAGGTAATTAACTGTAAGGTCAAAGGTAATTTCCGAATCAAAGATATAAAAAGTACCAATCCGGTTGCTGTTGGCGACCATATAAAATACAAGCTGGTTGAAGCCACAAACAATTCAAACACCAGGCAAACAGGCCTTATTACCGCAATTTTAGACCGGAAAAACTACATTGTCAGGCGTTCGCAAAACCTTTCTAAACTGTCGCATATTATTGCAGCAAACATTGACCAGGCGTTCCTTGTTGTTACCATAAATTATCCGGTAACAACCACCACGTTTATCGACCGTTTTTTAGCTTCGTCTGTGGCATACAGAATTCCTGTCACCCTTGTGTTTAATAAAACAGACAGATATAACAACAAAGAGCTCCGGGACCTGGAAAAGTTAAAGAGCATGTATGAACACATTGGTTATCAGTGCATTAAAACTTCTACTGTTACTAAAGAGGGATTAGCAGAGCTTAAAGATGCAATGAAAGGGAAAACCAATGTTTTTAACGGGCATAGCGGTGTTGGAAAATCAACAATCATTAATTGTATTCAACCCGGGTTGCATTTAAAAACCAAAGAGATTTCAGATTACCACAAAACCGGGAAACATACTACTGTGCATACCGAAATGTACGAACTTGATTTTGGGGGCTATATTATTGATACCCCGGGAATTAAAGGATACGGAATGCTTAATATGGAAGCCTGGGAGATTTCACATTATTTTCCCGAGATTTTTAAATTTTCATCACTCTGCCAATATAATAACTGTTCGCACACCCACGAACCAGGGTGTGCGGTTAAAGAAGCTGTTGCCAGAGGAGAAATTGAGAAATCACGTATCATTAGTTATCTTGGTTTATTGGAAACAGATAAAAAACACCGCCCCCCTCAATAGTCCTCATATAATAAACAATAACGGGGCAACCTGTCCACCTCCATATTCATAATAATAAGGAACTATTATACAATGGATTAACCTATTCGTTTTCGAAATAATAAAAAACCAGCTTTGCCTTACTCTGCCCTATTACCTGCGACAATTCATCTATTGAAAGCTCCTTTACTCTATTCAATGATTTATATTTATGAAAAAGTTTTTGTATTGTCTCCGTACCAATACCTTTAATATTTTCCAACTCGGATGTAATAAATGACTCAGACCTTTTCTGGCGGTGAAAACTTATACCGAAACGGTGTGCTTCATTGCGAAGTTGTTGAATTATTTTCAATGTTTCTGAATTTTTATCTAAATAAAGTGGCAATGAATCGCCGGGGAAATATATCTCTTCCAGTCTTTTTGCAATGCCTATTACTGTTACCCCCCCTCTTAAATTAAGCCTTTCCAATGCTTTGATTGCCGAAGAAAGCTGCCCTTTACCTCCATCAACAATAATAAGTTGAGGCAAAGGTAACTCCTCTTCAATCAGCCTTTTATACCGTCTGAACACTACTTCTTCCATAGAAGCAAAATCATTGGATCCTTCAACGGTTTTTATATTAAAATGGCGATATTCCCTTTTCAGGGGCTTTGTGTTTAAAAATACAACACAAGAAGCAACGGGGTTCGTACCCTGAAGATTACTATTGTCGAAACACTCTATCCTCTTCGGCAATTCTGTTAATCGCAAATCTTTTTTAATAGTCTTTAATATCCTGTCAATATTGTTTTTTGGCTTTATTAAAAGTTGTTGTTTTTGCTTTTCCAACCTGTAATATTTCGCATTGCGCTGTGAAAGGTCAAGTAATTTTTTCTTTTCGCCTATTTTAGGGATATGGAAATTTATATCCTTCATCTCCACCCCCAGGTTAAAAGGCACAATAATTTCATTAGCATTGCTGTATATTTTCTGCCTTATTTCGACAATAGCCATAGGCAAGAGGTCTTTCTTATCTTCACCAAGGCTCTTTTTTATTTCTATCGTATATGTTTGTATAATAGCCCCCTCTATAACTTTCAGGTAATTCACGAAGGCATATTTTTCATCTTCTTCAATGGAAAAAACATCCACATTGGTAATTTTTGCACTCACAACGGTTGATTTATTCCGAAACCGTTCCAGCGACTGCAGTTTTAACTTAATTTTTTGAGCATCTTCATATTGGCATTTATCAGAGAAGTCCTTCATTAGCTTCTTCAAATAAGAGATAACACCTGAAATATTCCCTTTTAAAATATTTTTTATTTCATCAATGCTTTTGTTATACGAATCCTCATTTTGCAATCCTTCGCATGGCCCTAAACAGTTGCCAATATGGTATTCAAGGCAGACTTTATACTTTTTTGAGTTAATATTTTTGCCCGACAGGTTATAATTACAATTCCTAAGCTTATATGTTTTTTTAAACAATCCCAACAATGTATTTACCGCCAGGACAGAGGTATAGGGGCCAAAATACAGCGACCCGTCACGAACAACATTCCGTGTTTTAAAAACACGTGGGAATGGTTCGTTTTTAATGCAAATCCAGGGGAAAGTTTTATCATCTTTCAGGCGGACATTATAGCGGGGCTGGTGCTTTTTTATCAAATTATTCTCTAACAACAACGCATCTTCTTCGGTATCAACAACCATATATTTAATGTCGGCAATATTCCGGACAAGCAATGCTGTTTTGCGGTGGTCGTGAATACGGTTAAAATAAGAAGAGACACGTTTTTTCAGGTTCTTTGCCTTCCCTATATAAATAACCCTCCTGTTATCGTCAAAATACTGGTAAATGCCCGGGCAATCGGGGATACCGGCAATTAACGATTTTAAATGATCAATATTTTTATTGGCTGCTGGATATTTCAATTAATAAGTAACTAATATATGTGCATTATACTGTTCAATTTCATCTTTCTCCCGGGTTTTAAGAAAAGAGAGGTTGCAAATAAAACTCAGGTAGATTTTCCTCACGTTCAGTTCTTTGACTAATTCTATGGCAGCCATTGCGGTACCACCCGTTGCCAAAAGGTCATCATGTATCAATACTACATCATTTTCGTCCAATGCATCTTTGTGTATCTCTATTAAATCTGTACCATACTCCAGTTCATACTGTTTAGAAAAAGTTTCGGCAGGCAGCTTCCCGCTTTTTCTAATAGGCACAAAACCAGCATTTAACCTATACGCTACAGCTCCCCCTATTATAAAACCCCTTGATTCGAGGGACACCACCTTTGTAATATCCTTATCTTTAAATTCGTTAAATATTTTATCGACTACAAACCCAAAGGCGTCAGGGTTTTTCAACATGGTGGTAATGTCAATAAAATTAACCCCCTTGTGGGGAAAGTCCGGGACTTCCCGGATAAAAGTCTTTAAATTCATTTTATATGTTTTTTTGTTCCACGTGGAACATTATCTTCCCATCATTACCAATAAAACATTTATGTCTGAAGGAGAGACTCCCGGAATCCTGTTGGCCTGAGCAATAGTTTTTGGACTGACTGCTTTTAATTTCTGACGGGCCTCGGTAGATAAAGCTGTTATATTATCATAATTAAATTTATCGTCAATTACAATATCCTCTAATCGTTGAACCTTATCGGCCAATAATTTTTCCCTGCTTATGTAACCCGAATATTTCATTAAAATTTCTGCCGACTCAATAATTTCTGTTTTCCGCCCCCCGGGAACCTTCTTCAGAAAACGCTGTAGCGGGGTAATGCCCTCAATCAAATCAAATATCGAAATCTGAGGGCGTAAAATTACATCAATTAATTTTACGCCCTGCTTCAACGGCGTTGTCCCTTTTTCTGTAAGTAACTGATTTATAAATACTGGCTTAATACTAAAACTAGAAACAAAATCAATTAACCGGTTTTGGAAGTCTAATTTTTCTGTCAACAAATTCATTCGTTCCAGAGAAGCTAACCCCAATTTATACGATTTTTCGGTCAACCTTACATCGGCATTATCCTGACGAAGAAGAATCCTGTATTCGGCCCTGCTGGTAAACATCCGATATGGTTCGTCCACTCCTTTTGTAACTAAATCATCGATTAAAACACCTATATAAGCCTCGTCTCTTTTCAGTACAAACTCGTCACCGTTTCCCCGGGCATTAAGGTGTGCATTTATCCCTGCTATTATCCCCTGGGCCCCGGCTTCTTCATACCCGGTGGTACCATTAATCTGCCCGGCAAAAAAAAGGCCTTTTATCCGTTTCGTTTCAAGAGTATGATTCAATTGAGTGGGGTCGAAATAATCGTATTCAATTGCATAGCCCGGGCGGAAAATTTTAACATTCTCGAAACCGTCTATTAAGCGTAATGCTTTCAATTGAACATCCCACGGCAACGACGAGGAGTACCCGTTTAAATAATACTCGATTGTAGTTTCCCCCTCGGGCTCTAAGAATAACTGGTGGCTTTGTTTTTCAGAAAAAGTAGTTAGTTTGGATTCTATGCTCGGGCAATACCTCGGCCCGGCACCCCGGATAGTACCATTGTACAATGGCGAATCATCAAAACCCGTTTCAAGTACTTTGTGTACATCAGGGTTGGTTGTCGTTATCCAGCAAGACCTTTGCTTTAATTCAGTCTTTATCCCCGGAAGGAAAGAAAATTTATAATAGCTATCTTCTCCTTTTTGTTCAGTTAACCTGGAAAAATCTACAGTCCTCCCGTCAATCCGTACAGGAGTCCCGGTTTTTAAGCGGCCGGTTTTAAACCCTAAATTCTCAAGTTGCCCTGAAAGAAAATAAGAAGAGGCTTCCCCAATCCGCCCCCCTTTCATTTGATGGCGCCCAACATGTATTAAACCGTTTAAAAAAGTGCCATTTGTAAGTATTACTGTTTTTGCACTAAATTTGACACCTGTTTTTGTATGGACACCGGCAATTTTACCGCCATCGAATAATAAACCAATAACTGTGTCCTGCCATAGGTCAAGGTTTTGCAACCCTTCCAGTATTTGCCTCCATAGTTCTGAAAAACGCATCCTGTCGACCTGTGCACGTGGGCTCCACATGGCCGGCCCTTTCGAACGGTTTAACAACCTGAACTGAATGGTTGTTTTATCGGCAACTATCCCGGCATACCCTCCTAAAGCGTCAATTTCCCTGACAATCTGCCCTTTTGCAATGCCACCCATAGCCGGATTGCACGACATTTGGGCATATTTGCCCATATCCATTGTAATCAACAATGTTTTGGATCCAAGATTGGCTGAAGCTGCTGCTGCCTCGCATCCCGCATGCCCTCCTCCAACTACAATAACATCATATTCAGGCAACATAATTCAATCGGCTTTTAACCTCCTAAGATAATAATTTTCTTTTTTACGAATTTCTTCCTTCTGTTCCGTAGTCTTATCATCATACCCAATCAAATGTAAAATCCCATGTAAAATAACCCTTTCCAATTCTTCAATAAATTTTACATTAAAGAACTTTGCATTTTCTTTTACCCTTTCAATACTAATAAACAGGTCGCCGGATATTATGTTGCCCGATACGTAGTTAAATGTAATAATATCAGTATAATAATCGTGATTCAGGAAGTCTTTATTAATCTTCAACAAATAATCATCCGTGCAAAAAATAATGGAAATTTCACCTTCCATTTTCCCTTCTAAAATTATTAAGTCAATAATTTTTTGCCGTATACTTTTTTCATTAATGTTTAGTGTTTGAGTATATTCGTTGTGAAATTTTATCTTTTCCACCAATTTTTAGTTTTAATTCTATAATTCTCCCATTTTTCTTAAACCTAATCCCTTCAACCAACGACTTTATAATATAAAGCCCGCGCCCTTTTTCCTTTTTAATATTTTCTTTCGTAGTAGGGTCGTATGTATTATTTATATCGAACCCATTCCCTTCATCTGAAATAATAAATTTCAGGTACTTTTTCTTTAAAACAAACCTGATAATAACCGCCTTATTTATATCATACCTGTTCCCATGCTCAATCGAATTAATTACCGCTTCGGAAATACATAAATAATATTTATTATAAAGTTCATGCGGTACCTTAAATTCTTCAAATATTTCATTTATGAATTTTTCAACTTCAGGTAAGTATTTGGTATCCGAATATATTTTTATTTTCCTTTTATTCTGCAACGCTTTTATCTTTAACGTTATTCAAATATTGTTTAAATTTTTTGTTGTAATAATAATTCAGTTTGTTTGCCTTATATTTTAACTTCTCAATTTCAATATTGTCCTTTTTGTTATACTCGAAATACTTAACAGGGTTACTATAAAAATCTTCGGCAGCTGTTTCCGACTCCCTTTTCTCTTCAATACCTCTTTCCATCTCCGCCTTTTCTGCCTGCAGTAAGCGTGTTAAAATCTGATTCTGGCGCATCAGTGTTTGAGCCGATATATTTTTATTTACAAGCTCCTTCCTATTTTGTTCTAGCAATTTATCAATTTGTTTTAAAAGGCTTGACGCATCACTCCCTACACTGCCGTTATTAATCAGCTCTCTCAACATCTGTTGCATCATTTCGTGCTGCATTAACGATTGCCCGAGCATTTTACTCATTTGCCCCGAATTGCCTTTTTTCAACTCTTCAATCATCTTTTGCAACTGTTGTTTGATACCTTCAGAAGATTGTTTCAGCAAATCCATTTTAGAACCCTTGCCTCCGGGGTTTTCGCATTCCTGGTCGCCCGGCATAGCATTAGCCATTTGATCCTGAATTTGTTTTAATATATCGCTCAGGAGCAATGCCAGATTATTGGCTGAAGTAATAACAAATTGCTGCCTCCCCCTTGCGCTTGGTATTAACCCCTCTTCTAATGACGCAATAGATTTACCAAGGTTTAATTCCATTGACAATAATTCGTTGCTTACAACAGTGCTTATTTGTGGTATCCGCTTGGCCAGCGCATACAACGAATCCTTAATAACCACACTCTGCATCTGCAAATTATCCTGTGCCCGGGTAAGTTCGTTCAAAACAGGGTCATTTTGCTGGATCTGGGATAACTCTTTTAAAATATCTTCCTGCCCGAACGAGAGTATTAATAAATTACTTAATATTTGTTTTAGGTTTTCTATATTTTCCCTGTTTTGCCTCATTGTATTCAACTCAAGCATTTGTTTCATATTAAATGCCAGGTTTTTAAGTTGTTCAGACGACCGCTGCAATCCCCTGGTCGATTTCTTCCTGTTCTTTTTTTGAATTTGTTCGTTCGTATTGTCAAAACTTTTTATAATCTCATCAAATTCAATATCAAAATCGTCAAAATTAATAGGCTTTTCCAATTTATTATTCAGCTCAAGTGCATCATCCAATTGTTGCTGAAGAAGTTTAAAATCATCCTTGTATCCAATATTTTTTTCAATTGCTTTATCAAAATCCCTGCCTGTACTTAATTCTTTAGCCAACAATTCTTCATCACCACTCAGCTTATACGTTTTATCTATTATATTTTGCAATTTCTGTTCAACTTTCATTTTCCGCAATATTTCCAGGTTACGGTCCAATTGCTTTGAAAGGTCATCCATCGACATGTCTAAATCATCAGAGAGCTTATTCAATTTATTATTATCAAATTCATTTGCCAACTCTGCAAATTCTTCAAGTAAATCTTTCAACTCATCTGTAAATATTTCATCTAACAACTTTTCCAATTGTTCCTGCTTCTGAACAATTTCATTACTTTGCTTATCAAACGAATTCATATAATCGTTCAGTTCCATATTATTTTTCTTCGCCTGGTTAACCAATTCCTCCAACATTTTTTTCTTGTTGATAATATCATTAACCAACTGCGACTTTTCCCAGTTTGTAGTATTTGCATTAAGGTTTTTCAGCTTAAGGTTTTTTAAATCCTTCTTAATTTCATTCGCCAAATCATGGCTCTGTATTATAAAATCCTCAATGCTTTTGAATTTTTCTTTATCATACAAATCAATCTCTTCTTTAGTTGGTATTTTATAAACAAAACTTTCTGATGTTGTTGTTTTATAATGATTTATATAATCATTATCAGTAACAGTAAAATAATAAGTAATCTGTTTTGAAGATGAATTTACCTGGTTAAAATCGAATGTGAAATAAAACTCCTGGTCAGTTAAATTTTTAAATAGCTGCAATGGTATTATACTATCGTTACCATCAATATTATAATGAAAATTAAGTTTTGTAAATCCATAATCATCAGCAATAGCACCCTTAAAAAAGAATTTTGAATAATGTAATGAATCCCTCACCCTTACTACCTGTATTTGCGGATAAGAATCATTTATTACATCAATTGTGTATGTAATAATATTTTTATTTTCAATAATCCTGTTTCCTAATAGAATATCATAATTAACATTATTATACATTTTTTTTTCTATAATAAATGAATCACCTACATTTTTTGCATTTACCCTGCCTTTTTTCCCAAAATCAATAAATAAAGAATCAGTATCAATACAACTAAAACTCCATTTTAAAACAGTGCCAACAGGTATTTTTAAATCACCTATATTATTAATTACCTGGGCTGGTAAATTGGTATAACCTGGTGGTTTTATCGAAATATAAAAAGAGTTAATATTGGGGTTAGGTAAAATTTTTAATAAATAACTTTTTGAATTATACTTTAAGTCCGTAAAAAAAAAATTAAAAGAATTTATACACGATTCAATTGTATATTCGAATAAGCCTTCCTGTTTTTCATTCATTAAGTAATTATTCCCTTCAATATTTATATAAACAATTTGAGGGAAATCATCTCCTTTACAATTTACCCTGATTGTAATATTTTCACCCTTAGTTACTTCTAAACTATTATTAAGTATAACAAATTGATAAGGGGCAGGCTTTATGAAGTTTTGTTCATAATTAATTATCCTGTAATTTGATTCTGTCAATACAGGTGTTTTATATACAGCAACCGAAATTATTACAACAGCACTTATTAAAAAGTACAATAAAAAATAGCGTAAATGTTTAAAGTTAACCGCATGCTTTATATCAAAAACTTTAATTTCATTTATTTTCTGATCTATACTTGCCCACAAAATTTCTTTAGAATATTGCGAATCATCACTATTCGCAAGCTCAATAATATTTAATAATTTATCTTTTATTTCAGGAAAATGTTTAACAATTATTGAATTTAATTTTGGATAACTTATCTGTTTGGTAATGCGTATTAACTTTAAAAATGGTAAAAACATATAAGTAAATACAATAACAACCAAAAATATTATAAGTGTATAAAATTCCACCAATCTTACATCAGGAGGCAAATAAGAGTAATACTCTATTATAGATACAACAAAATAAACAACTAAAGAAAGGGCTAATGTGAGTAAAGTCCCCCTCAATAATTTGAATAAATAGTACCTTTTCCTGAATTTATTAAGCTTGTGAACAAGTATTTTAAAATTATCTGTCATTATTTTATAAGTTGCTTAATTTAAACAAATTATCTATAATAAAGTTTGTTAATAAAAGGGCACTAATATGTTTAAAATTTAATAGCGCAAACTTATAAAAAAAGTTGTTATATTGATTATTACTATTATGCCACATCATTATATAAAAATCAAATAAATATTCACATATTTTTAAAGAAATAATAAACTTTAAATAAACACCTTCATTTTGTTAGTTGTTTAAAATCATTTTTTAAAGAGGTAATGTTAATATTACTTTAAAGCTTTAATAGGTAAACAATTGATATGTTTACTTTTTGTTTATAACTTTGAGATAAATTTGCAAAATGCTATTATAAAAATTAATAATATTTTATCAACTGTTATTAACAGTATATAATATTAAACATTAAATTTTATTTATTTGTATAAATATTAATAATAACGCTTTTTGAAAAATAAATTTAAAATATTGCTGGTGGAAGATAACCCCTTTAATCAGAAGATTGTAAAATTTAACCTTAATAAAAATAATCATGAGGTAGTTACTGCCATGAGCGGTATGGAGGCTATAGAAATTTTCAAAAAAGAAAAGTTTGATTTTATATTAATGGATATTATGATGCCTGAAATGGATGGCCTCGAAACTACTGTGAAAATAAGGAGTATTGAAAAGGAGTTGCAGATGAAAAAAGAAACACCTATAATTGCACTCACAGCAAATACACTTGATAATGACAGGGAGAAGTGTATCAATCATGGCATGAATGAATACATGACAAAACCATTCAAAATGGATAAATTGGTAGAAATCCTTGAATTTTTGGAGATTTATTGAGGTGAAATTTTGCATTTAGTAACTTACAATGGGCAATTATGTTGATTTAAGGGATGATTCTTTTTCTGAACGTGATAAAGATTTTGATCAACAATTAAGGCCGTTACGGTTTGATGACTTCAGCGGCCAAAAAAGTATTGTCCAAAACCTTAAAGTTTTTGTTAAAGCCGCTAAATTAAGGGGTGAATCACTTGACCACGTATTATTGCACGGTCCTCCCGGACTCGGGAAAACCACATTATCAAATATAATTGCCAATGAACTGGGTGTTGGTATAAAAATAACCTCAGGCCCTGTGCTGGATAAACCCGGAGACCTTGCCGGATTGCTTACCAACCTTGAAAAGGACGATGTTTTGTTTATTGATGAAATTCACCGCCTTTCACCAATTGTTGAAGAATACCTCTATTCGGCAATGGAAGATTACAGGATTGATATAATGATAGATAAAGGTCCAAGTGCCAGGTCGGTACAGCTCGAATTAGCACCTTTCACTTTAATAGGTGCTACCACAAGGTCGGGTTTATTGACCTCGCCATTAAGGGCACGGTTTGGAATAAATTCTCATTTGGAATATTATGATACGGTGATTTTGACTCAGATAGTTAAACGCTCGGCAGGTATTCTAAATGTTAAAATAGAAGATAAAGCCGCTGTTGAAATAGCTTCCAGGAGCCGTGGTACACCACGTATTGTGAATGCTTTACTCCGCAGGGTAAGGGATTTTGCCCAGGTAAAAAGTAATGGTGAAATTGATATGGAAATAACCACATATTCGCTTGATGCTTTAAATATTGATACATACGGGCTTGATGAAATGGATAACAAGATTTTGTCAACGATAATTGATAAATTTAAAGGAGGGCCGGTAGGTATTTCAACTATTTCAACAGCTGTTGGCGAAGAAGCAGGCACCCTGGAAGAAGTGTATGAACCTTTTTTAATTAAAGAAGGGTTTATTAAACGTACACCAAGGGGCAGGGAAGCCACAGAGCTGGCATATAAACATTTGGGAAGGATAAACTACGGAAGGAGTTCTACATTATTCTAACTCTATTTCAAATATTTTATCCCACATTTTCCCTGTAACAAAAAAGGTATTAGAAACAGGGTTATAGGCAATACCATTCATTACATCAATTTTACTTTTATCGACATTTAATTTTGTCAGCAGTCCAGACAAGTCTGCCTTTGAAAGTACTTTGCCGTTTTCAGCATCTATTTCAATTATGTAATTTTTAGTCCATACATTGGCAAAAACAGAACCATTAATATATTCTAATTCATTTATGTAATCAATTTTTGAAAGGTTATCGGCAACTTGTAAAGTCTTTATTATAGCATAGTTAGAGGGGCTGATCCATGTGAGTTTATTTGTTCCGTCGCTCATAATAAGGTTTTCCCCATCGTTGGTAAGCCCCCAGCCCTGGTTTGAGGCTATTTTAAAACTATCGATAATCGAAAAATCAGACAAATTATAGACAAAACCTATTTTTGAATGATAGGTTAACTGGTAAATTTTATCGTTTAAAATAGTGATCCCTTCCCCAAAATATTTTTTATCCAGCTCTTTTGACAGGATTGTTTTCCCGTTATTCAAATTAATTTTATAAATCCCCGACATACCATTTTGTCCTGTCCCTTCGTACAGGTAACCATTGTGTAGCAGCAAACCTTCAGTAAAAAATGTTGTTGAGTGAGGGTATTCCTTTATTACACGCATTTTTTTTTCAACGGGCTGGATATCCGATAAAACATAGAAATTTTTTATTCTGTAATTTGATACGCCATCGGTTTTTGTAGCAACAGCCTTTAACGTGTTTGTCCCTAATTTTGTTATATTTTTTAATTTATAGGTGAAATCAAGGTTGCTGTTTGTAGTTAACAATTCATTCCCATAATAAAGTTTAATATTATGAATTTCACCGTTTTTAACCCTTGTTTTCACCTCTATTTCAATAGCATTATTAAAGGTGTAATTTTTTTTGGCAGGCATAATGGATATTCTGCTTACAGGCTTCCTCGACCGCTTCGATTTATTAGAACACGATAGGAATGTAATAAAAATACAGATGATTATTATAGGGAATAAAGGCTTTTTCATGGTAGCTTTCTATTATTTAAACCTCTTAACTATTTATGAATAATGAACAAATTTATAATTTTTTATGAATCAATTTTAGCTGTAAAAATAAGATAATAGCGAAACTGTGTAATAGCCATAGAAAATGAATTATATATTTGCTTAAAATTTAGGTAATTGAATACTTTTAAGAAATTAGCAGGCGACACGGTAATTTATGGCATGAGCAGCATTATTGGGCGATTCCTCAATTGGTGGCTTGTACCATATTATTCATTTCTTTTTTTACCTGAAGTTTATGGCGTTGTAACCAACCTGTATTCGTATGTAGCCTTTTTTATGGTACTGCTTACCTACGGGATGGAAACCGGCTATTTCAGGTTTGCTTCGGGGAGTGGCAATAGCGAAAAAGTGTACTCAACATCAATGGTTTCGTTATTTTCTACCTCATTGGTATTTTTATTAGCCGTCCTGTTCTTTAAAAACAATATAGCCGCCCTGATCAATTACCCTGAACATTCGGAATATATCCTTTGGCTGGCAATAATTGTATGTATTGATGCTTTTACTGCTATTCCGTTTGCACATTTAAGGCTAAGAAACAAATCGGTAAAATTTGCCACAATTAAACTTATTAATATAGGTTTTGGCATAGGGCTGAATCTTTTTTTCCTTTCTTTTTGCCCTTTGATTTTAAAAAAACACCCCGACTCAATAATCAATTTAATATACTCTAAAAATATTGGGGTAGGGTATGTATTTATTTCGAACCTACTGGCTTCAGTTATTACATTGCTGTTGTTGTCTTCCGAAATAATGAAGATTAAGCTGCAGTTCGACAGGAAGTTATTGATAAAAATCCTGAATTATTCGTTTCCCATCTTAATTGTTGGCCTTGCCGGCATGGTCAACCAGAATATTGATAAAATATTGATACCATTTTTAATTCCCGAATATCAACACCCAATGAGGCAATTGGGCATTTATGGTGCAAATTACAAACTGGCTGTTTTGATGAATATGTTTATCCAGGCATTCAGGTATGCATTCGAGCCATTCTTTTTTTCCAGGGTGGGGCATAAGGACGACCCGGGTGTTTATGCAACGGTAATGAAGTATTTTATCATTTCGGGGCTATTCATTTTTTTAGGGATGATGCTGTATATCGATGTAATAAAACTGTTTTTTTCCGCCCAATATCGCGAAGGGCTGAAGATTGTACCACTGGTTTTGCTGGCCAACCTCTTTTTTGGGGTTTATTTCACACTTTCGTTGTGGTATAAACTGAAAGATATGACCCGGTACGGGGCATATATGGCAATAGTAGGTGCATTAATTACAATTATTTTAAATATTATTTTAATTCCGAAAATGGGCTATATGGGGTCGGCAATAGCTGTTTTCACCTGCTTTTTCACCATGATGGTAATTTCCTATATTTTAGGGCAAAAATATTATCCTGTCCCCTACGATTTAAAAACCATAGCCATCTATTTTGGAGTTGCAATGGTTTTGTTTTTTGCCTCAACCTTTACTCGACATCTGGCAACACCGGCTAAACTGACTTTTAATACACTTTTTCTTTTTCTTTTTTTAGCCACAATATGGTTTAAAGAAAGAAAAGACCTTTTGATGTTGTTTAAAGTAAAAAAGTGATAAAAAAAGTACTTAAAAGTATTAAATTTGTGAAATATTAGATATTTATGAGTAAAGAAGTGATTGTAATTGCAAGTGACCATGCAGGATTTGCAAAAAAACAGGTAATTAAGGAGTACTTTGAAAACAAAGGGATAAAATATAAAGACCTCGGTTGTTATACCGCAGAAAGGTGTGATTACCCTGATTTTGGGCATTTGGTTGCCGAAGCCATAAGTAACGGGGAATACGAAAAAGGTATCACATTATGTGGAAGCGGGCTTGGCATAAGTATGACAGCAAATAAACACCAGAAAATAAGGTCAGCAGTATGTTGGAAGCCTGAGATAGCAAAGCTTGCCAGGCAGCATAACAATGCCAATATATGTGCAATTCCCGGGCGCTTTGTAACCGATGAAGAAGCCATTGCAATTGTAGAAGCTTTTTTAAATGCGGAATTCGAAGGGGGAAGGCATTTGCACCGTATAGAAAAAATACCTCTTAATGTCACATCAGAAAGAAAAATTTCTTAAAAAATCGAAAATTGCTTTCGACCCGAAGCACAGGAAAACCATTGAGCATAATATTTCAAAATATGATGCAGCAGCAGTGGAGGGCAAAAACCGTTACCTGGATTTTGAGCTGGCTAAGCAACGTGCCTCTTTCCTGAAAGAAAAGGCTATAAATAATTTAGGGGGATATCTTGAGGAGTTTGAAACGAATATTACAGCCAGGGGGGCAGAGGTACTGTGGGCACGCGATGCGGAAGAGGCTATCAGGCATGTTAAAAAGATTTTAACAGGAATGGAGGTTAATTTCCTGGTGAAAAGTAAGTCGATGACCACTGAGGAGATTGAGTTTAACGAAAATATTGAAAAGCTTGGTATAGAATCGGTTGAAACTGATTTAGGCGAGTTTATTGTTAAGGAGGCAGGAGAAAAGCCTTATCATATCCTTACACCGGCAATGCACAAGTCGAAACAGGATATTGCTGAATTATTCAATAAAAAATTTAATACCCCGGTTGATCTTTCGGCAGAGGATTTAACTTTATTTGTAAGGAAGAAGCTACGGCAAAAATTTACTTCGGCGCAGGTTGGTGTTACAGGGGCAAATTTTATTGTCGCCGATGTAGGGGGTATCGGGCTGACTGAAAACGAAGGGAATGGGCTTATGACCATAGCTTTCCCAAAAGTACATATTGTTTTGGCCGGCATCGAAAAGGTAATACCTTCCGTTAAGGATATTCCGCTCTTTTTACCGCTTTTGGCTGCCACGGGGACAGGGCAGCAGATATCTGTATATAATTCTTTATTGCTGGGCCCCGGGAACAGGGAAGAAATTGACGGACCCGGGAGAATGGTTGTCATTTTACTGGACAACGGACGGTCGGATTTGTTGAATGAAAAGGAACAATCGCTGGCTTTGAAGTGCATCAGGTGTGGCGCCTGCCTCAATACCTGCCCGATTTATAAAAATATTGGGGGGCATACGTATGATACAACCTATAGTGGCCCGATAGGGTCGGTAATAACGCCTTTTTATAAAGGATTTAAAGATTTCGGGCATTTGAGTTTTGCCAGTACGCTTTGTGGTAAATGTTCAGAAGTATGCCCTGTGAAAATTCCCCTGCACTATTTATTATTACTGAACAGGAAAAAAAGCGTGGAGGGGAAAAAAGTCCGAACGGTTTGGGATTATGGGATGAAAGCCTATCAATATGCTTTTTCGAAAAGAAAACGGCTGGATGCGGTAAATGGGGCGGTTAAAAACCTGGCGATAAAAATTTGTGGGTACCCACTTGGCAAAGAAAAGGATATGCCTGGATTTTCACGTCAGTCGTTTAGTAAACAATGGGGGAAAGAAGTTGTTTGAAGTTAAATGGGATCAAGATGTTTCTCGTAGATTTTCAGTTTAACTTTAAACAACTTCAATAAAATAAAATAGCTATGTTGTCGAATACATGTAAATATGCATTGCGGGCTTTAATATATTTAGGGAAAGTTTCGAATGAGGAAAAAAGGACAGGCATCAGGAAAATATCCGGGGTTTTGGGTATTTCATACCCGTTTTTGGGGAAAATACTCCAGAATCTGGTAAAATGTAAACTATTGGTGTCGACCAAAGGGCCAAACGGAGGATTCGGGCTGGCAAAAAAACCGGAAGAAATTTTCCTTTGGGATATTATAATCAATGTTGACGGAGAAGAATTTTTTGACAACTGCTTGATAGGTATGAAACCCTGCTTCGACCACGACCCGTCAAAGCCTTTGTGCCCGGTACATAGCAGGTATGCCAAACTGAGAGAGGATATTGTTGCTTTTTATAAAGAAACATCGCTAAAAGCCATCAGCGACGACATAACAAAGTTTGAAGGGCAGATCGGGCTTTAGTAGCTGTCTGGATTTTATTTTTTGGAATTATTATAATGGCAGGAATATATTTCCATATCCCGTTTTGCCACCGTAAATGTGGCTATTGCGATTTTTATAAAACGACTGAAACTGGTTTAAAGCCACAATTGATATCTGCCTTAATAAGGGAGCTTAACGACCGTAAAGACTACCTTGCAGGTGAGGAAATCGAAACGATTTATTTTGGCGGGGGCACTCCTTCTGTTTTAACAATTGTACAGGTAAAAATTTTATTGGCTGAGGTTTACCGTCTTTTCAGTGTTGCAAAAAATGCTGAAATAACCTTTGAGGCCAACCCCGATGACCTTTCTGCCGAATATCTGAGTGGGCTTTCTTCCACAAAAATCAACAGGTTGAGTATTGGTATCCAGTCTTTTTTCGATGAAGACCTGGCCAGGATGGGGAGGCGCCATAATTCCACACAGGCCGTGGAATGTGTAAACGATGCTTATCGTGCAGGATTTAAAAATATAAGTATTGATTTAATTTACGGCCTTCCGTTTATGACTTCCGAAAAGTGGGGAAGGAATCTTGAAAAAGCCTTGTCGCTCCCGGTCAGCCACCTTTCATCGTATCATCTGACATACCACGAGGGTACCCCGTTTTACAAGCTGAGGAAAGAGGGGGTTTTGAGGGAGGTTGAAGAAGAAGAAAGTATTAATCAGTTTGAAGTATTGATAAAAATGGCCGAATCAAAAGGCTTTATACATTACGAAATTTCCAATTTTGCCAAAGGCGAAGCATTTTCCAGGCACAATTCATCCTATTGGTTTGGTAAGAAATACCTGGGAGTAGGGCCTTCAGCCCATTCTTACGACAAGGCCTCGCGGCAATGGAATGTATCCGGTTTAAAGCAGTATTTACAGAATATCCGGCAGGATAAACCTTATTTTGAGAAAGAGATATTGAATAAAGACACCCGGTTTAACGAATATATTTTAACCTCGCTGCGTACTATGTGGGGTGTTTCAAAAAAAAGCATCAGGGAACAGTTTGGTGCCGACTATTTAGCCTTTTTTCAGCAGGGCATACAGCAATTCATCCATTCGGGGTATGTTACAGAAAAAGCAGGGAAATATATTTTAACCAAACGCGGTTTTTTTATTTCCGATGATATAATAGCAACATTAATGTATTAAAATTCCGTTGTCAGGAAGAACATTAAACAACTTCGAAAACAAATTTTAAACAATCTCTTACTATCTTTGCAGATTTCTATATCTTAGTGCTTTTTATTTTTTTACAAATGGAAGTACGGATAAT
>JAADGO010000193.1 GCA_013152355.1 Chlorobiota bacterium
TACCTGGTTGCAAAAGGTATCTCAAAAGGCAGGCTGACATATAAAGGATATGGTTTTTCCAAACCGGTATCATCAACTGGCACCTACTATGAATATTGGTTAAACCGGCGTACAGAGATTAAGATTATTGGTATCCGGTAAAAAAGCTAAGAGACTCTAAATAAAAATGAAAACTAATTAGTAATATTTATGAAAAATTTGATAGTTGCTGTTTTGCTCGTTGCTTCAGTAAGTGGTTATGCACAGAGAGGTGCAAATTATGATGAAAGTAAAGTCCCTGAATACCAGTTGCCAAAAGTATTGGTTTCGCAAAAGGGTAAAAAAATAAAAAGTACTAAAAGCTGGATTAAAAAACGAAGGCCGGAACTGGTCGCCCTCTTCGAGGAGAATATGTATGGGAAGGTACCGGGCGAATTAAAAATTGATTCATACAGAATTGTTGAACAGAGCCAAAATGCAATCAATAATAAAGCTATCAGGAAACAGGTAGTGTTAACTTTCAGGAATAACGGGAAGGAACTGGATGTGGCCATGCTGCTTTATTTGCCAAAGTCTGTTGAAAAAGCCCCTGTATTCCTGGGCTATAATTTTTATGGCAACCATACTGTCACCAATGACCCTGAGGTTATCCTTACAGAGTCGTGGGTGAGGAATAATCCTTCGTTCGGGATTATTAATAATCAAATCACCGAGCAGTCGAGAGGAGTAAGCAGTAACCGGTGGGCAGTAGAAAAGCTTATTGATGCGGGTTATGGGCTGGCAACCATGTATTATGGCGATGTCGACCCCGATAAATATGGCAAAGCCGGCCCCGATTTTTCAGATGGCGTACACCCCCTTCTATATAAAAAGGATCAAACGTGCCCCTTGCCCGATGAGTGGGGGGCAATTTCGGCCTGGGCCTGGGGGCTGAGCCGTGCAATGGATTATTTTGAGGAGGATGAGGATATCGACCAAAGCAAAGTAATAGTTATGGGGCATTCAAGGCTGGGGAAGACCTCCCTTTGGGCAGGAGCACTCGACCAGCGGTTTGCAATAGTTATTTCCAACGATTCGGGGTGTGGGGGAGCAGCTATCTCGCGCCGCAGGTTTGGCGAACGGCTTGGAGGAATGAACAAGTATTTCCCGCATTGGCTGTGCGGTAATTGCAGTAAATATGACGGCAATGAAGATGCCCTGCCCGTTGACCAGCATGAATTGATTGCACTGATAGCCCCAAGGCCGGTATACATTGCCAGTGCCGAAAATGACAAATGGGCCGACCCGAAAGGCGAGTTCTTGTCGGGGTATTATGCAACGCCTGTATATGAATTGTTTGGCAAACAGGGGATTGCCTCCGGTCAAATGCCGGAAGTAAACCAACCCGTTATGACAACCATAGGATACCATATCCGCACCGGCAAACATGATGTGACCGAATTCGACTGGGAACAATACATTAAGTTTGCCAACATGCATTTGAAGGGCGCATTACCTGGCGAATAAGATTTTATATACAGGCTTTGTTTAGTTGCTAAGAAGGCACTTGCAGAGACTATATAGTTACTGCAGGAATCCGGCCTACATACAATGCTCATTCCCTGCACAGGCATCCCCCCTCCCGGGAAACAACCAATTTTTTGGCATGCCAGGATGGTTGCATGGTAGAAATATCTCTTTTTAATCAACAAATTTTCAAAATGTTTTAGTTTTGCATTAATTAAAGCCATCAAATTATGTTTTCAACATTTTTTTCCCGCTTGGGGGTATTTTTCCTGAAAATAGTTTCCAGGTTACCGTTGCGGTGGCTTTACAAATTATCCGGCCTGCTTTATTTCATTGTTTATTTTATTATCCGATACCGTAGGGATGTGGTGTTCACGAATCTGAAAAACTCATTCCCCGAAAAAGATGATGCAGGAATAACAGCGGTTGCCAAAGAATATTACAGGCATTTGTGTGATACAATGCTGGAGTCGCTGGTCAGGTTCGGCCGGGCAGGAAACGATTTAAAAAATATTGTTGACCTGTCGGAGGCAAAAAAACTCGATAAATATTTTGAAGAAGGAGTGAGTATATTAATGCTTTCTTTTCATTATGGGAATTGGGAGTTTGGCAAGTTCCTGGCGGCTGTAACAAAACATAAAAACTTTCAGGTATACAACCCGCAGCGTAACCGTATTTACGATTCTTATATCAATGGGCTCCGGTCGGAGTATGGAGGTATACCGGTACCTACAAAAAGGATATATAAAAAATTGGTTGAGTGCCGCTCGAAAAATGAAGTAACTTTAACTATATTAATTGCCGACCAGACACCTTTGCAGAATAGTAAATTCTGGACTATTTTCCTGAACCAGGAAACTCCTTTTTTCCCAGGCCCGGGAAGGTTGTCGACCCGGATTAAAAACCAACCCCTGCTGTTATATTATTTTGAGAAAACCGGGAGGGGCAGGTATAAATTGATTATTGAGCCATTGGTAGATAATCCTTCAGGGTATTCAGAAAATGAAATATTGAAAATATATGCCCTGAAGATCGAAAGTATTATAAAGAAAACCCCCCAATACTATTTATGGTCGCACCGCCGGTGGAAACATAAACGCCCGGAGGGTGTTCCATTGCAATAACCTTACCATGGTGCAGTAATGAAAAATGAATGGATATGACTGGAATTAATGAACTCGCTAAAATAGATAAACGGTACTACGAAGGCTTTTGGAAAAGGTTGGGGAACAGGGTTGTTGCCACTTTGCTAAAGTTTATTTCATATTTGCCATTCTGGCTGCTCTACCTCTGTTCCGACTTTTTCTATTTCATTTTACGTTATATTATACGTTACCGCAAAAAAGTAATTTATACAAACCTGAGAAATTCGTTCCCTGAGAAAAGCCCTGGCGAAATTAGTAGCATCGCCAATAAATTTTATAGTCATTTTTGTGATGTGTTTCTTGAAACCATCAAGGCATACAGTATGTCAGCCAGGCAATTTGACAAACGGTTTCACTTCAGGAATATCGAAATATTCGACAAATATTATCAACAAGGAAAGAGTGTTGTCCTGTTGGGGATGCATTATAACAATTGGGAGTGGTCCTGTACCATACAACGCAAATCCAACCATCAGGTATTGGGAATATACAACCCGGTCAGGGGGAACGAAGCTTTAGAAAAATTTATGATGAAGATCAGGGAAAGGTGGGGGAGTAAATCAATTCCGGTATATAAATCTGCACGGGTGGCCATTGAATTCAACAGGGGGGGCAATCCGATTATATTAGGCCTGATAGCCGACCAGACACCTCCGCCGACAACAAAGCTATGGATGACATTCCTCCATCAGGAGACCCCTTTCTTCTCGGGGCCCGAGAAAATTGCACACCGAACCAACCAGCCGGTATTTTTCCATCATGTCAGGAAAATAAAAAGAGGGGTTTATGAAGTATTCTTTTATAAACTTTTTGAGAACCCGGCTGAGGTTAAAGAAAAAGAGGTATTGTTAGCCTATGCAAAAAAAATGGAAGAAATAATTTCGCAGGAACCTCAATACTATTTATGGTCGCACCGCCGGTGGAAACATAAACGCCCGGAAAATATCCCTTTAATTTCCTAAATTACAATGCCATATTGCTACACGGTGTTAGGAGCCGTTTAAAAATTATCCCTGCCTGCCTAAGCGGCATGCAGGTAATGCCCAAGTCTCAGTACTTCCTGATTTTATATTCCTGATTCAATGTCGTTTAGTTAAGGATATAGTTTAACGTATTGATTGTTAGTAAAATGATTAAAATAAGTTCTTTGAAAGTTTGTTTTTTTTATAGGCTGGATTTATCTTTACAGGGTATATAGGGGGTAAGTGTAATACACAAGAACCCGAAAATGAAGATTATCGAGTAGAATTAACAAAAAATATAGATCATGAGCTTAGTGAAAATGAGTTCCTCGGTCGTTCAAAAGACGGCCCAAAAGGGGTATTTTCACGCGAAAGGAAGCTGACAATCAGAAACTTAATTGTTTTAATCATGTCTCTTAACCGAGCTATCCAAAGAGGACTTGATAGCTTTTTCAAAAAGATAGATTCATCGGATTATACCATAAGAGAAGCAACGAAAGGAGCTTTCTCCCAGGCTCGTTCAAAATTGAACGAATGGGGGTTTATCCGCTTAAATGAGATTGCCGTTGATACTTTTTACGATAAGTCGGATTATTATACCTGGAACAATTTTAGACTATTAGCAGTGGATGGTACTCGCATAATGTTACCTAACCACCCTACTGTTAGGGAAGAATTCGGAGAATGCCCATTTGGGCCAAATGCGGACAGCAAGCGTTCTATGGCTATTGGCTCAATGCTTTATGATGTGTTGAACCAAATAACAATCGAAGCCCAACTGGCTCCATATAAAAATAATAACAATAAAAAGGGTAGCGAAAGGGCTTTGTTGGAAAGACACATGTCAAAATTAAAGGAAGGAGATTTATTGTTACTGGACAGAGGATATCCCAGCTTTGCATTGTTTTTTCTGCTCAAAGCCCAAAATATTGAATTTTGCGTAAGAATGAAAGGTAGCTGGTGGAAAGAGGTTCGTGAATTTAGAGAAAGTGGGGAAAAAGAAAGGATAGTAACTTTTACATTACCCGATAAAGATCGAAAGAAGCTGGCAGGATATCCCAAGCCAGCAAGCAATCCAATAAAATGCAGGTTGATTAGGGTTGAACTGGACACAGGAGAAATAGAGATATTATGCACATCGCTAATTGACACAAAACAATATCCTCATGAACAGTTTAAAGAACTCTATCATTTTCGTTGGAATGAGGAAGAAGCATACAAATTACTCAAAAGCAGGATTGAACTTGAAAATTTTTCCGGCAAAACTGCAAAAGCAGTAAAACAAGATTTCCATGCAAAAATATTCTTACTGACGTTGAGTGCTGCGTATGCCCATCCTATTGAAGAAAGGGTAAGGAGAGAATTTAAGGCTGACGAAAACAGGAAGCATAACCAAAAGATAAATAGGACAAACGCTATTTCAATGACAAAAGACATTCTTGTTGGTGTCTTTATAAAACAACAATATGAAAAAGCATTAAAGGCTTTTGATGATATAGTTTACAATACAAGGGAAATTATAAGGCCTGACAGAAAAAATGAACGAAAACATCGTCAAAAGAAACCTTACAGCATGAATTACAAACGATTATGACAGTTTGCTAACTAAACGACATTGGATGCAGTATCTAAAAATATTGAGGTAGAGGATTAAATTCCAAATTAATTACTGCAAAGTTTTAAGGAATTTTAGGGGGAAGGTAAATAAACAGTAAGCATTGCACGTATGCTTTAAATGCTCTTTTGTGCAATGCTTCTTTTTTGTTTATCCATAATTGTTTAAATGCACTTTGGCTTGTATCATTGAAAAGGAGATT
>JAADGO010000206.1 GCA_013152355.1 Chlorobiota bacterium
TTAAATCGGGGTTAACTCCATAGTGTTCGTAAGCAAACATTTTACCGGTCCTTCCAAATCCTGACTGTACCTCGTCATAAATCGTCACAATATCATGCTCCTTGCAAAATGCGTCCAGTTTTTGGGCGTATTCACCGGGCATAAAATCAGGGCCAACCCCCTGGTACGATTCGGTCATAACTCCGGCAATTTCTTCGGGCTCAACCCCTTTTTCCTTCAGTGTGTCCAGGAAAAGGCCAAACGAGGTATCCTCATTTTTATACCCATCGGGGAAAGGCACCTGTATGAAAGTCTTTCCTTCGTCAACAATCCATGTTTTTAGTTTATCCATCCCTCCGGCAAGCTGGGCGCCCAATGTCCTCCCATGGAAAGCATTCCTGAATGACACAAGATATTTTTTTTGCGGGCCATACTTTTCAATAGCGTAAGTTTTTGCTAATTTGATACAGTTCTCGGTAGCCTCACTCCCGGTACTAAGGATAAAAACTGAGTAGCTAGAAGGGTCGGGGGATAACTCCTGCAGCATTTTGGTTAATTCAGCGCGTTTTTTATGCACAAAAACATAGGTTGCCAGCAGGTGGTTATTAATGACCTCGTTTAGCCCGTTAATAATTTCTTTGCGGCCATGCCCTGCATTAGTAATCAAAACACCCGATGACCAGTCCAGCCATTTATTGCCCCATTGGTCATAAACCTGGAACCCTTCAGCTCTATCCCATACAACCGGAGGTTGCCCCATCATCGAAACAGGTTCTGACTCAGACAGGCTTTCAAATATCCTAAGTGACTCAGGAACTGGCAGTTTTGTTATTATAGTCCTGAATTTAGTATTCACTTTTGGTACCTTAACAGGTTGTAAACTATACTTGGCCATAGTTGAAAATTATATATTGACGATAAACGATCAGTTTCTTTTAAGTGGTGCAATTTTAAACAATAATGTAATAAGATCAAATCTTTTTGAGCAAATTTAAAGAACTTGTGTACGCACACACATTACTATTACAACCTGAATGTTTATAATTTGATAAAAATGTAATTTATTGTATTCCAATTTTTTATATTAAATGCTTTTGCGATTGGATTCCGGGAATGTGTACCCACACAGAATTTATGTTATGCAACACATTTTAATTTCATGGAAAATTATAAGTTGTTGTAAATCAAAAATAATTATTCTTAATCCACAATATATATGATTAATTATGTGTGCGGGCACACTTTTTTTTTGTAAATGGGATTCATTTAAATAGATTTGTATGGAATAAAACAGTTGGGATTTGGAAAGGACAAAAAAAATAACCATTCAGGATGTCGCAAAATATGCGAATGTTTCGGTTGGCACTATCGACAGGGTGATTCATAACAGGGGGAAGGTATCTCCTGAGAAAAAGCAGAAAGTTGAAGATGCCATTAAGAAATTAAATTTTAATCCGAACCTCCTGGCACGGACTCTGGCCCTGGGGAATCAATTCCTGATTTGTACACTTTCTCCTTTGGCTCCATCGCCAAAACATTACTGGTCGATGCCAAAAAAAGGAATTGACCAGGCTGCAGCCATGTACAAAGATTTCGGGATTGTTGTTGAGTCCTATTTTTATAACTTGTTTGACGAATCCTCTTTTGTTGAACAAACCAATAAAATACTGGAGCTAAACCCCAATGGGGTAATCCTTGCCCCTCTTTTCCTTCAGGAAAGCACCTTGTTTGTTGATAAACTGGAAAAACAAAATATCCCTTACGTATTAATAGATGCTGATATTCCCGACCATGAAAGCCTGGCTTATATTGGCCCGGATGTAAAACGGAGTGCTTATATTGCCGGCAAACTCCTGAATTCGGTGATAAAAGAAAACAGTGATATACTCATCTTGAATATGGTAAAGGGCTTTGAGAATGCTTCTGCTTTAAACCGGATAGAAAAGGGGTTCAGGGAGTATTTCACTGAAAACAGGTTGAAAAATAAAATCAGGATACATACTTTAACTATCAATTCCACCGACAAGGAAACGGTATTCAGGGAGTTGACTAAATTTTACATAAAAAACCCGCTAATAAAGGGTGTGTTTGTTACCAATTCGAAAGCATACCTGATCTCCGATTTCCACCTTTTGCATGAATTGGATATAAGGGTTGTCGGCTATGACCTTGTGGAGGAAAATATTGAACATTTAAACAAGGGTGGTATTGATTATATTATTTCGCAAAGCCCTTTGCAACAGGGGGTGAGGGCTGTACAGATGCTTTTCGAGTTGTTTATATATAAAAATGAACCTAAAAAAGTCCAGCATATACCGCTGGATATAATTATCCGTGAGAATGTAGATTTTTATATACAATTCCACTAATCCAACTAACTTATTCAATGATGAAAAATACAACAAACTCAAGAAGGGATTTTATTAAAAAATCAGTAGGTGCATCAGCCGCAATTGCCGTTGGTGGTGTTTTGCCGGGTTATAGTGCGCTCAGTTATGGCCGGATCGTTGGAGCGAATGAAAAAATCAGGGCTTCGGTAGTGGGGGTTAACTCCAGGGGTAATGCATTAGCCCTGAACTTTGCCAGCCAGCCAAATTGCGATGTTGCCCATGTTTGCGATGTGGATAGCCGGGCCATAAAAAAATGTATAAAGGGCGTTGAAGAAACCCAGGAACTTAAAGTTAAGGGCTTTGGTGATTTTCGCAGGTCGCTGGAGTCGAAAGATATTGATGCGGTAGTAATTGCTATGCCCGACCACTGGCATGCCCCCGCTTCGTTGTTGGCGATGCAGGCAGGTAAGCATGTTTATGTTGAAAAACCATGTAGCCACAATCCTAATGAAGGCGAAATACTGAGGGAAGCCGCTGCAAAGTATGGTAAAGTAGTTCAGATGGGTAACCAACGGCGGTCGTGGCCCAATGTTATTGAAGGGATAAAAGAGCTGAAGAATGGTGCTATCGGGCGGGCCTATTTTGGCAAAAGCTGGTATACCAATAACCGTGGCTCTATAGGAGTTGGTAAAGAAGTAGCAGTACCCGAATGGCTGGATTGGGACTTGTGGCAGGGGCCTGCACCCAGAAAGGCTTATAAAGACAACATCGTTCACTACAATTGGCATTGGAGATGGCATTGGGGTACCGGCGAGGCCTTAAATAACGGCACTCACATGGTTGACCTTTTAAGGTGGGGGCTGGGAGTTGATTACCCGGTGCGGGTAAGCTCAAACGGAGGGCGTTTCCGTTATAATGACGATTGGGAAACCCCGGACACGCAGGTGATTAGTTACGACTTTGACGAAGGCGTTTCAATGACATGGGAAGGAAGGAGCTGCAATGGCAAACCTATTGAAGGCAGCTCTGTCGGGGCGTTGTTTTATGGCGAAGAAGGAAGTTTATTATTGGCTGGCGGGAATACATATAAAATTTTTGATCTGAAAGGGAATGTTGTAAAAGAGGTGAAGGATGATTTTAAAGTTGATGCCAGGAACAGAGCTAATCCTGCACAAAACCTGGACGCACTGCATATTCAGAATTTCTTTAATGCAATAACAAAAGGAGAGAAACTGACTGCCGATATTGATTCGGGCCATAAAAGCACCTTGTTGGTTCAATTAGGGAATATTGCACAACGTGTTGGTAATTCATTGGATATTGACGCAAAAACAGGGCATATCCTAAATGATAAAAAGGCAAAACACCTTTGGTCGAGGGAGTATGAAAAAGGCTGGGAAATGAAATTGTAAATAGTTGTTTTTAGGTATCCCGTTAAAAATATAAAAATGGAATCAAGAAGAGAATTTATAAAGAAGGCAGGCAAAGGTGCTGCCGTGTCAACCCTTGCTTTTTCATCATCTGCAGCTTTTGCATCGCAACTGGTGAACGGGCAGGATAATAAACCTATACGTATTGGGATTATTGGTGCGGAAAACTCGCATACAATAGGTTACGGACGGATGTTTAATACCGAGAAAAAGTTCCCGGGCGTTGAAGTGCTTTATGTTTGGGGAGAGACAGACGAATTTGCAAAAAAAGCACAGGAAAAAGGGAATATCCCCAACATAGTAAAAGACCCTAAGGAGATGCTGGGGAAAATTGATGCGCTGATTGTCGACCACCGCCATGCGAAATACCATTTAGAAGCAGCTACTCCATTTATCAAGGCAGGTATCCCGACATTTATTGATAAACCGTTTTGCTACCGGGTAGAAGAAGGGAAGAAGTTCCTGGCTATGGCCCGTAAATATGGGACGCCTGTAACCTCATACAGCTCAATTGCGCAAAGCAATGGTACTTTTGATATGAAAAAGCAGGTGGCAGAAATGGGAGAAATCAACAATGTTGTACGTTATGGCCCTGTTGACCTGGATTCGAAATACGGAGGGGTATTTTTTTACGGAGTGCATATCCTGCAACCTTTGATGTTTATTTTTGGCGAGGATATTGAGAAGGTGAAGATTACAAGGAATGGCAGTGCCGGCAGTGCTGCCCTGGTATTCAAAAGCGGGTTGTTTGCCACTCTTATATTTAAAACGTTATCGTATGGATGGAGTACTTACGTTGAAACAAAAGATGGGGTTAAAGAATTGAAATCGCGTGTTGAAGAGCCTGACCCGGGTAAGAATTATGTCGATATGGTTGAAATGTTCCGCACCGGTAAAGAACCACGCAGCTATGAAAGCATACTTAATTGTGTGGCCGTACTTGAAGCACTTGAAAAGTCGGCTTCAACAGAAAAGTGGGTAAAGGTTGCATATTAGTAAAAACTAAATAGTCTCTTAAGGCAAGAGTTCGTTATATTTTTATTTCTCGCTAAGACGCTAAGACGCAAATATCTGATTATTAAGGTTCTACAAGACCGAGACTTTATATTTTAAATGATTGGTAATCAGCTGCTTATAAAAAAGCACCGAACTATTGTTAAGGAGGACTCAATAACAAATATAAATGATAGAAATGGACATTCGTAATTATTTAAAAAAGTTAAGCAGAAGGGCGAAATACTTTCTTCTGTTTTTATTTATCATGAATATATCGTGCGCACAACAAAAAATTGAGGGATTATCATACATTGATGGGAAACCGATTTCCGTAGAGGTAAAAGACGGTAAAATAGTCAGTGTAAAGCACATTGAGAAGCTGTCGGGTGAAAATGCAAACCTTTATATTGCACCAGGCCTGTTTGATAATCAGGTGAATGGCTTCAATGGCGTTTCCTTCTCACTTGGGGGAGGCAAGCTGACCAAAGAGGGAGTGATTAATGCAACCAGGGCTCTTTGGAAAAAGGGGGTTACTACCTATTTGCCAACGTTGACAACCAATAGCAGGGAGTTGCTAACAGCAAATTTAAAAACACTGGCAAAGGTAAAAGACGATAAATCGTTGTTAGGGTCAATCCCCGGGTTTCACCTGGAAGGGCCTTA
>JAADGO010000210.1 GCA_013152355.1 Chlorobiota bacterium
GCCTGAAATTGCAGTTTAAATTAATATTAAGGTTAAAATAAAAACACAGGAAACAACCGGGTTTATTTTGACTTTATTAATTATTAATACTTATTTTGTATAGCTCATAAAGAAAAGGTTACTTTTATTGTAACAGGCTAGTGTCAAGTCAAGCATAACCTTACGGGCCAAGTCTTGTTCTTTTCCGTTTTTGCATTACAAAAAAAGACTCACGTAGCTACGGCTATGCTTATTTTTTTTGCTTCACAAAAACAAAAAATAACTACGGCTTACCCACAATTTCATACTTGACTTAACACTAGTTTCAGGGCTTTTTCGATATTTAAATTGATAAAAAAATAAAAACATTCAACTATGTCAAAAATTAAAATTGGTATTAACGGTTTTGGACGAATCGGGAGATTGGTTTTCCGTGCTGCTATCAACAAAGAAAACATTGAAATTGTTGGTATTAACGACCTGATCGATGTTGACTATATGGCTTACATGCTTAAATATGACTCAACTCATGGGAGATTTAAAGGCGAAGTAGCCGTTGAAGACGGGGCATTGGTTGTAAACGGCCAGAAAATAAGGGTTACGTCTGAAAAAGACCCTGCCAGCTTAAAATGGGGAGAAGTAGGTGCTGAGTACGTTGTTGAATCAACAGGTATTTTCTTAACAAAAGAAAAAGCCCGGGGCCATATTGATGCAGGTGCGAAAAAGGTTGTTATGTCGGCTCCATCAAAAGACGACACCCCGATGTTTGTAATGGGCGTTAACAACACAGCTTATACTAACGACATGGACTTTGTTTCCAATGCATCTTGTACGACAAACTGTTTGGCGCCAATTGCTAAAGTATTAAACGACAACTTTGGGATTATTGAAGGTTTAATGACTACCGTACATGCAACTACTGCAACCCAGAAGACTGTTGACGGCCCTTCAATGAAAGATTGGAGAGGCGGCCGTGGAGCAGGGCAGAATATCATCCCTTCTTCTACCGGGGCTGCGAAAGCCGTAGGTAAAGTAATTCCTGAACTGAACGGGAAACTTACCGGCATGGCATTCCGCGTGCCAACTCCTAACGTATCAGTTGTCGACCTTACTATCCGCCTGAAAAAAGGTGCTTCATACGAAACGGTTTGTAAAGCAATGAAAGCCGCTTCAGAAAATGAAATGAAAGGCGTATTGGGTTATACTGAAGATGCCGTTGTTTCAAACGACTTTATCGGCGATACACGTACATCAATTTTTGATGCAGGTGCCGGTATCGGGTTAAATGACAACTTTATGAAAGTCGTTTCATGGTACGACAATGAATGGGGTTACTCGACAAAAGTTGTTGAACTGATCGAATATATGGATTCAGTAAAATAACCTACATAGTGTTTGTCCATAAAGTCCGCCTTCTGCGTTACTCTCGTCTTAGAAACCTGTCATCCCGAACAATCGGGACTCTTGGTTTTTAAGACTTCGAAAGCCTTGAAGGCGAACATTCTGAACCAAACACAGACTTTATAGACAGACTCTACATAGTTAGTGTCTGCAAGAAAATACTATTTGGAAAGGGCGTTCGGTAATGGATGCCCTTTTTTATTGGCTGCAATTTATAATTACGGGTCATTTCATAAAGTTGTGGACTAAAAGACTGTCTAAGTTTTAGCATTATAAAGATGGGTGTATTCAAATTATTGAGGGGAAGTGATGTTTTCACTTACCTCCAACTGCTAAAGTGTTACAAAATACATTCCCTTACAACTTTTCCATACGGACTCTTTTTTTTGGACGTTCATTTAAGCATTTAATTGCCGATAGTCACCTCCCAGGTACCCGGCTCATTTATTGTAAACTCAAAAATAACATCGTATTGAGAGGTATGTAAATAATTCCATGTGCGATAGCTCACTTTCACAGAGACCGGGAATATAATGTTTTGTATTCCCATCATATTGCCCAGCTCATATTCGTCCCCATTGTCATACGCTAGTGTAAAGTTCTCTATGTCAGTATTATAACGTCCGGCTTTAAATAGCTTAATCCTTATCACATTATTTGCATCACTTGCTTTGTTTATAGAATAACGGGTTACATTGTATTTCCTGTCAATTTTATATGGAAGGGCAATCTTTTCCCCCAGATAATTATTGCCTTTCCAATATCCGGTAACAACCGAGTCTTTCCCTGCAATTTTATAAACCAGGGTGCCTTTGCCATCTCTTTTGCCATTAACCCACCTCCCTTTAAAGGTAGTGCCATCGGCCCATGTATAGGTGCCTTTGCCATGCGGCAGCCCTTTACTAAATTGCCCCTTGTATGAATCGACTCCTTTGGCGAAACCTTTGCCATTTGCCAGCCCCTTTTTACACCCCCCGCTATATTCTTTTGAAATGGCAGGTAATTTCACTACGCAATCGGACTGCTGTGCAAGGGCCTGATCAGTAAAACCAATGATTAAGATCATACAAAACATTTGGACATACATTTTTTTACTCATGCCTGATTATTTTTTTTTATTAAATTAACTACTACTCATACCTCAACGATTCGATCGGATCGTACTTTGATGCTTTCATGGCAGGGTAGTAGCCGGATACAATTCCTACAATAAAGCACAGGACAAGCCCGACAAATATCCATATCCATGGGATAATAAACGGGCTATTCATTACCATCGAAATAAAATTACCGACAAGGATACCGGCAACAACCCCAAGAAGTCCTCCCATTTGCCCAATTATAATTGCTTCGACCAGGAATTGCTGTTTTATAGCCCTGCCTTTCGCACCAATAGCTTTCCTGATGCCGATTTCGCGTGTCCGTTCAGATACCGATACCAGCATAATATTCATTAAACCAACGGCTGCCCCAAACAATGTAATTATTCCAATAATAGTTGCTACCAGAGTGATATTCTTTATATTATCTAAAAAAATATTCACAAGGTTATCACTTTTCTCAATATTAAAGTCAGTGTCGTCAGCAGGAGCCAGCCTCCTGACTATCCTAAAAGCTGCTTCAGCAGCCCCGATTGCCGGCTCTAAAAGGCTGGCATTTGCGACCTTTACCTGCACATCGTAATTCATATTGGGCCTTGAGAAAAAAACCCTGACATTCGTGTATGGCACAAAACATACACGGTCGCTACTATTCCCGAAACCACTCCCTTTCGATTTCAATGTGCCAATTACTTTATATTTGCCGCTGCCAATGCTGACTACCTTATGTAAAGGATCCTCATTGCCCGGGAATAGCCGCTTAATCAGGCCACTCCCCAAAAGAACCACCCGCCTCCCTGAAGTTATTTCATGTTGGCTGAAATTCCGCCCTTTGTCAATCTCAAACCCCCCGGTAGATAAATAATTCTCATCAATACCCCTGACAGTGGTATTAGGATTAGTTTTCCGGGTATTGTATTTCAGCGTTGCTGTACCGGTAGCATAAAGAGAAATCGAAACCGTAGCAGGGAAGTTATACCGTTTTTTAAATTCATTAGCCTGGTAGTAAGTAATATAAGAATAATTTTTTGTCCTGTAACGTTTATTCCCCAGGTGCACGCGCATACCCCTGCTGGTTACTGTAAAGGTGTTGGCTCCCATAAACGTGAACTGCTCTGTAATCATCGATTTTATGGAATCAATAGCGGTCAAAATCCCTACCAGGGCCGTAATACCCACTGCAATTATCAAGGCAGTCAGGACGGTACGTAGCAGATTTGCCCTGATCGAATGAAGGGAAATGTGAAGATTTTCGAAAAACAATGTGTTGTGAATCATAAATTTACAATTTCGGGAGACAGAATCCTAAACTACCCTTCCCACCAATCAAATATAGCAATTCATTCAATGAATATTTATAAAATTACAAAACATTCCAACCAAGCATTGAGGGCAAAAAAGACGAACTACTGACAGATTTGTTCGATTATTGTATGCCGTTAATCTTTTTTAACATTTTTTAAACATCAAGGGAATTTGCCGAAAACCAGCATTTTTTTATCTTTTTTTTGCCTTTCAAGAAACATCATATCAATTGTTTAGTACCCTTACTTAACATTACTCATCCGAAAAGATTACACTTATTCCCCAACTTCCGGTACAGTTTTTACGTTTATTTTTTTTGGAATTTACTGTAATTCATTTATAAATTTAGGGAAAATTATATCTTGTATAGTTATGATTTACCACTTTAAGATCATATCCCAAGAGTCAAAAAGGTTCCTTCTGAAGGTGGGAATAGATGGGAATCATACATTTTTTGACTTTCACAAGGTAATCCAGGATTGTTCCGGCTTTCAATCGTTTAATTTAGCATCATTTTTTATTTCTGACGGTAATTGGAGTAAACAGAAGGAAATTTCATTGTTAGATTCCGGGGTTAATAAATTTCCTTTTTTCAATATGCATAAAACCAGGATCTCGGATTTAGTAACACCTCAAACCAAGCATTTACTATATACCTTTGACCTGTTCAATGACAGATCGTATTATGTAGAACTAACTGAAATTAGTATGGAAAAGAATCTCAAAGAACCAGTAGTTTCCCTGGAGCAGGGCAATGCTCCTTCGCAAGTCCTTGAGGAAGACTTTGAAGCCAAGGAGTTAACCATAGTTCAGGAAGATGAGATACTCCATGATTTTGGAGTACTTGAAGACTACACAGAAATCTTCGGAGAGATGGAAGACTTTTAGAAGCCCCTTGCTTCTGTTTTTCTTAAGGCATTTGCCTTAACATTAATTTACACAGACCGTTCAACAACGCTTTATTGAACGGCCTTTTTTTTGTCGAAGTTGTTTAAAGTCCAAATGTAATGATGAAAATGAATTATTTTTTTGTAGTGTAAGGCATTTTTGATAAGCATAGCCGTAGCTATGGTTGGAGAAAATAACGAAACAATACGAAAAAAGAAACATTTTTTAACTTATAGGATTGGACTTCAAACAACTTCATTGTATACATTCCTATATTTGCCTTCCGGATATGACTTGTATTTTATGGAAAAAACATTGATTGTTTTAGTGGGCCCCACAGGAATCGGGAAAACAAAAGCAAGCATACAACTTGCGCAACATTTTAATACAGAGATTATCTCATCCGATTCCAGGCAAATATTTAAAGAACTCAGAATTGGCACAGCAGTTCCTGCCAAACATGAATTAGAATCGGTAAGGCACCACTTTATCCAGACTCATTCGGTACAAAGCAACTACAATGCAAGCAAATTTGAATTTGACGTACTGAAACTCCTGTCGCAATTATTCATCGAAAAGGATATTGTCGTTATGGCGGGGGGCTCAATGCTATACATTGATGCGGTATGTAAAGGAATTGACGATATTCCAACGGTTGATGCGGAAACCAGGGATTTATTGATGCTTCGGCTCGAAGAAGAGGGTATTGAAAGTATGCGCCTGCAACTTAAGCAACTCGACCCTGATTATTATTCCAGGGTAGACCTGAAAAACCCAAAGCGGATACTTCATGCCCTTGAAATTTGTTTGATGACCGGCAAACCATACTCCTCTTTTTTACGGAAAACAATAAAAAAACGGCCATTTAAGATTATAAAAACGGGTCTAACATGCGACAGGGATATATTATACAAACGTATTAATATGCGTGTCGATAAAATGATTGCCGATGGTTTGATTGAAGAGGCCAGGAGTATTTACCGGTACAAACATTTAAACGCCTTAAATACCGTTGGTTACAAAGAACTGTTTGCTTATTTTGAAGGGGCTGTTGATAAAGAGGCAGCCATTGAGCAAATAAAAAAGAATACAAGGAACTATGCCCGCAAACAAATTACATGGTTCAAAAAAGATAAGGAGATTAAATGGTTCGACTTTGAGGATACGGAAGGGCTGATAAATTATTTCAGATAACCACCTTTAAAAAAAAACAAATATCTTAGCAGTGAAAAGTGCATAAACAGGGAAGAGTACTTATAGATTAATGAATTTTTAGACAGATAATACAGATGCAGCATTTCACTAAGGCAGAAATAAGGCAAATTAAAGATTATTATGATGACCTTTTGAAAATTATTGAACCAAAATTTTCAAAAGACCGGCTTGAACTGATTGATAAAGCTTTTAATTTTGCCAATATTGCCCACGATGGAGTAAAGCGGAAATCGGGCGAACCCTATATTATCCACCCCATTGCAGTTGCTATAATTGTAACAAACGACCTGGGGCTGGGGACTACATCGGTGTTATCGACAATCCTGCACGATGTTGTTGAAGATACAGAATATTCTATTGAAGACATTAAAAATATGTTTGGCGCAAAAGTGGCCGAGATTGTTGACGGATTGACCAAGTTGTCCGGAGATTTTGACTCAAGGCAGGCTTCGACACTAAAAAAAATGCTGATGACCCTTTCTGACGATGTCAGGGTTATTCTCATTAAAATTGCCGACAGGCTTCACAACATGCGCACCCTGGAGTCAATGCCTGCCCACAAACAGCTAAAAATTGCCGGGGAAACACTGTACCTGTATGCCCCTCTTGCCCACAGGCTGGGGCTTTATGCTATCAAAAACGAACTGGAAGACCTCAGCTTAAAATACAAACACCCCGAAGAATACAATCAAATCTCATACCGCCTGCACGACCAGGAAAAAAAGAGGAACTACCTGGTTGAGGAATTTATTAAACCCATAAAAGAACGGCTTGAGAAAGAAAATATCGACAGCACGATCTCAAGCAGGTTAAAATCAAAATTCTCCATTTGGGAGAAGATGCAGAAAAAGGGTGTCTCTTACGATGAAATATACGACCTGCTTGCTATCCGGATTGTTATAAAAGCAAAGCCGGGAATATCTGAAAAAAGGCAATGCTTCGATATTTTATCGCTGGTTACCGATATTTATACCCCAAAACCGGACCGGATCAGAGACTGGATAACAACACCCAAAGCTAATGGCTACGAATCATTACATGTTACCGTAATGGGGCCGCAGGGCAAATGGGTTGAGATACAGATACGGTCGGAGCGGATGGAGCAAATTGCGGAATACGGGTTTGCAGCCCACTACAAATACAAAGGCATAAACTCTCAGGAAGGCGAACTGGAGAAATGGCTTGAGCGAATCAGGGAAGCCCTTCAAAACCCCGACTCCGATGCTTTTGAATTCCTGGATGAATTTAAGCTGAACCTGTTTGCATCCGAAATAATTGTATTCTCCCCAAAAGGAAAAATGTTTAACCTGCCAAAAAATTCAACGGTAATTGATTTTGCCTACGAAATACACACCGACCTGGGTAATAAGTGTATAGGCGCAAAAGTAAACCAGAAACTGGTGCCGGTCAGCTGTGTCCTGCATAGTGGCGACCAGGTTGAGATACTTACTTCGGAGAACCAGGAACCAAAGCTCGAATGGCTAAAATTTATCACTACGGCAAAAGCCCGGACAAAGATTAAAAATGCCTTTAAGCTGGAAAAAAGTAAACATATTGAGAAAGGTAAAGAAATAGTTGAGGTTGCCTTGAAAAAAGTCAATGTTACCCCTTCGTCAAACACACTGAAAAAAATAACAGCCCACTTCAACCTTGCCAATAAAGACCAGTTGTATTCGCATGCAGGGATGGGGCTTATAGAAATCGACGACCTGTCGGAAATACTGAAAAAAAAGTCGGAAAACCGCTTAGTCAAATACTGGAAACTCACCTTTAGCAGGAAAAAGAAAGAACGTGACGACAACGAAGGATCTTCTAACATTGATAAGAAAAAACCATTTTTGCTGAAAGAGAATAAAAACCAGACATCGTATTCGCTGGCAAAATGTTGCAACCCTATTCCGGGAGACGATGTAATCGGGTATATTTCGTCAAAAGACCATATAATAATACACAAAAAAGAGTGCCCAAAAGCTGAAATATTCCTTACCAGCCACGGGGAAAGGATAGTTACCGCCGAATGGACAAACTTCAAACGTTTAGCCTACCTAACCAAGATAACTCTAAATGGGTTTGACCGGGTTGGTATTGTAAATGAGGTCACCAATATCATTTCAAAACTCCATAACATCAATATGCGTTCAGTAAAATTCGATACCCATGATGGTATTTTCGAAGGCGAACTTTACATCTACGTCCACAATGCACGCGACCTGCAAAACCTGATTCAGCAATTAGAAAAAATTAAAGGCATTGATAAAATCTCACGGGAAGAAACATAGTTTTTCGGGGGCTAAAGGATAAAAGCAAAAGGTTACCATGCAAAAACAAAGCAAGGGGCTATCATAATGATTATACTTTGATAAATGAAGCCGTTTCATATAAAATAAAGATCGTCAATCCTACCAAAAGCCTAATTTACCCAATTGAAGTTGTTTAAAGTCAAAATGCAAATATTTAGCAGGTAAATAAAAATATTATTCAAATATTTTAAAAAAATATTCTATTTTTAGGCTTTATTTTAAATTAGTTTAAGTATGAATAGCAATAAGACGAAAGAAGCGGTCAAAAAGATGTTTACAGAACACCTGAAGAATAATGGCCACAGGAAAACCCCGGAAAGATTCGCTATTCTTGAAGAAATATACTCGCTTGAAGGGCATTTCGATATTGAGACATTGTATATTTCGATGAAAAATAAAAATTACAGAGTAAGCCGTGCCACGCTTTACAATACTATTGACCTGCTACTGGATTGTAAACTTGTTGTAAAACATCAGTTCGAAAAAAACATTGCGCAGTTCGAAAAGGCATTTGCAACATCGCAACACGACCACCTGATCGACACAAGCAATGGCAGGGTAGTTGAATTTTACGACTCAAGAATCAGGGAAATAATAGAAGATGCCTGTAAAAAGAATAACTTTAAATTATCGCATCACACACTCTACATTTATGGAGAGCACGTCCTCCAATAGCTTATTTTAAGGAGGGTACTAAGCATATTATACTATTCATCCTCCAGCCTCATAAATCAAGCAGGGTTGTTTTATGCACAAAAACAAAAAATAATTTGTACTTTTAAAAACTGAAAATAAGGCCCGTGGAAATTAATCATTCAGTGATTGAATTTCTGCGGTTTCGTTTGAATAATAAACAAATTACCAATGAAAGTTGATGTATTATTAGGCCTGCAATGGGGAGATGAAGGCAAAGGCAAAATAGTGGATGTACTGACCCCAAAGTACGATATTATTTCCAGGTTCCAGGGCGGGCCAAATGCGGGCCATACTCTTGAATTTAATGACATAAAACATATCCTGCACACCATACCCTCGGGAATATTCAGGAAAAATAAGATAAATGTTATTGGCAATGGCGTGGTTATCGACCCAATTATTTTTAAAAAAGAAATTGATTCGTTAAACTGTAAAGGATTTGACATTTCCGACAATCTCTACATATCAAAAAAAGCACATATCATCTTACCTACTCACCGGTTGTTGGATGCAGCTTCGGAGGAGGCCAAAGGGGAAACAAAAATTGGGTCGACCTTAAAAGGAATAGGCCCTACATACCGCGATAAAGTTGGCAGGGAAGGCCTGCGTGTGGGCGATATAATGAGCAATTTTGATGAAAAATATGCAGCAAAGACAAGCAGGCATAAATTAATCCTTGAAAACCAGTATAAATTTGATTATAAAGAGCTGTACGAAGCGTGTGAAAAAGATTGGTTTGAGGGAATTGAACTTTTAAAAACATACAAACTGGTTGATACCGAGCACCTTATAAACAACCTCCTTAATGAAGGGAAATCGGTACTTGCCGAAGGAGCCCAGGGGACATTGCTCGATATAGATTTTGGCTCGTATCCGTTTGTAACCTCATCGAATACAATTTGTGCCGGAGCCTGCTCCGGGTTAGGCGTTGCGCCAAACAAAATAGGGGAAGTCTTTGGCATTTTCAAAGCCTACTGTACCCGTGTGGGCATGGGGCCATTCCCAACCGAACTGGAAAATGAAACGGGCGATAACCTACGGAAATCGGGGCACGAATTCGGGTCAACTACCGGACGCCCCCGGCGTTGTGGATGGCTCGACCTGGTGGCACTGAAATACTCCATTATGCTGAATGGGGTATCGCAGCTTATTATGATGAAAGCCGATGTACTAGACCAGTTTGAAACTATTAAAATTTGTGTGGGTTATGAAATAAACGGCGAAGTAGTCGAACAATTCCCTTTCGAACTGAATGGAGGGGAAAAACCAATTTATGTCGACCTGCCAGGCTGGGAAACAGACCTGACAAAAATCAGGAGCAGGGAAGAATTCCCGGACGAGTTAAATAAATACATCAATTTTATTGAAGAAGAAACAGGGATTCCTGTTACCATTGCCTCTGTAGGGCCAAACAGGGAACAAACTATTTTCCTGGACAAAAAGTGACTAACTAATTCAATATTATATTGAAGCACCACCCAGAATCCTGGATGGTGCTTTTTTAACCCCGCCCCAATCAACATAAATAATTCTATGTAGAAAAATTTCTCAATTTAACTATTCCTTCATACCTTTAGCCGCAGTTTGACAAATTTAATCAGATGTCGTTTTCATTAGGGCAAATAGGGCTGTATACCGACTATTATGAGCTGTCCATGGCTCAGGGTTATTTCTATGCCGGTAAAAAAAACGACCGGGTTGTTTTCGACTATTTCTTCAGGTCGGCTCCTTTCAACGGTGGGTTTACAGTATTTGCCGGATTGTATGACCTCCTTGAAATATTAAATGACTATACCTTTTCTTCATCTGATATTGAGTATTTAAGATCACAGGGTTTCAAACCCGGATTTTTAGACTTCCTGAAAGATTTCTCGTTCAAAGGAGAGATATTCAGCATGGCCGAAGGGGAGATTGTTTTCCCAAATGAACCCATATTAAGGACAGAAGGGAACATAATCGAGTGCCAGTTAATAGAAAGTTTATTGTTGAACATCCTCAATTTTGAAACATTAATTGCTACCAAAGCATTCAGGGTATGGCTTGCTTCAGGCAAAAGGGCTTTCTCCGATTTTGGTTTACGCAGGGCTCAGGGATTTGGGGCATTGCACGCCAGCCGGGCAGCATGTATAGGAGGGGCAGTATTTACATCGAATGTACTGGCAGGAAAACTTTTCAACATCCCGGTTTCAGGCACGCAGGCACATTCATGGATACAAAGTTTCGATAATGAACTGAAGGCGTTCAGGGTTTATGCCGAACATAACCCTGAAGATACTATTTTACTGGTTGATACATTCGACACACTAAAGTCGGGGGTGCCGAATGCCATTTTAGTTGCTAAAGAGATGGAAAAAAAAGGCAAGCGGTTAAAAGGCATCAGGCTTGATAGTGGCGACCTTGCCTATTTCAGTAAAAAATCCCGGAAACTACTTGACGATGCCGGACTGGGCTATGTAAAGATAATAGCTTCAAATCAACTGAATGAATATGTTATCCAGAGCCTTATTAATGAACAAAAAGCCCCTATCGATGCGTTTGGGGTAGGGACAGAACTGACAACCGGCAAACCTGATGCTGCCCTTGACGGAGTTTATAAACTGGCATGGGTCAATGGGCAATCAAAAATGAAAGTATCGGAGAATGTCGAAAAAACAACCCTGCCCGGAATTAAAAATGTAGTCAGGTATTACGATGAAGACGGTTTCTTCTTCAGAGACGGCATCCTGAATAATTCGGAACCTGTTGATTCTGTCCAATCAATTTTCCACCCTATTTACTCCGAAAGACAGACCAATGTTTCGAAACTAAAAAAAGAACCTTTACTTAAGAAAGTACTATCAAAAGGGAAAATATTGACCCCAAAGATAAACCCTTCAGAAATTTTTATATATTTATCTGGCAGAGCCGATAAATTACCCGGAGAACATAAACGATTCATAAGCCCCCATATATACAAAGTAGGAGTATCAAAAATGTTGCTCAATGAAAGAGCAGACTTGCTAGGCCAATACAAAGGTAAGGAATAAGGGGAATTACATATATATAAGGGTATTCATAATGATTGATATTATTAGGCCAACACTGGTACTGGATAAGGATGTGTGCATCAACAATATTGAAAAGATGGCACAAAAAGCGAGTAAATACAACCTTCGATTCAGGCCGCATTTTAAAACGCATCAGTCTGCTAAAATAGGAGAATGGTTTAAATTATTCGGCGTTGATGCCATTACAGTCTCATCGGTTCAGATGGCCGAATATTTTGCCAGCCACGGATGGGATGACATTACTATCGCTTTCCCTGTCAACATCCTGGAGATTGAAAATATTAACAGGCTGGCAGCCGCTATAAAACTGAATATTATAGTTGAGAACAAAGAAGGGTTACTTGCTTTGACGCAAAAAATTTCTTCCCCTTTAGGCATATATATTAAAATTGATACGGGGTCGAACCGTTCAGGTATTTTACCCGGCAAGATTAATATCATTGAGGCGTTGATCAAATTAACCGGCACCAATAAGCACCTCCTTTTTAAGGGCTTCCTGGCACATTCAGGGCATACTTATCAAACCAAATCGCCATACGAAGTATTTAGCCTGCACTTCGATGCGTTAATGAAAATGAAATCATTAAAACAACGCTACAAACATATCTTCCCACATCTGGAAATATCGATCGGCGACACACCATCAATTAGTATTTGCGACAATTTTAACGGTGTTGACGAAATAAGGCCAGGCAATTTTGTTTTTTACGACCTCATGCAGTACAAAATCGGAGCCTGCACCATCGAAGATATAGCTATAAGATTGGTTAGCCCTGTGGTTGCAATCCAAAGCTCCCGGAATGAGGTAGTCATTTATGGTGGTGCAATCCATTTATCAAAAGAACCGTTGCTGAACATTAACGGGAAGGATATGTATGGGCGGGTTATTGTAACCCATAATGGTAAAAAAATCCTATTGGGCGAGTTAAACTATGTTATGAGATTGTCGCAGGAGCATGGTATTTTAAAGGTGATGCAAAAAAACCTTAAATATTTTACCGTTGGGAGCCTTGTTGAAATACTTCCGGTACATTCGTGCCTGACAGCCAACCTTATGCGAAGATACCTCACAACCGAAGGAGAAGAAATCCCCACGATGAATTATTAAAGGGTATTCTAAAAATATATGAAAGATTATTCCTCTATTTCCAACATCCGGGCTAATGCTTCGAGGTAAGCCGTAGCCGGATACATTTTTTCATCGTACCATAGCGAGGCAAAATACAGCCCGATGGGTGCAGCTTTCAACCCATTTTCCCGGGTATACTTATCGAGCCAGGTTAACCCCGAATTGCAAACTTCCTTATATTCCACCGATGAGAGCGCGGAGACAGCCAATGATGTTTCTTCGATAGTACCGGGGATAGACTTACCACCGCCCCAGCTTCCATCTTCATTTTGCACAGAAATAAGGAATCCTGCCCCATTCACAATTAAAGTATCCAGCTGCTGTTTCACTTGTTTGCTATGCCAGTCCTGACATGCTGAATCTTTCAAATAGGATAATATTCTGGCGGTGCCATAAACCGGGTTTACATGATCTTCGGTTTGCTGGTTCCCAAACCACAAGGGCAGCCAGCTACCATCGTCCGATTGCTTTTCTTCAAGGTACTTTAAGGCTTTTTTAAATAACTTCTCAAACTTCTTTTCTTCTGATTTGGCCAGTTCACCCTGATACTTTTCAATAACTGACGAAATAGCCAGCATACAATGCCCGGTCAGGTCGGAACAACTCTGGTCGAACGGCAGCCTGCCCCACCCTTTTGAGAAAGTCGGGAACCCGCCATCATTATTCTGCAATTGTTGCAACCACCTGCAGCCTGCCAACACCTCTTCTTTTACTTTCGCCTTCGGCTGAAGTTTTAAAAGAGCCAGAATAACCCCGGGTGTATCATCGCCATCGGGCACCGAGCCTGAATAGCTGGTCCAGCCCCAGCCACCGGGCTGCGTGCCGTTAAAAGGATGTACCCCCCGGTTTTGTATTCGTTTGAAATGGCGGGCAATTTTATCCTGTTGCCCGGGAGTGAGGAACCTACCCAGGTTTGAACGGAATGCTTTCACCGATAATGAAGTCACCCAGGTTGACAGGTCCACATCAATAGGCCAGCTTCCATCTTTGCGCTGGGTAGTTTTAAGGAATTCAATCCCCTTCCTAACAACAGATGTTTCTTTATAACCGGCATTAATAAGGCTTAAACTCACAAATGCCGTCAAAGGGATTGCTTCAAGGAACCCTCCGCTTTCCGGCATCATCCGGTGGATAACAGCCATTGCTTTCCGTATTGAAAAATGCCGGATTATCCGCCAAAACAGGCCTGATTTTTTCTTTTTGAAGATAACAATCCCAACTGCGACAAGAGCCGGGATAGCATAACTTACAACACTAAGGTTTAATAGCCGGTAAAACCGCCGGGGAAGCAACGAAAGCTCGAAGGGCAACTGTGGAATATGGTTAAATGCATCTTTCCCCGGCACATTGCAAAGCCCGCACATGGTGAGGATTGGTACGGAAAAAGTATAATCTTTCCGGTAATGGGCAATGATGGCTTCAGACACCTGCGATGAGTGTACATCAATGCCCTGATTAACCAGGTATCCGGCAATTTTAGCCTGGAACGTTTTCACCCATTCAAGCTGATTGGCATACAAATTTACGGCTGTGTAAACTAACAAGCTGGTACTTATATTCCCCGGGCTTTCAGGCGTATCACCAAAACTCCCGTCATCATTTATATTAGCCTCCAGCCATCTTAACCCTTTCCCTATTTCTTTTGAATTTTTATCGCGCCCATCGAAATGAAGGGCTGCAACAGCCACAGCTACGCCAAGCGCACTTGACGAAAGCTGTCCGTACCAAAAGCCATCACGGCCTATTTCAGACACCAATTGTTTCCCAATTTCATTAAATCGTATTTGAAGCCTTTTTTTGTGCATAGTCAAGAAAGTGTCCCTAATGCCATTAGTCCATAAAAAGTATATTCAAGGTCGCGCGACAAGTCACCATCGCCCGATAAAAAAGCACCCGATTCATAATTTTGTTGAATTAACTCCAGGCAGGTTGGTGTTATTACCCGCAAATCGGCATTTACAAATTTTAATGAAAAAAGCGCGACTGCCGTGGATAACAAATCGCCTGTTTCCAGATGTTGGAAAGCTTTAAAACCTCTCCCTTCTTCAAAATAAGAGAGTAGTTTTCTTATCTCCTTTTCAACGCTTAAACCCACTTGTGATTTCATAACCATCAATGCCGAATAGATGCTGCAGGGGGCGTCATTAGGAGGTTTATAAAACTGCAACCAAATATGTGCAAAATAGTAAAGTACCCTTTTCCTTCCGTACAAAGCATCAAAAGTGAGCAGGAATAAGAAAACCCGGTACCATATATTCGTTTGTATACCAAATTGAAAGAACATTTTCAAAACAGTAAATAATGAAGGCCTTTTATAATCATTCCCGAACAATACAATCTGAATCAGGATTAATGCAGATTTATCAACCGCTTTATTCTGCATGGTATCTGCCTGGCTGATAAATGATTTGTGTTTTTCGAGTACATGAGTTAAATCCAGCCCCACAGAAAGCCAAACGCCAAACAAAGAATAATATAGGTCGGGGTTGCCGCCACGGTCGGTAAACCCTCCATTTTTATGCTGCTGCATTTTTACAAACTCCCGGACTTCTGCCTGGCTGGTTTTGTCAAGCAAACCAAAGCCTTTTTGCACCGATTGAATAAACTGCCGGAGAATTGGTGTATATAGATTACCATTACCCATCGTCCTTACAATTTAAAGACTTTCCCCATTACGTTGTACAAACTTAACCGAAGTTTTAGATTCTGAAGTTTATCCAGTTCGCTGTAACATTTCCCCACATATTCCTGAAGGTATTTCGTAGCCTTCCCTTCAATATTAAATTCCTGAAGATATTCCCTGAGTAATTTTATTGTACCGCGCTGAAGTATTTCTGCAATCGAATGCCCTTCCCGTTTGAATTCCCGGTTTAAAAGTACCAGTAGGAAAGGGAAGTCAAAAGCATCCCCCCGTATATCTTCTTCCCTGAATTCATTCAGGTCGTCACGTACCTGGTAAGCAACCCCAAACCAATCGGAAAAAGCTTTCAGGTGCTCTATCTCAGATGGAGGCGCACCCCCAAGGATCGCACCCATTAGCAAAGCCACTTTAACTGCTTCCCCGGTTTTTTGCATAAATATTTGCACTACATCATCCACTGTTTTCTCTGCTATTTCCCGGTTTAAAAGAATATCTGCACCCTGCCCCTTTGACAAATTCACATGCGATGATGAAACCACCCTGAAACATTCTGCCAGCTCCACAGGGTCAACCGGAAGAGACGACAAACACTGGTACCCTTTCCCAATGAGGTAATCGCCAATATTTATAGCCAACGGGATACCACTGGATTTGTGTAAAGTAGGCTGCCCATAACGATAGTCCTCTTCATCTTCAATATCGTCATGGATAAGTGATGCTTTATGAAAGCATTCGATCAGAATAGCCAGTGCAGACTGGATTTTTTCCGAAAAATTTTTTGAGTAAGACTGATAAGCCAACACCGAAAGCAGCGGCCTCATACGCTGCCCGTCCATTGCCATCATTTTTAAGGCCAGTTTCTCCGTCTCATCTTTATATGGGAAGAACCGGGCCAGAACAGTCTCTGAGAAATAATGGCGTACCTTATTCCTCAGCAGGGAAACCGATAATGGTTGTAATTCATTATTTTGATGGTATTGCCTCATTTCTTCATATAACCAGCCATAATCAACATTGGTATTTTCGCAACCATCGTTCATTAAGGGTAACCCTATTGCCGGGATGGCAGCCCGTGCCACAGGCTCAAAAGATTGTTGAAGAACCGGCATGCAACTCACCCCTATAACAGCATCAATCGACCCTTCTTCGACCAATCCGATTGCAACTGTGGTTCCCTCGGCAACAAGGGTTGTATACCCCAGTTTTTCGGCAAAAGACAGCACCCGGTCGATCTGGCAACTTTTGCACCCGGCACAAACCAGCCCAAGGTTATCAAACACACCCTTGCAGTTAAGGTTATTCCGCAAACACTGAGGCAACAAAAGTAACCTGCGGTTAAAGGGGGTTGCTGCAACTGTACCGCGCCAGATTTCATTACCCAAAAGGACAATTGTAAAATCAAGGAACTCGGTGCCTAAACCCAGGTTTGCCAATAATCTTTTTGCCTGAGATTCCAGGGATTTAAATTCCAATGGCGGCAGGATTTTATTTTTTGAGGCAAACATACGTACCCCGGCCCGTAAAATCTTACGGGACTCTTTGTCTTTCGGGACTTTTAATATACGTTTTGTTTCAAACATAAATTTATCCGTATGCGCCTAAACCAAAGAAAGCTCTTTTTTTTGCAAATTTATACATCCTGTTTTTCTCAGGTACAGGGATACCTCCCCCATGGCTCGGGACTCCCGGCATTGCCCGTAACCGCTCTGCTTCATCTCCCCTTCCCGATGTATCTGTAGCTGCATGCCTCTCCACAAAATTGGCCAGCCACTCCGGGTCCTCCATAATAATACATCCCGAAGTTATTTGCGGCACCTCTTTTTTTAGGTCTTTCAGAAATACCGATGAACGGTAAATCTCAGCCAGTGGTTTCTCCCCCACCTTGTCGGTTGCAAACTGGATCACAGGGCATGGCTCAATGTAGCCTGATGCATTAATATGATGGCTTAACCCGGTTGCGGCCGGGCATAGCCCATTACCATCGCCATCCCAATAGGCATCAATAATTACAATATCATATTTCATGCGCCCGTCAACCATAAAATTACGCAACCTTTGTATTTCATCTTTGTCAAGGCTGAGCCCTACCATTGGGTTCTCTCCCACAGGGCGGTATATATAGTACCAAAGGTATGCCACTCCTTTTTTAATGAGCAGATTCACAAAGTCGGGCGACAATGCCAGGTCCAGATTCGATTTGCAGACACTCATAGCAACTCCGGTTATTAACCCTGCATTGGTTGCATTATCAATTGCCTCAATAGTGCGCCGGTATATATCTTTCCCCCCTCGCCGTATATCGGCAACACTTTCTCCTCCTTCGAAACTTATCAGAGGGCTGACATTAGCGCATCTCCTGAGTTCTTCGGCAACGGTTGCCGATAACAATGTGCCGTTCGTAAAAAGCTGGAAATAACAATCCGAATGTTTCCTGAACACATCAAACAGAGGTTCGTACATCAGCGGTTCTCCTCCAAGTATCCCGAAAAAATATGAGCCTTTGGCTTTTGTTTCCAAGATAATCTGGTCCAGCTGCTCCGGTTCCAGGCGGCTTTTTGTCTTTTTCCCGGTTACCCAACACCCCTGGCAATTGAGGTTGCAATCATCGGATACCGAGATAAAATGAAATGCCGGGAAAAACTCACCTTTTTTTAACCGTTTCTGAAAACGGTTAAAGCCCAGTGCCCCTTTTACCCCAAGGTTATAAATAAATTTATACAGGCACTTTTTGTCAGTCTTAAACAGGATACGTTTCAGCATACCATCACATTTTAGCTATTCCCGATTTTAACTCTTCCAGTGCTTTCCTCCGCTCTTCTTCAGCCTGCTGCACCAATTCCTGCCTGAAAATATTTCTGCGCCCCCGGTTACGGTCATTTAACATTACAAATAAATTCTCCTTCCCTGCCGGGTTCTTCTTACCCGTTGGCACAGCCCCTGCCAAAGCAGTATTTTCGGGCAACCGCGGGAATATTATTGCCGATGTAGGGCAAGTCCTCCCACATGCGGGGCAATTATTCTTACAAGCCAGCGGGTTTACAACCTTCAGGCTCTTTTTACTAAATTTATAAACACCGAACAGGCAAAATTGTGCGCATTTACCACAATATGTACACAGGGAATCATCAATCACCGGAAACCAGGCAGGAACATCCAGGGCAGAAACCTTAACCTGATAACGGGCTTCACCTTTTGATAACTTAAACTCTTCTCCAAGCGTTGAGAAGATTTGTCCAACCGATAATTCTTTAAAGTTCAGTACCTCTACATCTCCTAATTCAATACCTCCCTGCTTCAACATATTTTTGATCGCACGGGAATAACAGCCAATTATAATCTTCTTTTGATACTCTTTGCCAATCGCATTAAGGACATCTTTTTCATTAACAGAAAAGGCACATAAATCACGCAATTCAAAAACGTCAATATCAAATTCTTTCAATCCCTTTTCAAGTTGGGAAAGTGTTTCATCAGGAATTACAGAGGCTCCGCAACGACAAAATATTAAACAAGACTTAACTCCCATAGCAAATTTCAGGTTAGAAAAGCTAAATAACAGAAAATTTATACAAATGTGAAATCAAATACCAATAATCACATTCCGTTAACATCCGCTTAGAACATAAAAACAGAGGGGAATAAAACCTGAAGGTTATTCTGATTTATTTAACCGGCCCGGTGTACCCACAATGGAGGGTTTCATACTCCATATCATTATACCAAACCATAGGATCTTTTACCAGTCCGTCCGGTGACTCCGGGCCATCGGACGGACTGGTAAAATTACTTCGCCGGGATATTTTTCAATGTTTCAACGAGGAAATCCCGGAATTTCTGTACCGATTTAATATTTACCTTTTCATCCGGCGAATGCGGGAAACGGATAGTAGGACCAAACGAGATCATATCCCAATGAGGGTATTTCCCTCCCAGTATGCCACATTCCAAACCAGCATGTATTGCTCTTATTTCAGGGATTTTGCCAAATTTCTTTTTATAAACCCCCTGCATGGTTTTCAAAATCAGAGAGTCCATATCCGGTTTCCATCCCGGGTATGCTCCCGAGAATGAGACCTCTGCTCCAGCCAGGGTAAATACGGCTTTAATGCGTGAAGCCAGCTCTTCTTTTGCCGAATCGACAGAACTGCGCATCAGGCAGGCTCCCTCAATAATTTTCTTTTCAGGGTCAGACTTAACAATCGCAAGGTTAGTCGAAGTTTCAACCAGTCCGGGCATGCTGTCGCTCATCCGGATTACACCATTAAGGCAGGCTATAATAGCCAAAGTCAGGTTTACCTGTGTTTTTTCATCAATCACCTTTTCAGGGACAGCCGTTTCTTCAATGGAAATATCCAGGTTAGGGTCGGCCTCTGAAAGTTCATTTTTAATATCTCCGGTAATTTCTTCGACCAATGCTGCAAAGTCAGCTATTTTAGCCTCGTCAACTGCCAACACGCCAAAAGCCTCACGTGGAATAGCATTCCTCAGGCTTCCGCCGTCAATACCGGCTAACCTTACCCCCAGCCTCTGGTATGCCTCGTTCAGGATCCGGAAAAACACTTTTATGGCATTCCCGCGCCCCAGTGGGATATCGATCCCCGAATGCCCGCCTTTTAATCCTGTAACGCTTAGTTTTATCCCTGCAAAACCCATTGGCACGTCTTCTTCGGCATAAGAAAAAGTAATATTGGCATCTTCTCCGCCTGCACAACCTACATACAGTTCTCCTTCGTCTTCAGAATCAGTATTTAATAAAATATCGCCCTGAAGCACACCGGGTTTTAACCCGTTTGCGCCGTCCATACCTGTTTCTTCGGTAGCAGTAAAAAGCACTTCAATTGGCCCGTGTTCAATATCCTTTGAGGCAAGTACCGCCATTGCCAGGGCAACGCCAATCCCGTTGTCGGCTCCAAGCGTTGTCCCATTCGCCGTAACCCATTCTCCATCAATACAGGCTTCGATGGGGTCGTTTAAAAAATCGTGCACCTTGTCGCTGTTTTTCTGAGGAACCATATCAAGATGCCCTTGTAATATAACACCCTTAAGATTCTCCATCCCGGGTGTTGCCGGTTTCCTAATAATGATATTCCCGGCATCGTCTTTTATTGTTTCCAGGCCAAGGCCTTTCCCAAAACTGAAAATAAAGTCCTGGATCTTCTCCTCATGATTCGAAGGACGTGGGATTTGAGTCAATTTATAAAAGTTCTCCCACAATTCTTTCGGTTGAATATTTTTTATCTCACTACTCATTTTTATTTTATTTTTCTGATACTTATTTATGAAAATCCTAAAAACTCCTATTCATTAATATTTGGTAATTCAAGCCCATAGCCTTTACGTTTATCTTCGGCTTTCAGCAGTAAAGAAACTATAAGGGCCAGTACGGCTAGCACAATAAAAATAATCCAGGTTGTTGAGTAATCGTAGTTTACACTTTCGCCTGCAGCCTTTGCAGCAACTACGCCCGGATTTGTTTTATCTAACACAACCCCTACCAGCAAAGGGATTCCCCACAGCCCGAAATTCTGAATCCAGAAGATCAAGGCATACGCGCTCCCCAGTTGTTTTTCGGGAATAATTTTAGGTACCGATGGCCACATTGCCGAAGGAACCAGTGAGAATGCTACCCCAAGGATTAATACGTTAAAGAAAGCCGCTACAATACTTGTTATAAAAGGAAGGTAAAAAATAACATGGACAAGGATCAACAGTAAAGCGCCCAGTACCATAATAGAAGCCCCTTTCCCTTTCTTATCATAAAGATTCCCAAAAAAAGGCGTTAACAACATGGTTCCAAAAGGGACAAGGCTTGGCAATAAACCGGCCCAGTTTTCACTGATCCCAAACTTATTAACCATTAAATCGGGACCGTATTTATAAAACGGGAATACTGCCGAATAAAACAGCACACAAAGCAAAGCAATATACCAAAATCCCCTGTTGCCAATTATTACCCCTAAATCTCTAAATCTGAATTTATCTTCTTCGGAGGAGTCGTTCAATTTAATTTGCAGATCCAGTTGTTTGTCTTTCACATTGTAATACAAAAAGCCAAGCAGCCCGATTATGAGAAAAACCACACCTATAAAAATGTAGGTGGGGACATCGTAAGTATTTGCAATTTTGGCGCCGAAAGCCAAAGGGGCAAACGACCCAAGGCGGGCAATTGCCACCTGCATGCCCATTGCCAAAGCCAGCTCTTTCCCCTTAAACCATTTTACCACAGCCTTTGAAACAGTAATGCCCGCATATTCAACACCAACCCCAAACATTGCATACCCGATTGCCACAAAGAACACCTGAGAATTTAACCCGAGTATCTCACCCTCGGTTGGTAAGATACCTTTAAAAGCTGCATACTTTATACTCCCCCCGATAATCATTACCAAAACCGATGTAAGCGTGCTAAAACGAATACCAAACTTGTCGAGGAGTATCCCTACGATCAGCAACATAACAAAAAACACATTGAACCAGCCATAAGCACTGGTAACCATCCCATAGTCCGAGCTATTCCATTCATACACCCTTTCCAGAATAGGTTTTAACGGTGAGATTATTTCTGTAAAAAGATAACCTGCAAACATGGTGAACGACAAAATAACAAGCATTAACCAACGCGTGCTTTTCGAGTCTCTCAAAGTCTTTTTTACTTCATTCATATCTGTTTATTTAACTATTTGCATTTTTTTAGAGTCGTTAAAATAAAGAAAATAAAAGGAGGTTAAACATGACAGATACTATAAAAAAGGGTAACCGCATTTATGGCTACCCTTTAGAGACTATCGTCACTGTTTCCGGATTATCTTCTTTATGGATCCTGTCCCGGGATAAAATTCCAGTTTGTAATTCCCATTCAGGAATTCTTCGGGAACCGGTGCAACAGTACCAAATTGCGCAACCGATGCCCGTGCCGTGGCAATGGTTTTCAACTCATACATTACTTTTATTCCGGCCATCCCGGGCACCCGGTAATAAATCCCGCTATCTCCTGCATAAGGGTTGTCAGACGCAGAGATACTACTTTGTTTCCCTGCCAGCGCATCCAGTTTTTCTATATTCAGCATAACCGGCTTTCCTGAAAGGTCGGATTTCTCCAGAACCCCTTTTTGTTCCGAAAAGCGGAAAACAACCTCTCCTTTTACCGATTCTGAAGCAGGAATAAAATCAAACCCATAGGTATAACTTTTACTTGATTTCCTGCCAACAAATAATGAAACGTATGTTTTCTCAATAGCAGAAAGTTCATTTAAGCTTTGCTTGTATGCTTCGCCGTCAGGTGGCAGCTCATCAAGGAAACCAACGGCTGTTTCAAACCGTGAAGTACGGCACTTAAAAATGAGAGCCGCTGCCTGTGCTGCTTTTTGTCCGACACTGATTTTTGTAGGAGTGAACCCGTTTGTTGAATCGCCCGGGGCAAATAAAGGTGTATCCGAGAGGTTGGTAAACTGAAATCCTTCTTCACTGTACGGATAAGACACCCTGCTGGTTTTTATCAGGTTGCCGGGTGGGTTATAATCAGTTAGGCCGACCCCGGCAATGCACCCATCCGGAGTCAGGCTGATCAGCGATGCTGGTACTCCACTCGATTTGTATATATTCTCCGGATCGGGCTCCGAAAAGAAATCCAGTTTTATATCGTCAATTACCCACCTGGTTGACGGCCGGGTACTAACATCCTTAATTCCCAGCAGGTCATTGGCATAGGCTGCATAAGGCCCCGGTGTATAAACCTCTTCCGTAGCTTTTACAGATATTCTTATACCGGTACGGGGGAGTGCATATATTATACCCTCGGTATATACAACCTCCTCAGTTACCTCATCTTTCTTTTTCGACCTTTGCCCGTAAACCGGGACGATGAGTAACATGGCTATAATTATTGCTATTAGTTTCATAAACATTGTTTTTATATGATGTCCTAAAAGTATCAAAAAAATGACGTCCCTGGAAGCGGCACAAAAAAAATCAAGTTTAAGGAGCCTACTCATCAGAGAGAATCCGGGAAAAAGCCAGCCCCAATGCTTCTGTAATATCACCGGCAATCATGGAATATTCCGATTTCCGGGCAGCAGCAATATCACCTGCCAGCCCGTGCAAATAAACACCTGCCAGGGCTGCTTGTTCAGGAGGTATGCCCTGGGCCACCAACCCTAAAATTATCCCTGTGAGCACATCTCCGCTTCCTGCTGTTGCCATTCCAGGATTACCTGTGGGGTTGAAATAAATACGCCCATCGGGTAATGCAATGGCAGTAAAAGCCCCTTTTAAAACAACAATTACCTGGTATTCTTTGGCAAAACCCTGTAAAACCATTAACCTTTCGAAGGAACCGGAGGTCTCTTTTGTTAACCTTTTAAACTCTCCCGGGTGTGGGGTTAATATTGTGTGTGGAGGCAATTCTTTCAGCCACTCTTTATGCCCCGATATAATATTTAGTGCATCGGCATCGATTACCAAAGGTTTGCCCGGCTTTTTTATCAATTTGTGCAAGGCACGGTGTGTGTTTAGTTTTGTGCCGATACCCGGGCCGATACCTACAGCCGTATAACTCCCAAGTCCCGGGGATTCGGTAAACATAAGGTCCGACTGGTCGATACTGGCCATTGCCTC
>JAADGO010000227.1 GCA_013152355.1 Chlorobiota bacterium
AAATCCAACTGCCCTTCGACATCAGGCGACTGGAACAGGTTATCGTTGTTGCTTGCCCCAAGTAGTAATACGGGTTCCCCTTTGTACTGCCAATATTTTGGATTATCAGCATAAGGTTGAATATCATTGCTGAAATCAGATTTGCTGCCCTGGTGTGAAACACAACCTAAAAGGCAGATTAATAGAATTAAAAATAAAATAGAAAAACTTTGTTTCATAATCAATGACTTTTTATTTCATAAAATCTATAAATTCACTCAATTAACTATTCTGATTTACCCTTCCACCCGGGGCCCTTTACAAAACGTCCGGGCAATGCCCCTGTATGCTCGCCATCTTTTAATACCTGCTGCCCGTTAACAAAAACATGTTCTACTCCTGTTGAATACTGATGAGGGTTGGCGAAAGTGGCATGATCCACTATCTTTGCAGGATCGAAAACCACAACATCGGCGAAATAACCTTCTTTTAATAATCCCCTTTTCCTGATTTTCAGGTTAGTCGCGGGAAGGAATGTCAGTTTCCTGATTGCTTCCTCCAGGGTAATTACTTTCTCATCCCTGACATACTTTCCTAACAACCTACTGAAACTGCCATAAGCTCTTGGATGAGGGTTTGTTTTCAGGAAATTGCCTGCAGGAGCCAATGATTGTTCATCGGAGCCAAAACTTAACCATGGAAGCGCTATTTGCTTTTTTATGTTCTCTTCCGACATTAAGAAATAGACTGCTGCTATGGGGCTGTTATCCTGAATTACCAGGTCGATAATAGTTTCTGCAGGCATCGTATGCCTTAATTCTGAGATCTCTGTTAGCGTTTTGCCTGTTAAATATTTTAATGAATCATTTTTAAATCCTACCAACATGATATTATCAGGAGAACCTACCATGTATAAGAAATTTTCCCAGTCTTTACCTGGTGCATTCATTTCTTCAACTAGCCTCGCCTTAATAACGGGGTCTTTCAACCTTTCGATCCACGCCCTTTGCCCCCCTTCCTGCACCCATTGGGGCATGGTAGCAAAAAGATAAGTACCTGCGGCTGTGTAATTATACATATTTGCAGTAATATTTAAGCCAGCCAGCCTGGCTGAATCTATTTTTTGTATTGCCAAATCCATTTTGTACCAGTTTTCAGTTCCAGCTGCTTTAAGGTGGTATATTTCTGCATGTATTTGTGCCTTTTCTGCAATTCGTATAAGCTCATCCAGGCCTTCTAAAAATTTATCTCCTTCGCTCCTAATATGTGAAATATAAATTCCCTGGTATTTTGCTACTTCTTTGCATAATTCGACCAACTCGTCAGTATGGGCAAATGAAGCGGGTGCATAAATCAATGCAGAACTGATACCTATAGCCCCTTCTTCCATTGCCTGCCTGACCAGCGCTTTCATAGAATCCAATTCCTGAGGAGAGGGAGGCCTGTTTTGGTAATCCAGGACATTAATCCGAACAGTGGTTGCACCAATATAAGATGCTATATTGGTTGAAACTCCTTTCTTTTCCAAAAACTCCAGGTATTCGCCAAGAGTGTTCCATTCAATATTATATTTTATATCGCCTTGTTCTTCAATTATTTCTTTTTTCATGGTTTCATTTAATGGCCCTGACGACCAGCCTTCACCCATTACTTCAAGTGTTACCCCCTGGCGGATATCGCTTTGGGAACAGCCATCTTCTATCAATGATTCGCCTGCCCAACTCTGCACGTTGATAAAACCTGGGCTGATTGCATTATTAGAAGCATCAATCTCCATTTTCCCTTTTGCATATTTTAGATCTCCAATTGCTGCAATGGTATCGCTATTAATGGCAACATCGCCCACAAAAGAAGGAGATCCACTACCGTCATAAATGACACCGTTCTTTATAATTATATCAAATTTTTCGCGGGGTGTACATGCTGTTAAGGCCAGATAAAGCAATACATATTTTATAAAATATTTCATGATTAATTTATTAATTGGTATGCAAATAATTATTCTCCATAAAAATAGTTGTCAAATACCTATTATGGCAAACAACCTATCTGCCTTGTCCCGACAACCATCTCGTCAATCCAAAGTTTTTGGGCATTGTTCAACAATCCGGGGCCAAAATAGGGAGCCATCAAAAACTGGTTGATTTGCATATCAGGAAAATCGGTCGAGCGAAGAATTACATCGGTATGGTCAATTACCATCTCGCCATCAAACCAGCCTCTTACAATGCCATCGTTATTAGGCTGGCCATTTGCCATGTCAAGGCTGTTCAGCTTAAAATACGCTTCAATACAGTGCCATTTATCATCATTGAAAAGGACTTCCTGGCTGTCGTATAATTTACCATTGTAACCGCCCTTCAACTCGCCCTGGGTTAATCCGTGAGGAGCGTCTTTATTCTGTATATCGGTAGCTGCCAGGCGGAGTTTCCCGTTCACCGGCTCGATGTACAGCGTAAGATGGCTTACGGCCGGCCCGTGGTACTCCGAGTTTTCGGTTGTCATAAAATGGGTAAGGTGTGGGTGGTAATTCCTGCCGGTCCATTGCCAACCTTTAGAAAGCCTCAGGTAAAACCGGATATATACTTCATTGACGGGTTCGAGCAGGTGTCTTTGCTGGGAAGAGCCCTGGACTTTCTGTTCTCCTTCAACCCATTCATATTCAATGCACCCTTCCCCTTTCCGGGGTTCACCCGAGATCCTACAATCAGTCCCATCATACCAACCCCGGGATTCCAATTTTGCATCATCGAATGATTCACTAAAAAGAATTCCATCTTTTGTTTGGCATTTGCAAAAAAAGCATGTGGAGATTCCAATAAAAGTAATTAATGCGGTTTTAATCATAACTCATTTTCATGTCCTTTTTGTACTGGATACCGTTCCAACCTATATCTTGATTTCTTTATTCTTATTCAGCACCACTTCTTTTTCTTTATGCCCAACCATAACCGTATATGGTGAATAATAAATTTTCTCCTGCCCGTCAACTGAATACTCTATCAACTTAACACTCAACACCCCGTTGCCCCCTGTTTTCTGATTTACTACTTCCTGCCCGTTTTTGTCTATGATTATTATTTCAGAACCAGCAGCTCCACTATTTACTTTTAGTGTCCATAAAACCGTATAACTATGGTGCTGGTTGGTTGCATCTATTCCAAAGTCCATCCCCACAAATTCATTAGAGTCAAATTCAACATTTTCGGCAATACAGATTGGTTGTTCATACGACCCCATCCTCACCGGTTTAAAATCGATAGTTGTATTTGGTGCTTTTATGATTGTGTTATTGAATATTTTTGTGCCAATTGCAATCCCGTACCCACTGGCGACCCAAATTGGCGTTACGTTAGTGGTTATCCGGTTGTTATACAGCTGCCCGCCCCTGGCATTGCCTATATAAAATGCAAATGCTTCGGCATCCGTCCCAGGATCTTGCTGGTCAACAACTATCTCATTGCCAAAAACATAATTATCCCCGGCACTGGAACTAAAGAAAAATGCAGCAGCCATGGGGATATAATCGGGGTATTGCTTAAACTTTTTCCCGGTAATATGAAATTTATTGTTGTAAATCCTGTTCCCGTAACATCCACGGGGCGACCCCGGCTCTGCCCCATAATCGGCAACCCTGATGGCATTGGTACTATAATGTTCGTGGTATTCGCAACTTGGCGGCGATGCTTTGATTATAAAATTATTATTGAAGATTTCAATATTTTTATGCCTGAAAATCTCTAGCCCAGAACCTATTTCAGGCTCAATCTTATTTTCAAATATATCTGTACCATCTCCCATAGCCATTATGCTATAATGGTTAGTAACTGCCTGCCGGTTAGCAAAATAATTATGATGAATTTTTGAATCCAATCCTTTTACCACCAGGCACCCCTGCCCGCCATAAAATTCCGAATACGAAACTTCGGAAGCCGTCTCTCCTCTTAAATCCACAGCATAAAATTCAGAGCCATGCCTGTTGATGATGAAAGGGTTGTTAATATCGAATTTACAGTTTGTTATAGTTGCGTGAGGCACGTCAACTGCAATGGTATTAATCCCCGATGAGATTATTTTCACATTATCAAGGATTATCCTAACGTCTTCCGCAGTTGATTGGATGCCCCATGACATTACCCCTAAGGCCCCGTTTTTTATTACCCCGTTTTTTATGGTAACCGTACCCCTCCCTTCTACTTTTGGGATACCTGGAATGGGGGTGGCTTTCGAAAAATCACCGGTATAATCATAAAACGCGCTATGCACCCTATTGTACAAATGGTCGTAATGCCCGTAAGGATGTGTATCCCCCACAATCCCAACACCTACATCCATTGCAGGGCGGATATCAATCTGGTCGACCAGGCAATCGGTTTCAGCCTTAATGCGAATACGGTATTTCCCTGCCGGGAGGTTTTTCAGGTGTGCAAATACAAATCCGCCACCCAGCTGCGGCGAACGGCTGATAACGGGGCAGCCTACCATGGTTGTGTCGCCATACCGGTTTATACATTGTACCTCATCCCCCTGTTCATCATCAACATAAATACTAACCTTCATGTTTTTGCTCACATCGCCTCCCATGTCATGGTAATACCGCCCGGTAACTCCGCACATAGCAAAATAAGAACGCCCCTCAACGGGCAGTGAAATATATGGCGAAACAATCTCATCCCCTGCTTCAAGACTCATAATCTTTTCGCCGATGAATGAGTGTACCTCTGCTGTATTGACAACCTTTGCCCCCGGGGCTTTTGAAATATCCCAGTCCCCTACCCCCTCCTCGAATCCAAAATTGGGGATATGTTCGTAATTACCTCCTGCATAAGTAATGGTATAACCGTTTAGGTCTAACGTAATATCCTTACCCAGGAAAATAGCACTCTTGTCGCTTACAATATCATTCATCAGCATATAGGTAGCCCCGGCTTTACCATAATTGCCCGGTTCTGATATTGGGATGGCTCCCTCAGGCAAACTTCTCTTTTCGGGAGTTTTGCACTGGAGAAGCAAAAGTATAGGAAATATAAAGGTGACGAATGGGAATCCAATCCGTAAGATTTTAGTTTTAGTCATGACTTAAGGCCGTTAATTTTAAGATAGTTTAACGCAATAAAAATAAGTATTTAAAAGATAAAAACCTTAAATAATGCTAATATAATCCCCAAGGCACCCTGCGTTACCTTTCATTTTTACTATATATATCTTTATTTGCGGAGGATTATAGCATCACTGCCCAAAACAAACAAGAGTAGGAACTTTACTAGTTCAAAACCTGGAGTAAATATTATTTTGGAGAAATAGGCCTCTTCTAACCTCGAAAGGAAGGAACTTAACCTTGAAGAACATGGAGAATACAGGAATCACAAAGTTTCTT
>JAADGO010000237.1 GCA_013152355.1 Chlorobiota bacterium
TTAGCAATACGCAAGGCAGTCAATATCAACACTATACCTATTGAATCTTCAATCCCCAGTATTGATGTACTTGGGTTTTAAGGTAAATGGCTTTTTATCAATAAATAAGGGGTACCTGAAAATTTGATACTCCTTATTTTTATTGATAAATAAATCTAAGTTTTTGGGAGTTCCTTTCACCCAGAGCAGGTTAAAACAGGTAATTCAGCCCTATGTACATACCTGAATCCCCATCCTGTACATCAGTTGCCATGCCATAATCAATGGAGATTATGAAGTTCTCATTCATTGCTATCCGCAGTCCTGCACCAAGTCCTGCACCAACAGAAGTATGCAGTTTTTCTGCCTCCGGGCTAAAATAATCCGGCTGTGAGGCACTGACTATACTTTTCACATCAACCTTTTTTGTTACTTTCCCGGCATCTATGAATCCGTTTAGCCCAAGGTAAAAGTTGTTGTTGATAAACCTAAACCTGGCAAATTTCCAGCGCAATTCAGCATTCCCAAAGAAAAAACCATCGCCTACTACCCTGTTGCGCCTTATTCCACGTAATGTTTTTGCACCACCCAGCCCTTCCGACAAAGCCCCGGTCAGTACAGACGTAATCACCTGCGATTGGTAATAAAACGGGGCATGCCCGGCAATTGTCGCCTGGTAAGCCAAACGGTAAGCAAACGATAAGTCTTTAGGTATTATGGTAAAGTATTGCCTGTAGGTCAGGCTCAGTTTGGCAAACGACTGTTTTGCCCCCAGGATTTCAGGTGCTGCAACGAGCACTGCCTCTGCCCATAACCCTTTCATTGGGTTGGGGCGGTTGTCTCTTGAGTCGTAAACCAGCCCGGCTTTAAAAGTCGGTATAAATCCGCCATCGGCCTCTTTGGCAGGAATAACACCCCAGTCCTGGTATTTCTCGAACAACCCCGGGCCTGTAGACAACAGTTCGCCCCCTTCCTTACCTTCATTTAATTTTTGGATATCAACAGGGTTTATTTTAAAATTCAGGAAATTAATACCTGTTATCCAATGGAGGTTATCTCCTACAAGTTTCCCCAGCAGGTCAACTTTAAACCGAAACATCTTGCGGTCGTATTTATAGTATAACCTGTTTGGGTTATTTTTTTCTAACCATGCATTATTTACAATCGCATCGTACCCGTTAAATCCATAGAAATCGTAAGCCTGGTCCGACAGATAGCTAATATCGACCGAAGTTTGTAGCCCGGGGATTAAGTGGTCAGAATCAAAATAGAACCTGTTGATCCCGCTTCCCTTGGTAAACCTTGAAACCTCAAAATACAGCGATTGGTCGTATTCCGGGTAGCGTGCCCCATCGCCGTAGTTATAAAGGTTGACCAATGCCCCATACTGAAAACCAAGGTCCGAATCGAAAGTGATTGTTGGCAATGCCCCGAAATTCCAACCTGTTTTTACCAGCTCATCGTTGTTTTGGGCAATGCTTACCGCAGTTCCAATAGCCAAGGCTAAAAGAATGATAATTTTTTTCATATTTTCCATGATTTTAGGTTCGAAACAATAACCATAATTTTATATTAGGTTAGCAGTTTCCAATATATTAAAATTTATTTGTTAAATCTAATTTCCCGGGAATAGGGTATTCTTAGCGTCAGATATAATTTTGATTAAATAAATAAATTGGTATTTTTGAAAAAAATACCGGCATGAAATTATCTAAAAACTTTGTAAGGGCATTCTATTTATTGGCTATAGGCTTTATTCTGGTAAATTGTTCTGTTAAAAAAGAAGTACAGGAAAAGCCTAACATCCTGTTTATAATGAGCGATGACCATGCCTACCAGGCAATTAGTGCGTATGGTTATGGGTTGAATAAAACCCCGAATATCGACCGCATTGCCGAAGGTGGGGCTATTTTTACCAGGGCATGTGTTTCCAATTCAATTTGTGCACCCAGCCGGGCGGTCTTGCTAACCGGGAAGCACAGCTTTAAAAATGGCAAAGTTGATAATGTACAGCCTTTTAACTGGGACCAGGAGAACTTCCCAAAAATTTTGCGGGCAAACGGCTATCAAACCGCAATTGTTGGGAAAATCCACCTGGACGGTATCCCTCAGGGATTTGATTTCTCGATGGTATTGCAGGGGCAGGGGAGTTATTACAACCCCGATTTCTATATCAATGGCAAGGAAAAGCGGATTGAAGGTTATTGTACCGAGATTATTACAGAAACCACCCTTGACTGGCTGCAAAACAAACGCGATAAAACCAAACCGTTTTGTTTGCTCTACAACCAGAAAGCCCCCCACCGCAACTGGCTTCCTGCCCCGAAATATTTAAACCTGTACGATGATGTAACATTCGACCCTCCTGCCAACTATTTTGATGATTATGAAGGGCGTGGCAGAGCGGCTAAAGAGCAGGAAATGAAAGTGGCTGTTGATGCTAAATGGGGCCACGATTTTAAACTTATTGTTGACCCAAATGGCGATACAACAAGTTTTGTCCGCGACCTTAAGCGCATGAACGATGAACAACGGGCCAACTGGATGGCAGCGTATGAAGGAAAAAACCAGGAATTCCTGAATGAAAAACTTGAAGGCAAAGAGCTGGCATTGTGGAAGTTTAACCGTTATATTAAAGACTACCTCCGTTGTATCAAATCGGTTGACGATGGAGTCGGAGAGGTACTGGACTACCTGGAAAAAAACGGGTTGGCTGATAATACTATTGTAGTTTATACTTCCGACCAGGGGTTTTATTTAGGCGAACACGGGTGGTTTGATAAGCGGTTCATGTACAAAGAGTCGTTCCGCACCCCGCTTTTAGTCCGATACCCAAAAGAAATTAAACCGGGGACGAAAATTGACAAACTGGTGCAGAATATTGACTTCGCGCCAACCTTGCTCGATTATGCAGGAGTAGGGATACCTTCGGATATGCAGGGGGTATCTTTCCGCGACCTGGTAAGTGGCAAAACCGATAAATACCGTGATGCCGTTTATTATACCTATTATGAATACCCTTCGGTACACATGGTAAAACGCCATTATGGGATTGCCACCGAACGTTATAAATTGATACATTTTTATTACGATATTGATGAGTGGGAGTTGTACGACCTGGAGAAAGACCCTTCGGAAATGAGGAGCGTTTACAACGACCCGGAATATGCCGGGGTACGAAAAGAAATGCACGCTAAATTGGATAAACTCCGTACCTATTATGGCGATAGTGACGAAAATGATGAAAAATACTTAAAGGCGTATCTGGAACATATTAATAAAAGGAAGAGGAAGCACTAAGATAATGTTCCGGGAAGGCCGTAAGAAATTGGATATTTTAAAATTCATTACCTCCCGGGCTTTCAGCCCTGCCATACATTAACGTGCCCCCACAGGATTTCGTTACACTGCATCCTGTGCTATTACATTTCATCCCTTTGGGATTCTTTTTTTAATACAAAGATGAAATTAAGGCATTCAGAGTTACATAAAGAGGAGTGGCTGATATAGAAGTTGTTTAAAGTTAAACTGAAAATCTACGAGCAACATCTTGATTCCATTGGATTTTATTAATTTCTTGTTCAGATTAGCTAATATTTATGCTTGCCCCACAACTTTACGAAATGGACCTCAGTTTCTTACTTTTATTAAATTGTAAAACGGTATAGTACCGACATCCAGGCATACCTGCCATAGCCGTCAACTCCTGACCCGTGAACGCGGTAAGCTTTGTTGAAAATATTTTGGATTCCTGAATTAACGGAGAAATTCCTCCACACATAACCAAGCTTTGTGTTTAGGATACTCCATCCGGGAGTGCCGCCATCGGGGATACGGTGGTCATCAATATCGCCGCTTGAAAGCCTGTCCTGTTTTGTGGCAAATAAGAAACCTGTTTCGCAAAAAAAACTGGATTTGGAATAGCGTACTGCCAGTTTCCCGTTTAGTGGCGGAATTCGCCGCATAGGGGTGTTTTTTGTGAGGTCTTTCCCGTAAAGCCATGTAAGGTTGTTGGTCATTGAAATGTGCTGGTTGAATTGTATGCCCGATTCGGCTTCAAGCCCCACTATGTTTGACTTTGCAGTATTTGCTTTTTTATAAACCCGCTCTCCGTCAATATATTCGCTTCCATTGAACCGGGCTTTAACCCTGACAATCTGGTTTTTAAGCATGGTGTTAAAAGCAAATAATGAAAATGAGAAACTTTCTGTTCTCTTTTTAAATCCTGCTTCGAAGGTGTACGCTTTTTCAGGGCTGAGTTCATCCGATGGGATTTCAATACCATAATCAAACAGCCCGAAACTGCTTACATCGTTAATGTTTGGAGCCCTGAATGCCGAGTTTGCAGACAAGATTAGCTGGCTGGTATTATTTAAGTAATATTGCAAAGAAAAGTTCCCGACCAAAGAACTGGGTTTTAGCTCTACATTGCCAAATTGCTTGTCAAAAACATTTAGCACAAACGTGTTAAACCTGCCACCAAAACTTATGCTTATCCTTCCCAATTCATAAGTGTGCTTACTAAATACAGCCAGGTTCGATGATGTTGAGCCATCGGGGTATAACCCGCGTTTCTTCTTCGTAGTATTCGTTACGGTATTTATTTCAATCTTCGATGAATTTATTTTATCGCGGTAATACTCAATCCCGGTAACAGCAGTCCATTTTTCCGTAAAGGTTGAATAAACATCGGCAGCCATGCCAAAGCTTTTCACCATATCATGTTCCTTTTTAAGTATTGGGTTCCCGTCTTTTTGGATAATCCGTGTTTCATCGGATACCTGGTTTGACACGGTGAGCTTTATGCTCCTGAAAAATTTATTACCCCCGGAATATTTAGCCCGGGCATACATTAACCTATGTATTTGCGGGTCGAAACTATAGCGTTGGTAGCCCCGTTGTGTTACCTGGTCGAACCGTGGGACATCGTTTTGCCTTAACTGTTGAAATGCCGATGTTATGAGCCAGTTGTTTGATATTTTGTATCTCGCCTTAAGGCTTAACCCGTTTTCATCGTATCCCGAAGGAGCCTCTTTACCTAAATTGCCGCCTGCATAAAGGTCGCCGAAGTTTTTGAAACTGGCAGTGCCAAGTATTGAAAAATTAGCAGCCTGGTAAGCTAACTGCCCTGCCGCAGATTGCTCCATGCCGTGGCTCATAAGCTTGCCATTGGTTAACCCTGCCAGTTGAGGCTTCCCGGTTTTGAATTCCGGGGATTTTGTAATCACATTGATAACGCCCCCCAATGCATCGCTGCCATAAAGTACAGAGCCTTTGCCCCTTATTACCTCTACCTGCCTTACTGTAAAAAGACCGATGGTGTTGAAGTATTGGTTTGGCCCGTAACGGAATGCTGAATTGTTCAGCCGGATGCCATCGATTAAAATAAGGGTTTGGTTGCCGGTCAAGCCTCTTATGAAGGGCGAACCACCGCCATGGTTTGTTTTTTGCATCCAAACACCGGTTACACCGATTAGTGCTTCAGCCATTGAGCGGGGCGCATCGGTTTGGATATCTTGTTTTGTCAAAACAGAAATGGCATCCGGTGTTTTAAATGAAATCAATTCATTCCTTGATGCAGTTACTACTATATC
>JAADGO010000048.1 GCA_013152355.1 Chlorobiota bacterium
AATAACTGTTCTATTTCCTCCAGGCTTTTCCCTTTTGTTTCCGGGACAAACTTCCAGAAGAACAATGTGGCAATCAGGCAAATAGCAGCAAAAGTAAAAAATCCGGTGTGCATACCAAATGTGGCGACATACCATGGGAACAGGTAAGCAGCCAAAGTATTTGTCACCCAATTGCTGAAAGCCGCAATCGACATGGCCCTCCCCCTTAAACGGTTTGGGAATATTTCGGGTGTGAGCACCCAGATAACAGCACAAATGGAAAATGCGATACTGGCAATATAAGCACCTAACACAGCTACAATAAGAACTCCATTTGGACTGTCAGAAGTAAACAAAAAGCCTGCAACAAGTAACGTAACAACTACCATTGCCATTCCTCCAATCAACAATGGCCTTCTTCCCAGTTTATCTATTGCCCACAATGCAAGAGCGGTGAAAACAAGATTGATAATCCCCAGAATAACCTGAAATTGCAAAGCACTTCCAAGTTGAATACCTGTCTCCTCCAAAATGGAAGGGCCATAATAAATAACTGCATTTATACCTGTTAGCTGCCCAAAAACGGATAATCCTATACCAACCATCAATGCTGTCCGTAAACCGGGTTTAAACAGTTCTCTTATTTTGCCTTTTTCCTGGTTAAACGAATTTAAGATTTCTTTGAATTCATTTTTGGCAACTTCCAATCCACTAATCTTCTCTAAAATACTTTTACCGTTGAGTTCTTTGCCATTTTGGATCAACCACCTGGGGCTTTCAGGGACAAATAGCAGCAGTTGGAAGAATAAAACTGCGGGCAACACCTCCATTCCAAACATCGACCGCCACGCTTCTGAAACAAATACTTTATGGAACATGCCCTCCCCGCCAAAAGCATACAGGTTATTGGAGGAATACTCCAGTAACAACCAATTAGAAAGGTATGCAAGCAGGATACCTGCCACAATCGACAATTGATACAATGCGACCAGGCGCCCTCTTATTTTTGGTGGAGAAAATTCGGAAATGTATAAAGGAGACAATACCGATGCGATACCAACTCCAATACCTCCGATCATTCTTGCAGGAATCAGTAAAGTGAAAGTTGGCAGAATTGCAGAACCCAATGCCGACATAAAGAATAATAAGGATGCAATAACCAATACTGGTTTCCGCCCGTACCTGTCACCCAGGGCACCAGCTACAACTGCCCCTAAAATACAACCAATCAGGGCAGAACTTGTAAACCATCCCACCTCCAGTTTTGACAGGAAGAATTGTGTTTCAACCATTCCCACGGTGCCTGAGATTACAGCCGTATCAAAACCAAAAAGTAACCCGCCCAGCGAAGCAACCAGGCATATTAAGCTTAGATACCAGGTACTTCCCTGAGAATTAGTCTGTTTGTGCATTTGTTACTTAAAAAAATAATGAGAGAATCAAAAAGTGAATACCTCCATTGAATGAATGGATGGATAATCTCTAAACTCTTCCCCAATACCCCATTAAAACTTACTCCCCCCTAAAAACCTGTCGATTTCCTGAATACTAAAAAGCAAAGCCCTGGGCACATGGAAAAAACCTTTGTAATTGCCACCTTTACAGGTGTGGGTCAGGTTACCCTGACGATCGCAATAGCCAAACCAGCCACCGTTTTCCCAATCAACAAAATGGGCAAATGTATAATCATGGACTTTTTCCAGCCAATCAAGCCATTTATTTTCTTTGGTCAGGCAGTAAGCCATTACTAAAGCATATATAGCTTCGGTATGCGGCCACCATAGTTTCATATTTGACTCCAACTGTAGTGTTGGTTTACCCTCAATATCCATAAAATAATAAATACCGCCAAACTCTTTATCCCAACCATATTCAAGGCTTCCTTCCAACACCTCAAGAGCCAAATTTTGCATTTGCATATCAGGTACATGTTTTACAAGGTGAAGGATAAACCAGGCAACCTCAATTGAATGCCCCGGATTGAAAATCCTGCCTTCGGGCCATTGCCTGATATTTACTCCTGTTTCGAGGGGGGCATTTTCCATTAAAATATTCAAATCAGGATTAAAGTGCATTTTGCACCCATTTAAAGCCTGCTTAATAATATCTATATAGCGCGGGTTATCATCTACTTCTGCCAACTCAATAGCCATACTGGCAAGTACCATTACATTAGCCAGGTTACTCATGGGAGGGACTCCCGGCATTGAGGGCCTGCCCAGTTTGGTAGCATCTTCAATCCATTCTTTAATTTTCCAAAACAGGCTGACAGCTTCTTCTTTATAATATTCTTTACCCGAAGCCTTAGAATATTCCAAATAAGCAAGCATGGCAAATACTGCCCCGTAAGGCTTCCGTTGATAGAACCATGGTTTCCCTTCCCTGGTCAATGAGAAATAATAGCGCCCCTGGCTGTCTTTTGCATATTTTTCAAGATAATCAATACCCAAAGTTGCTACATCCAGGTACCTGGAGTTATTCTCAAATTCATTGTACAAACGGGAAAACATCCAAATTGACCTCCCAATCAGCCAGATGTATTTTTTTGAATCATACACAGTTTTGTCAGTGTCAAGGCAGGAAAAAGTCCCTCCATGTTGCCAGTCAGGTGAATTATTTAACCAAAACGGGATGACAGATTCTGAAAGGTTCTTTTCGTAGGCCGCCCTGTATTCCAAAAGTTTATTTTTATAATTTTTTTTCATTTATAATCCCATATCAAAACCAATTATTCTATCCTTTCAAATACCGGCAATTCATCCATTGCCACCGTAATTTCAATAGTTTTTGGGCCTTTTATAATTCCACCTTCAGTATTTTTCCACTTACCTTCAGGTATCAGCACTTTTCGGATTCCCTCCCCTTTTTCTAACAGAGGGGCTACCAGCACGTTTTCGCCCAACAAGAACTGGCCTTTTACCCTTTCATACCCCTGGTGAGGGAATACATATTCCATAGACTGTACAATGGGGGCTCCTGTATAAGCCGATTCTTTTGCAAGTCCAAGAATAAGTGGTGTATATTTTTTTCGTAACTCAACTGCCTTTTTACATGCATCCAGATGTTTTTCATCCAGGATCCGCCATGGTGCAACCGAGAATTGCATCATTGGCATAAGCGCATGGCACTGTGCCGACCGCACTATTAAATCCTGGTCGATAATACTACCTTCCAGGAATGACCCATACTCACCCCCGCCAACCATATCGGGGCAGGTAAAATTATAGCCCATAAACCCCTGAAGCAGGATATCCGGGATTAATTTTTGCAAATCCCCCCAATTATGGGCTTTGTCTCTCAACCGGTTAACCAAAGGTTGCCCTGCCATCTTCCACATTGCACGGTATTCGTTCAGTGGGTATTTCAAACCTACGCGTGCGTACAATTCACACTGGGCCTGGGGGGCTACAGGTTTCATTTCAGATGAATAACAACCTGTATAATGACTGAAATCGCCGGCATCGAATTTAAAACCATCCACTTCGTATTTTTCCTGGAGGTAATTTAACCGGCTTTGAAACCAACCTACTGTTTCATCATTTGATAGGTCAAGCAGGGCACTGGCTCCGTTCCACCACCTTACAATTGCTGCACGGCCCGACTTGTCTTTCAGCAATAAGTTTTTATCCCTTAACATACGGTACACATCGCAGTCGGGGCTGACAAACGGGCAAACCCACACCATAACCTTAAAGCCCATTTGATGAAGCGAGTCCATCATGCCTTTAGGATTTGGGAAACGCCCGGGGTGGAAATCCCATTTCCCATAGTCTTCCTGCCAGTTATCGTCAATCATCAGAACCCCCGGAGGAAACCCGTTGGCAATGACCTGGCGGGCATAGTTTAAAATATCTTCCTGGTTCTGGTTGTAGGTTAACTCGATCCATGTATTGTATTGCGGTGCAGAAAACAAAAGTTCATCGGGAAGTTTGCCTGCGGGAGGAAAGTAGTTCTCAGAAGCATATTTAAACCCTTCTTTTAAGGTAGTCCCTGATTTTGTATATATAAGCGAAGGTGTTGAAGAGATAACAGTAAGGGTATCGTTCTTCATTGTTATTTCGAATGGCTGCTCCGACCATATAACATGGCCCATATTGGAAAGCAGCAATGGCTGTACCTGGTTGCCATAGTTGCTGTTCAGGTTGGCATGGTAACCATTGTGCATAGGCAGCAATTCGCCATGGTTGGAGATTCCGCACCACCAAACCATATTTCCTGTTACCGGTATAACAACCTCCTTTTGCCGGGCAGAAACGCCTGTTATGGCCAGGCATAACAAAGCCTGTAATAAAATTAAGCTTAGAAGTTTATACATAAAAAAGCAGAGTTCTTCAGGACATGTATCTTCAAGATTCGAAACTTTATAAGGGTACTATTCAAAACTCCCGGGATACCACTTCAAAGCATTTTCATAATAAATTTTCTTCAATATATCTTCACTTAGCCCCAGCCCTTGAAATGAACCATTCACATTTGGTGATTCCATCTCCTGTGTAGTTGAGAAGTATTTCCAGTCTGTACGCCATTCTTTCTCAATAGCGTCTTTTGTCTTGTCCAGGTCATCGCTGTTACTGATACTAAAATCAGTAGCATACAATAGCCTGTCCTGGTATTTTTTGAAGAAGTCTATTACTTTTTGCCTGTCCTGCACCTGGAAATGGCATATACGAGCCGCCATATCAACGGCAAAGTTCGGGTAACGGTCCAGCCGTTTAGCAAGTTCGTCCACACTCCACTCAAGGCTTCCCAGGTGGGCTCCAACTACCCGCAGGTTTGGATGCTTTTCCAAAACATTATCCCTTGACTCAACCTGCCTTTCGTACGATGGGTAATCGGGATGCAGGTACATGTGGTACTGGGGGTGCTCCTTAAAATAAATCTTATCGTTATTTACGGTCATAGAATCGAGCGGGAGCCAACAGTTTTTAGGTTCGCCTATATGTGCCACCAGTGTTTTTTTATTGTCAGCAATAAAATCGAGGATGGGTCCAAACCGCGGGTCGTCAATCATAATAAAATTCCCCAGGCTGTCCCGGAAAGTCATCCCAATATCCTTCCAGACTTTTACCCCTACGGCACCATCCTCAAAATCCTTCCTCAAATGGTTTATCACCTTCTCCTGCCAACCGGGTTTTTCGAAACCCTCCATTGAAAAAGTAGTGGTATATGCCAGGCTGCTTGGGTAAAGCAGGTGCATTTCTTTTGCAAACCCCAGTTGCTCGTCAATAAACTCCCGGCTGCCCGAACGCGTACACAGGGTGATGAACCTAAAGTTCTGTGATATGGCAGCATCCATAATAGCAGGGTTGTTTGTCCGTATATGGACATGCGCATCAATCTT
>JAADGO010000073.1 GCA_013152355.1 Chlorobiota bacterium
GTCCTGGATGCCGCGTTCGGGGATAGGTGGATTGGGAAACTCCACATTGTTGAATACTCCTTCGATTGTTATTCTTTCAATCCCGTGTTTTTCAACTTCAGAAAATGGTTTGCCTCCAATTGTTGCCTTATAATCGATCCCGTAAACCCCAACAGCATCATAATCGAAATCACTATGTTCTCCGGGGTCAGTTATTTCGGCAGCTGAAGGTGTCCCTGCACCATAATCACCCCAGTTTACTCTTCCATCGGGGCCGCCAATGGCCAGGTTGTTCCTGAAGTAGGCATAGTCCATGGCACTGTTGCCCCCCATGCCGGAGCCAACTTTAACCACGGTATTGTGCAGTACCACATCGCCCTGGCTGAATCGCATCAGTTTATAGGCAGCATATACAATATTATACATTACATTCCTGATGAAATAGGTAGGGCCGCCTAATCCCGGTTGAGAACTTAACCCAACATAACAGTTGGTAATCCGGTTGCGCATAATCCGGCAGTTTGAAAAACAAAAATCGGCTTCTACCCCGTCATCAAGCCCTCTGTAAATATCATTGTTGTAAATATCTATACACATCTGATTAACCACATGCTGGTCTTCCATTGTCGATATACAATCCCTAAAACCAGTTACCCTGTTGTAGCAGACCACATTTCCCGGGCCAGTGATTTCTATCCCTTCTCCTATATTTTTGCCATGCGCCCCCATCGCTTCATTTGTCCATACAGAAATACCTGTAATCACATTGTCGCTGAAGTAGCAGTTGGTTGCCCCTGGCTTATAGGCAACAATGCCATATACTGCATCAATAGTACAGTTGCGTACGACACAATCCTGTGCACCATTTAATTGTATGCCCTTGCCATCCTTATTTGGGTTTTTAACGTGCAGCCCTTCAATAAATACCCATTTTTTATTTTGTACATCTATAAATGAATAGGTTGCTTTACCTTTGCTGCACCTGTAAACCATTGGTTTACCGGCACTGCCGCTTTTTGTGAACAATGTATCGTGATAGCCTGGTTCCAACTCAATTATCGTGGCATCGCTGTTTATTGTAGGTACGGGGCGGGTGCGGGCTATCACTATTTTTTCGGCTTCCCCACCGTCAGGGTCGCTAAGGTTAAGTTTTATCTCGTATTTGGTATCTGGTTGAAGGTCAAAAATGCTGCCCGAGTGTTTATTCTCCCATTTAAAACCAATGTTCTCTCCGGCCGGTACTCTTCGTAAAGGCATGCCCTGCCTCCACCCGGAAGTGCCTTCCTCCCTATATTGTACTGTAACAGTTCCGTTTAAATTATCATCGCCCTGGATATGCCATTCCACTGCGAGGTTTATAATGGTTGGATATGGCGTGGTTACTTTTCCCGGGATGGTTTGATCCTGGGCAAGTGAATGCCCTGTTGCAAGTAAAAATATGGCGAATAGTGAAAAAGAAGGGTAAAAGAGTTGTTTGAATAATTTTAGGTTTTTCATATCGAGGTATAATTTTTTTCCAAAGTTTCAACTTTCCTACATTTTTCCGATAGGATTTTTCTATCATATTCTGGCATAATTACCCAGGTTGCAGCTAAAAACTCCCCGAAGGTGGCAGAATCAGGCTTTACGGATGCAGAGCTACCCGCTGAATGCTTTACTATTGTTAACGATAATTTTTTAAAGTCCCCCTAAAGTTAAGCAACTTCAACAATAGCTTTTCGTATTATTCACCAAAAATGAATTCAAATGAATTTTTATTGCAAATCGCGTATTTGTCGACAAAAGCATCATTAAAGGCATTCGTTTCAGAAAAACTAACCAGGTAATCATAGTAAGACTTTGAACCTAAGAGGAGCATCATAAAATCAGTGCCAAAAAGCATCCGCCTGGAAATTTTCTCCAACTGTACCGAGGTGAAATTTTGTTTCAGTATAAAGTTGAAGAACCGCTTAAAATAATCACGCTCATAAACATTGTCAGCAATATCAAAAAATACATTGTCGTATTTAATAACGTATCCAAGGATTGTCCTGTTCCATTCGGTCTCAACTTTATCCCCGTCATGGATTCCATCGTGTGCGAAATTAACTTTTAATTTAGGGTAGGCCTCCAATACATTTTTCCACCTTTGGGGATTTGTAAATTTTCGAGCATCCTCTTTGCCTGCAACCATAAATCCGCCATTACTACAATGTGTGGTAATGGGGATATTCTTTTCAACACAAAACTCATATAAGTAGCAGGCCTTTTTTAGTTTCTGTTTTGATTTTTCATCATTGCCATCGGGCCAGGGGTCAAATCCCAATGGGGGGTATAATTTTATTCCTGCAAAATAATAGAAACCTGAATCGAGGGGGTTGAACTTTTCATTTGGACCATTTGATTGTGGTTTTCTTAATCTGTCAAGTTTGTTCGAAAGGTATTCATATCTGCCATCACCTGAATCATCTTTGCTAAAATCTTTAAAGTATTGATTTAATATGTCTTTCAATGTTTTTTTATAGTACCGGGTCGATTCATTGCCAAATTCAAGGTTTTCAGTGTTAACAGCTAAAAAGGGGAAGATCTCAAAAAGTTGGATGTCACTAAAATCATAATATTGTTTGATCCCGGTAAAAAGGTCAACTAATTGATCCATAATTTGTTTCCTTGGGGGTAAATAGTAATGGATTTTTTCTTTGTCAAGGCCGGTAAACCCTTTATTATTAAAATCCATCATAAGTGGGGCCAGGACTACTTTTTTGAACTCTTTGCCGGCTATAAGGATATTCTTGCCGGTATTTTCCCATTCATTTTTTAAGTTTCAACAATTTAGGCTTAATAAAGGCAACGATAATTTTCAAAATCTTCTTGTCGTAAATATCATTCAAAGTAAGGTTTGAATTGAGCACCGCACGATTAATAAAAGCAAGCAAACCGGCATGGCTTAAATTAAAAGCGTGCATGTGTACATCGAAAAACATGGATTCTTTTTTCATGGCTTTTTATTTTTCTAACCCAATACCCCTTAATTTTTTTATATCCTTATTTTTTTGACCCTCAAACTTGTCAATTCCCAAATGCACCTTTGTAAAAGGGAAATGATCGCTTACATCGTCATTCTCCTTCTGACGCAACACAGTGCGAGCATTGGCAATAGCAGTTTCAAGCTGTCCGTTGCCACTCATGTCCTCTACCCATTTCCGATTTTCCAGAAAAGTTTTTGTTTTTGAAAAATCGGGTATATAATTTCGTAATAACCGGGTTACCTCTTCAGCATTTACAAATTCCTTTGTTGTTAACTTATAATGCAGTAAAAACCAAAACTCGATACTTGGCATACTTTCATAGATCAACACTTCATCTACCTCGGCATAATTTTGAATGAGTGCATTAAATCTCTCCTGTTTATCCTGATTAACCACAGTATCATAATCTGTTAGATAAACAATCAGGTCACATCCGCCAGATAGAAGTTCGTCTATTTTCTTTTCTGCACTTTCAATTGTAATATCATTGAACAACGATGGATAAACAGAATACTTATACCCCTTTAAACTTTTTAAGTGTTTGAGGTATGCTTGCTCTGTTTTACCATCTCCCAAAACGGCAAAACTTGTTCGAAGTATTCTATTTCCTTGTTTCCTTGCCATATTCTAATTTTCAAATTCTGGAATAGCTCCAAATTTCCCTTGTTTATAGGCATTGTAAAATGAAAGTTCTTTTCTGAAATTAAAATCAGCCATTGAATACAGCGATGTTGAACCATCTTCTTTTTTCTCTGTAAACCAGATTGCATCCTTTCTTAAAATATCCTTTTCCATCAATAATGAAAGGTTATGCGTTGTAAAAAGCAATTGTGCCTGTTTTGATTTTTTTAGGAACTCTTTTAGGAAGTGCATAACTAACAAAGGGTGTAATGCCGAACCAATTTCATCTATCGGTAAAAATCCGTCATTTTTAATGGTGTTGAAAAATGGTGCAGAAAGCCCATAATAACGCATTGTGCCTTTTGATTGCAACCATTTGGGTAATTTGTATAATTCTTCCTTTCCTCCTTTTTTTATAGTGTGCTCAAAAACTGTTGTTTGGATATGGATATTTTTTTCTTTGGAAATTCTTATCTTTTCTTCTTTTGGAATAGAAGAATTCTTAAACATTTCAATTAATTCATCGGGAATAATTCTAACTTCTTCTTCAAATAATATGTTGGATATATTAATGTCGGCTTCCTTTATAAATTTTAATGTCCAATCTTTTAATTTGGAATTTTTTTCAATATGACTGTCAGTATATTTTGTTAAAGTAGTATATGGATCGATTACAGACATAAATTGATTCTTAAACCACTGATTTACCTTTTCCAATTCAGTAATTGCAATGTTAACCTGTGAGTAAGCGGCAAATACCGAAGTGTTTTTTAAGGTTTTAAGCTGTATCTGTTCTTTAGCTGTATTTGAAATTTTTATTTTTGGTCCAAATCCTATTACTGAAATCTGATTTTCTTTATCCAAATGTCTATCAAAAATAACTGCTGGTTGAGTACCTGGATAAAAAAAGAGAGTTTCTTTGTAAATCTTCTGTTCATCAATTTCTAATATATACCTATGTTTTTTATCTCCGATATAAAATGTAAGCTCAAAACTCCCAATTTGATCTTTTGTTTTATCAAACTTAAAAGGTGTGAATCCTGTTTCCTCTCCTTTTTCTTTTGGTATTTCCTCTATAAAGTCATGGATAAAGTTAAAAGCCTCAAGTAGATTACTTTTCCCGGAAGCATTTGCTCCGTAAACCATTGCCATTTTTAATATCCTTACACCTGGTGCAACTTCAGTTACATAATAATCTTCCAAAGTAGTATCTGGTGTTGCTTCAAAGCTAAAAACCACTTCGTCCTTAAACGACAGGAAGTTCTGTATTTTAAATTCAAGTATCATCTCTATTTGTATTTATTGCACATTTACTACAAATATACGAAATAAAATACATTTTTATAATTCTATTTTTAATTATTGTGATTTACATGCAATCTTAAAACTTAGAGGAGAGTTTTTGCCTTGTTGCAGTATCTTTCTTTTAATAATGAAGTAACTTTCAATATTGAAATCTACTATATTTTTGGAGTCTTAGATTTATCCCCTTTAACTTTAAACAACTTCATTGTAAAAAGTCGTGGAGCTGGTGGGAGTTCCCGATTTTACTTTGTTTATTGGGATAAATCTCTCCTCCCGTAGTTTTTTCAAAGCAAAAAAGCCATCCGCCGGTTGGCTGACAGCTTTTCCATCTCATTTCATTTTATTTCATTCGTGGAGCTGGCGGGAATCGAACCCGCGTCC